>CBFICG010000010.1:0-21544 GCA_965661025.1 Flavobacteriaceae bacterium | reverse complement strand
ATTGTACATAAAGGCGCAGACGATTTTGTTTCGCAGCCCTCTGGAGCGGCAGGTGCGCGCATCAGCTGTGCGGGCATCTTGAAGTAATTATTTTTTCACTTGCCCAATGGCTTCGCTAATTTGTGCAATCAACTCATCATTTGATTTTTCAAGGTCAAAGGTGATAGGTGGTTTGATTTGCATTGATTGCTTAATCCCTTTCTTTTTGATAAAAATTCCTTTTTTATCAAAAGACCGGCGAAATCCATCAATTTGAATAGGAACTACTACAGGATTATAGGTTTTAATAATGTGTAGTGTGCCTTTCCTCACTGGAGCAAAAGGTCTGGTTGTACCTTGAGGAAACGTGATAACCCATCCATCACCCAGTGCTTTTCCGATGTTGGAAACGTCACTCATTTTTACTTGACGATTGATTTCCTTGCCTTTTTCCCGCCATGTACGCTCAATAGAAATAGACCCTGTATACGCTAAAATTCTTGGCAACAAACCCGCTTTCATGGTCTCTTTGGCTGCCACATAATACACATTCAGCTTTGGACGCCATATATAACGCAAATAGTTTAGGTTATCATCCCTGCCTGCTAAGCTTGCAAAAAAAACATGCATCATAGCCGTTACATCGGCGAAATAGGTTTGATGGTTTGAGATAAACAAGACATTTTTATCTGGTAATTGCCGAATAATTTCTGAGCCACGTATCTGAAGGTCATTAAAGCCATTAAAACGTTTACGCGTGATGCATCCCAAGAGGCGAATCAGCCATAGCTTGATAAAAAGATAATGTCCAAAAGGATTGCGTTTAAACACGATTTGGTTTTGAAATACAAAAATACAAAAGGCAAGTTAATAAGCATAAAACAAGAAAACGTACCTTTATCACATGCAAAAACATTACTGGAAATACGCATTATATTGTTGTTTGGTGGGGATAATGGTGTCTTGCAGTTCTTCTGAAAAAGCAAAAAAAACACCAAAAGAAATAGTTTCCACTGTCAAACCGGCACCAAAAAAGGCTGTTGAATTCAAAAGGAAAGGAGATTTACCGTTAAGTGCTGAAACAGCGATTCCCTTTTTGCAGCGATTTGCGGCTGAAAACCCTGAAAATAAAGTGCGTATCGAAACACCTATGGGCAGTTTTGACATTTTATTATTTGAGCAAACGCCCTACCACAGAGCTAATTTTATTTTCTTAACCAAACAAAAATATTTTGACGGCACCTATTTTCACCGTGTCGTTACTGACTTTATCATCCAAGGCGGAAACTCTGACAATTTTGATACAGGGAAAAAACGTAGGCAAATTGGAAAATACTTACTCCCTCCCGACACACACAATGGGTTAAAACATCATCGCGGAACGGTTTCTATGCCCAGTAGTGAGATTGAAAATCCGCATAAATTGGCATCGCCCTACGAGTTTTTTATCGTACAACAATCTCCAGGCGCCTATCATCTTGACGGAAATTACACGGTTTTTGGAAAGGTAATACGCGGCATGGATATTGTTGATGCAATAAATGCGCTACCCACAGACAAACGTGAGTGGCCGCTAACCAACATGCGCATGCGTGTTACTGTTTTAAACGAATAATTATGACCATAACCCAACTTAAATACTGTATCGCCGTTGCTGAGCACCGTAATTTTACTACGGCTGCCGAACACGCTTTTGTAACACAACCTACTCTAAGCATGCAAATTCAAAAACTAGAGCAAGAGCTTGATTTAATCATATTTGACAGAGCACAAAAACCTATTGGACTAACAGAAGTAGGGAGGAAAATTATTGAACAAGCAAAATTAATCGTTTCGGAATCGGAACGTATGCTAGATGTTGTTGAGCAAGAAAAGGGGCTAATTGGAGGTACATTTAAATTGGGGATTATCCCTACCATAATGCCAACATTATTGCCTATGTTTTTGCAAACTGTATTGAAGGCATATCCGCAGTTAGTGTTGGAAATTGAGGAAATGCCAACCCAACAAATATTGGAACACCTTGAAAAAGGAACACTTGATGCTGGAATTGCTGCTACCCCGCTAGGCTTAGAACAGCTAGTCGAAAAACCCTTGTACTACGAACCCTTTATCGTGTATGCCCCTTCGCATTCTAAATTAAATCAAGAAAAGGAAATCACTTCGGATATGCTCAATAAAGAGCGTATGTTATTATTACAAGACGGGCATTGTTTTAGAGATGCTGCATTAAATATCTGTACGTTAAAAAACAACGCACCAACCCCATTTGAAATTAAAAGCGGGAGTTTTGAAACCCTAGTGCAATTGGCAAATGAAGGGCTAGGGATTACGCTACTGCCCTATCTAAATACACGGCAATTAGGGGAAAAACATCAACAAAATTTAAAATCGTTTCGAACGCCAGAACCTGCACGAGAAGTAAGTGTAGTGTACCATAAGCGCGGACTAAAACTGCACATCATAAATGCGTTGCATGAAAAAATACGCGCTATTATTAGAGGTGCGATTGTTTACGAAGATGTAAAAATTATTAGTCCAAAGTCAAGCTAGAAAACTGCTTTTGTGCTAACCACGTTTTCAATAATTTGTATTCATAGGCACTTAAGTGCAACTTTGCTTTATCAAGCTCATTTTTGAATACTGCTGGGTAGCCGTAAACCTTGGAAAGTACCATCTTAAAATATGGTAGATTTAATTTGGTTGTCATATTGGCTTGTTTGTATGCGAAGTAATATTTTTTGACAATACAAAAGTGTTGAAGAAATGTTAATTCTTAACCTTAATGGACCATAAAAAAGAAAATGCTGAAACCTCATCCCCTGCTGCATCTATGCCTTTGGCGTGTAGCCAAATTTGCTTTGGTTCTTGGGTAGCTTCTGCTAATGTGTTGGCTACTTCTGCACCTTGAGTACAATCAAACACAATTTTACCAATCGCTTTTTTGGAAAAGGTGGCTTTGGTTTCTATGACAAGCATAGAGGCTTTTATGTTTTTTTGAGAAAGCGTTTGCATTAGCAATACTCCTGTGGAAAGTTCAGCGGCCATGCCTTGAACCGCCCAAAACATAGAGCGAAACGGATTTTTATTTACCCATTTCAAACGAACACTAACAGTACACGATATATCATTTACCTCTCGGACTCGGACCCCTGTAAAATACGCTGCAGGAAGTTTATATAAAGTAAACCAATTAATCCTTGAAGGTGAGATTTTCATCATATTTGGAATTACGCAGATTCTACAGTAGCCAAATAGCGCTCTGCGTCTAATGCTGCCATACATCCTGTTCCTGCTGCTGTTACTGCTTGGCGGTATTCTTTATCTTGTACATCCCCTGAGGCAAATACTCCTGGGAGGTTTGTTTTAGTGGATTTTCCTTTCGTAATCAGGTAGCCCGCTTCATCCATATCAAGTTGCCCTTTAAAAATTTCGGTGTTGGGTTTGTGTCCAATCGCAATAAACAAGCCCGTTATGGCAATTTCTTCCTTCTCCCCTGTTTGATTATTTACCATCCGAAGACCTTCAACTACTTGATCGCCTAAAACTTCATCTATCTCAGTGTTATACCGCAAATCGATATTTGGTGTCGAAGTTACCCTGTGCTGCATTGCTTTTGAAGCACGCATGTGATCTTTACGTACAAGCATGGTTACCTTATTACAGATATTAGCCAAATACGTTGCTTCTTCAGCCGCAGTATCGCCACCACCTACAATAGCTACATCTTGGCCTTTGTAGAAAAATCCATCGCACACTGCACAGGCAGAAACACCACCACCTCGAAGGCGTTGTTCGCTAGGTAGGCCTAAATATTTGGCCGTAGCTCCTGTCGAAATAATAACGGTATCGGCCGTAATCTCTTTGTCATTATCGATAGTTATTCGATGTGTACCACCAACTTCAGAGGAAAAATTCACTGCAGTAGCCATACCAATACGCACTTCAGTACCAAAACGCTCGGCTTGTTGTTGCAGTTGTACCATCATGGCAGGACCATCAATCCCTTCTGGATACCCTGGGAAATTATCTACTTCGGTGGTAGTGGTAAGTTGTCCTCCAGGTTCTAATCCCGTGTAAACTACGGGCTTAAGATCTGCCCGAGCAGCATAAATTGCAGCTGTATATCCTGCAGGTCCAGAACCAATAATAAGTGTTTTGATATGTTCAGGCTGATTGCTCATGGTGCTAAATTTACCTTCAAATGTACAGGAATAAATGTTTTATAAAACGCTTTACGTATCAAAAGTTATTATCAATCTATTATCGAAAATGATAAAAAATTAAGTTTGTTCGGGTAATGATATATTCTATATTTGCAGTCCGTTTTACGGGGTGTAGCGTAGCCCGGTCATCGCGCCTGCTTTGGGAGCAGGAGGTCGCAGGTTCGAATCCTGCCACCCCGACTAAGATAAATTATGGAAAGTTGATGACCTGTCATCGCATTCCAATATAATCGGAAAGTGTTCAGGAAAAAACTCAGTAAGTGGTCTGACAACCACACGGAGTAACCCTGCCAAACCGAAAATAAATCTTTAGTTATTATAACCACGGGATGTGGCGCAGCCTGGTAGCGCACACGCATGGGGTGCGTGGGGTCGCAGGTTCAAATCCTGTCATCCCGACTTGTTATAGTCTTAAACTAAGAATTATAACATCCAAATTTCACAACGTGTTTTAGAGTTTTTTTGTCTCTCTAAACATCAAAAACAAAGCATGTTTTAATTTTTCTTTACTTGTATACTGCCAAAAACTATAAATCCGTGAGTTTAAATGTTCTAATATAATCAACATGCGTAGTTCTGTCTGAAACAGATGCTGTTTCAACTTTACTCCCATTGAGAGCAAATGGATTCCAATTATAACTTTCAATAGAAAACTGCATATACATATCCTGGTCAAATGGAACAGGAGGAGTTAAGGTAAATTGATATTTTCCATCCATGTAAAACAACAACTCGGTAGCACTCTTCCTCCAACACCCAAAAACATAATACTTCTCATGGTTTTTTGTTGGCGTTTTCACATGTCCGCTGTCTCTACTCTGATCTGATTGGCAAGGGTCTTCCCGTCTTATACTATTTGCATGGAAAATATTGTCCCACCCTTTATTTTTGACCCAGTCTGGTGCTAAATCGCTAATTACACCAACAGACTCAGAAATATCAATTTCGTGTTTTTTGTCACATGCGGAGTTAAAGCCCATCAACCAAAATCCTCCACCCATTTCGGTCTTATTCATTTTCATCCTACACTCGTAATAATTACCAACATTTGTGGTCGCCTTTGAGCGAAGAATACCTCCATAAAATTCATATGTAGTTGGTTTGTTGTAAGGAGCTACCGTAACGGGTTTTGGGAGTTTCCCTACTTCAATCGTTAGCTCATGATTTTTGATTTTTAAATTTTTAGACTGAAATAAGGCAGGTTGTCTGCCATGCCACTTTAAGTGTGGGTGAGCAGCTGGATCTGAAACCCATTTCTTCTTGTTAATCTCTGGTTCATCAAATTCATCGGATAACGCTGATACAACTTCCCATTTTTTTCCCTCCGGTGTTGGATTATCTCCAATAAAATAGGGGACTTGAGCTGAGGAGATGGGTTCGCTATTGAGCTTTTCCTGTAGTAAATCGGAATGATGATGTTCAAATATTAATGAAGACCACCTTCCCCTAGCGTATGCTGTTCCGCCATTTTCCGGAATCAATCCATTAGTATGCGAATTAAACTCGACTTGTATTAAAGCACCATGAGTTACATTAATAGAAGTAAACGTCGTTTTTGAAGGAGTAAAATCTCCTGATTTATCCGTTCTTGGATTCTGGTATGTCCCAACAAGTTTTCCATCAATTCTGATACGATATGATGATTCTCCATCAAACTCTTTAAGGGTATTTAGTGTAATATCATAAACACCAGTTTTTCCAAAAAAACTTCCATTAACAGCAGCGAAAACATCTTTATACTTTCCAGCATTAACAGACAAAAAAGTTGAGTTATCCTTTTTATTGGCGGGTACAAATCCGTCAACTTTAAGCACAGGAAAATCTACTGTGGCGTCCATAACTATTCGCTTATCTTCTTGAGCAAAAAGGGAATAATCTGTTCCAAAAATGACAGATACAACCACAACAATATTCCTTATTTTACGAATCACAAAACGCATATAAAACTTACTATCTATTAACTCTAATTTGTATTTCATTACTGTTTAAATCGGATGAACTAACTTTTATTTTTACGTTAGCTGACTTTCCTTTAATCGACTGAACTAAAAGCAGTGCACGACCTTTTGAAGTAACTACTTTATTTGTTTGATAGTCTTGAGTACTTCGGTTTGAACCGTTATCAACGCCTAAAATTTTCACATCTCCATTCACGTCAAAAGTAAGAGTAGCTTCTTCTGTAGTCACTGGCAAGCCTTTTTCATCAATAAGCTGTGCTATTATATGGGCAACATCGTAGCCATTAGCAGAAAGCAATTGAGCGTCGGTTGTAATTTTAATTGCGGTAGGTTTTGAGGTTGTCGAAAGTTTTGCCGCTATTTCATTTCCATCAAAACCACCTCTAACCATCAAAGTACCAGGTTTAAAAGGAACGGCCCACCTCAAAATTCTATCTGGAGCATTACTTAAAGATCGCCATCCCAAAGATTTTCCGTTTAGTACTAATTCAGCTTTATGTAAATTAGTTGGAACCTCTACCATGATAGTGTCTCCCTCTTTATAATTCCAAGATTTGTTTGCCTTTAAATTATCCCATTTTAATGATTTTGGGCTTTTTGGCACTGGCTTTCCGCTTAGTAGGTCTACAGAAAAAGAGTCATCCATTTTATAGGTTCCCAAGGCAATATTGGGCGTATTTACCCAAACCGATTTAAAGTGGTCCCATCCGGATTTTTTAAACCCAGCCAAATCCAAAATATCACCATGCCATCCTTTTTGGGGCCATTTGGCGTGTGCTTCACCCATATAATCAATACCTGTCCACATATACATGCTGTATACCATGGGATCTTCAATAATCGAGTTCCATTCTTCCCAAGCACCTGAATTTTCATTTCCAGTAAAATGCATATCAGGGTAATTTTTCTTGCTCCAATTGTATTGATTCACTTGATAACTAAATCCAACAATATCTAATGTTGCCGCATATCCAGAAGCCAAACTTGCTACTGGAATAATCAAATTTGCAGTAACTGGACGGGTTGGGTCTAATTCTCGAGTCCAATTGGCTAATCTTTGCGCTGTTTCTGTTAGCACATATTCTCTTTCTGGTAAATTTTTGTAGCGTGCTTTCATTTCGTCAGCAGATAAATCTGGGACTCTGTTCCAGTAGGGTTTTACCCCTGGATCCCATAATCCGCTAACGTGTTTATAGTGTTCATAAGTCCACTCAATTTCATTCCCAATACTCCATTCAAAAATCGAAGGGTGATTTCTGTCCCTTAACATGGTGCGCGTTAAATCACTTTTTCCCCATTTTTGAAAATGATTGGTATATCCCTCAGTAATAGCATCAGGAGCTCTTTCATTGAGGTTGTGACGTTTGTCCTTGGGGTTGTCAAATTCATCAAAAATTTCAGCTTGAACCAAAAAGCCCATTTCATCACACAAATCATAAAACTCTTCGGAAAATGGATTGTGAGATGTGCGAATGGCATTCACTCCTGCGTCTTTTAGCGCATTAAGTCTTCGTTTCCAAACACCTTTTGGAACAGCGGCACCAACAAGACCTCCGTCATGATGTAAACAAACACCTTTTACAAAAGTTGCCACATCATTTAGAAAAAACCCTTCGTCTTTTTTGTGTGCAATTTTTCTAAAACCAAACCGTGTTTTATAGGAATCGGTGGTAGAATTCTCTCGAACAATCTTAGTTATTGCATAATACATATTTGGCGTTTCAATACTCCACAAATTAGGGTTTGGAACATTGATTTGTTGCGTGAAGAGTTTTTCTTCATTGGCATCCAATGTAAGCATGCTTTTCTCGGAAGCAACTTGTTTGTTATTTGAGTTATATATCTCAGTAACCAACAACAAATTTACTTGAGCCAATTCCTCATTTTTTATTGTGGTCTGCACAGAAGCATATGCATCCTCGCCAGTTGTTTTTGGAGTTGTGATGTAAGTTCCCCAAATTGGAATATGCAGCTTTGGCATTGTTACCAACTTCACATTTCTATAAATTCCACTACCCGTATACCAGCGACTATCCGCATATCTTGAGTGATCTACATGCACAGTCAAAATGTTTTCTGAACCATCGGTGTTTAACAAGAGGGTCAAATCAAAATACGCAGGAGAGTAGCCATAGGGATTTTCACCTAACTTTTTACCGTTGAGCCAAAAGGTTGCATTGTTATAGACACCATCAAAAACAACAAATGCTTTTTGAGAATTTATATCAATAGGTGTTTCAAAATGCTTTTGATATATCCCTACACCACCAGGAAGATAACCGGTACAACCTTCTAGGTTTTCGCTAAATGAAAATTCAACACTCCAGTCATGAGGCAATCTTACAGCGCTCCAATGCTTGTCGTCAACGGGAAGCTTTTCTGGAATAGATGCATCATTTTGTAATTTAAATTTCCAATCAAAATTAAAGTCTTGGTTTCTGTCTTGTGCTTGAGCAATTGTTAAAAAGATAAAGAGAAATAAAAATTTTTTCATTTAGGTTTAAGTTTAAAGTGTAAAATTACACAACTCATTTGCCTAGAATCGAACAAATGATTTAAACTGTAACACAATGGTTTTATTGGTTCCTACACAATCAAGATCAGACTTATTTGCCATGGAAATTGATTTGTATGGTATCTTTACAAAAACTTTCTAATTTGGTTATCGGATTTTGTGGGGGTACTGGCGCAGGAAAATCAACTATAGTTGAACGGGCTGCACAGTTTTTGGGCACAGACAATACGCTAATTTTGGCACAAGACCATTACTACAGACACCTGCCTAAACTGTCGTACGAAGAACGTTCTCAAACAAACTTTGACCACCCTGACGCATTGGATTTTGACTTGATGACTTCAGATTTGAGCAAACTAAAACATGGAATTTCTATTGAACGCCCTGTATATTCATTTGCAGAACACCTCCGTACGAACAAAACGGTTACATGCCATCCCAAAAAATATATTCTTGTTGAAGGTATTTTGATTTTTGCCCACAAGCCGTTGTGTTTGCTTTTTGATTACAACGTATATATTGATGCAGATAGACAAATGCGGGTGATTCGCAGAGTAAAAAGAGATGTAGACTATCGCGGACGAACCAAAGAAGAAGTAGAACAGCGATTTAAAACCACATTGCATGATATGCATAAGAAGTATATTGTCTCAAATAAAGAAAAAGCCGATATTGTGATTTCAAATAACGAAGCCATTGAAAAAGCAGCAGACACACTAAAAAAATGGCTAAAAAGCGTTATCGAATGAAAAAACTCCGTGAAAATCCTTGGTTTAAACTCATAACTAATATTTATGTGCTAATTGGATTGTTTTTTGTTATTTGGATGCTGTTTTTGGATACAAATTCACTACGCATTTACTTTAGTCTTGAGCGCAAGCTTAGCGAGTTAGAACGCCAAAAAGCAAACTTAGAGCGCGATATTGCCATTGATAAAAAAACGCTTTTGCAACTAAACGACTCCCTCGAATTGGAGCGGTATGCTAGAGAAAAATATAATATGAAACGAAAAAACGAAGACGTTTACTTGATTGAATATACAGACAGCGTTCAATAAACTTAATACACAATATGAAATACGCAGAACAAATGCTCAGAGATGATGCCCTGAATGATAAAGTTATTGTTGTTACGGGTGGTGGTAGTGGCTTGGGAAAATCCATGACACGCTACTTTTTACAACTTGGCGCAAAAGTGGCAATCACATCTAGAAATATGGAGAAGTTAGATGGAACAGCGTCTGAGCTATCCAAAGAGACAGGAGGAGTTTGCTTTGCCGTTGCTTGCGATGTGCGAAATATTGATGAGGTAGAGGCCATGCATGCGCAGGTATGCGATAAACTCGGTGCAATTGATATTTTAGTAAACAATGCGGCTGGAAATTTTATAGCACCTACAGAACGATTGTCTTCAAATGCCTTTGATACGATATTAGATATCGTACTTAAAGGAACTAAAAACTGTACCCTTACTTTTGGCAAACATTGGATAAAAACCAAACAAAAAAACACCAATGTACTCAATGTTGTTACCACTTATGCCTACACGGGTTCGGGTTATGTGGTCCCGTCAGCATGTGCAAAAGCAGGCGTGCTTGCCATGACGCGCTCATTGGCTGTAGAGTGGGCAAAATATGGCATGCGATTCAATGCAGTTGCGCCTGGACCTTTCCCCACCAAAGGGGCATGGGATAGGCTCTTACCAGCACCCATCAAGAAAAAATTTGATCCAAAAAAACGTATCCCTATTGGTCGTGTTGGAGAACACCAAGAGTTAGCCAATTTGGCTGCCTATATGATTTCCGATTTTGGCGCATACCTCAATGGCGAAGTGATTACCCTTGACGGTGGCGAATGGCTCAAAGGTGCTGGGCAATTCAACAATCTTGAGCAAGTTTCTAAAACCATGTGGGATGTGTTGGAAATGGCAATTCGCAAGAAAAAATAGTTAACATAATTTTGATTTATTGAACGGCATATAAATGCTATTTTTACACTTTACAACAAACCATGGGTAAAATCATAGCTGTAGCAAATCAAAAAGGAGGAGTTGGTAAAACGACTACTGCTGTGAATCTCGCAGCTTGTTTGGGTGTATTAGAAAAAAAAGTGCTGTTGATTGATGCTGACCCGCAAGCAAATGCTACATCTGGTTTGGGTATTGAAGCGGATAAAGTAGAAAAAGGCTCTTATCAAGTACTTGAGCATACACTTGCTGCAGACGAGGTAATTGTAACCACAAATTCACCCAATTTAGATTTACTTCCTGCACACATTGATTTAGTGGCTATTGAAATTGAGTTGGTAGACAAACCCAACAGAGAAAAAATGCTTCAGCAGGCACTTCAACCCATCAAAGATGCTTACGATTTTATTTTTATTGATTGTGCACCCTCGTTGGGCCTTATTACACTAAATGCTCTTACTGCTGCTAATTCGGTAATTATTCCTATTCAATGCGAATATTTTGCTTTGGAAGGACTTGGAAAGTTGCTAAACACCATAAAAAGCATACAAAAAATCCACAATCCAATGTTAGGAATTGAAGGGATGCTACTTACGATGTACGACTCGCGTTTACGTCTGTCAAATCAAGTGGTAGAAGAGGTGAAAAAACATTTTAATAGCATGGTTTTTACTACCATAATTCAACGAAATGTAACACTCAGTGAGGCACCCAGTTACGGAGAAAGCATTATTGATTATGATGCGTCCAGTAAAGGAGCATCTAGCTATCTAAAACTTGCACAAGAGTTTATAAAAAATAACAATTGATATGGCAAAAGCAAAAAAACGTCAAGCCATGGGACGCGGCTTATCGGCATTACTACCAACAGAGGAAAACCTTAAGGAAGGAAAGGTTGAAGGACGGGTACTAGAAGTACCGTTACGTCAAATCGAAACAAATCCGTTTCAGCCTAGAACACAATTCAATCCAGAAACCTTGCAAGAGCTCGCTTCCTCTATAGCCGCTTTGGGAGTAATTCAACCCATTACCGTTAGAAGAATGGGGCCAGAAAGCTATCAATTGGTTTCAGGAGAGCGTCGCTTTAGAGCATCTGAATCATTAAATCTTGAAACCATACCGGCGTTTATTCGCGTTGCTAATGATAAAGAATCGCTCGAAATGGCATTGGTTGAAAATATACAGCGTGATGATTTAGATCCCATTGAAATTGCAGTAAGCTACCAGAGACTTATCAGCGAAATTAATTTGACCCAAGAAGAAATGAGCCAACGTGTGGGAAAAAAACGTTCCACCGTTACAAATTATTTGCGTTTACTAAACCTTGATCCTATTATTCAATCAGGTATCCGTGATCGTTTTATTAGCATGGGGCATGGACGGGCATTACTTGGCCTTGAAGATCCCGCAGCGCAACTTAATTTGTATAAAAAAATTGTAGCTACAGGGATGTCCGTTCGTGAAACAGAACAAGCCGTAAAGCCCAAAAAAGAAACCCCTAAACCAACAATTGAGGATTACACCGCAAAACACATCGATACATTTAGCGAGTTTTTTGGTGCTGCTGTACAAACTACTGTTGACAAAAAAGGAGGGGGTAAAATTATTATTCCTTTTGCCTCAGAAACAGAATTTAAAACTATTCGAAAAAAACTAAACTAGTGGGTCGTATTTTTTTTGTTGTGTGTATGTGTTTCTTTTATGGCGCATCTTTTGCACAAAAAATTGTGGCAGACGATATCCGCAAAAGTGAAAATGAAGACCCCTTAAGACCTGCAAGAGCCGCCTTTTTCTCAGCCGTTATTCCAGGATTGGGACAGGTATACAACAAAAGATATTGGAAAGTTCCATTAGTCTATGGTGCCATAGGGGCATCTATTTATGTATACGATCAAAATCAAAAAAACTATTTGCGCTACCGCGATGCATACAAAAGACGCATTGCAGGTTATAGTGACGATGAATTTCAAGGACTTATTGCAAATACAGACCGATTGATTGACGGACAAGATTTTTACAAGCGCAACCGTGACCGCTCCATGCTTTTTATTTTGGGGTTTTATTTTTTAAATATTTTAGATGCCAATATCGATGCACACCTAAAACAATATAATGTAAACAGCGACCTAAGCTTTAAACCCTATTTTGATGTAGCACCCATAGATGCTGCACCAGTTGCAGGAATGCATGTCGCATTAACTTTTTAACATGAAGATAGCCTTACTTGGATATGGACGTATGGGAAAAGCCATTGAAGAAATAGCCAAAGCCCGTGGTCACAAAATTGTGGCAAAAATTGATAAAGACAACCCAAACGATTCCATAGATAACGCAGATGTTGCTATAAACTTTAGTGTGCCATCAGCGGCAGTTAGCAACATTACAAATACCCTAAATCAAGGGATTCCTGTGGTTTGTGGTACTACGGGTTGGTTAGAACACAAATCGAATATCGAACAACTATGCACCGAAAAAAAGGGAGCATTTTTGTATGCTTCAAATTTTAGTCTGGGCGTAAATATTTTCTTTGAACTAAACGAAAAACTCGCCCAAATGATGGGACAGTACACGCAGTATAAAGCGAGTCTGGAAGAAATTCATCATACCGAAAAATTAGATGCACCAAGTGGAACGGCCATAACACTTGCGGAAGGGATTCTACCACATACAACCCAAAATTCCTGGAAACTTACAGAAGAAGCTAACGAAAACGACCTTAACATTACGGCAAAACGCGAGCCACATGTGCCTGGAACACATACCGTAACCTACAGCTCTGAAACTGACGAAATCTCAATAGCGCATCTTGCACATAATCGTGATGGCTTTGCGCTTGGTGCCGTACTCGCCGCTGAGTGGATTGTTGGAAAAAGTGGTATTTTTAGCATGCGTGATGTTTTAAACATTTCCTAATCTTTTCTAGTATGACATTTTCACAGTGGATTTTATTTGTAGCACTATGCCAAGTCTATGTTTTCGTAAAACTTTGGAAACTTTACAAAAAAGCAGGATTTTCCCCTTTGATGGCGCTTATCCCCTTCTACAATTCAGTTATTCTTTTGCGTATCATCAAACGACCACAATGGTGGGTTGTTTTACTTTATATTCCCATTGTCAATTTGCTTATGCTTCCGGTTGTTTGGGTAGAAACTGCCCGTAGCTTTGGCAAAAACAGTCTTAAAGACACTTTTCTTGCGTGGGCAAGTTTAGGATTTTATGGGTTTTATCTTAACTACGTTGCCGACCTATCTTATCAACCCGACCGTTCTTTAGAGCCCAAAACTGGATTTGGGCAATTTATTGGCTCTATCATTTATGCTGTTGTGATAGCAACCTTGGTACATGCATATTTTATGCAACCTTTTATTATCCCGACAAGTTCGCTTGAAAAAAGTTTATTGGTTGGGGATTTTCTTTTGGTAAGTAAATTTCATTACGGCGCACGAACGCCCCAAACAGTGGTTTCTTTTCCGATGGTACATGACACGATTCCACTTGTAAAAAAACGTTCTTATCTAAAAAAACCACAGCTCCCCTATTCTCGTTTTCCCGGTTTTCAGAAAATAAAACGCAACGATATTGTTGTGTTTAGTTGGCCAGCTGATACCGTTAGGCAATTTTTTAAAAAGGAAGCAGGTGTAGTAAAACCCGTCGATAAAAAGTCTAATTATGTTAAGCGGTGTGTTGCGATACCAGGTGACACGTTAACCATTGTTGATGGTATTATTCATATTAATGGAAAAAAATCTATTATGCCCGACCGTGCTAAACCGCTTTATGGCTATACAGCCTATAATGGCAAGGGGATTTCTGCGCGCAAATTAATAGACCTTGGTTACAATGACTTAAATAGGAAGTTTCTTATCAAGAATATTAGCCAACCCATGCTAAACGCCTTAATACCTTACATAAGTGGCATTGCAAATCAAGATCCAAATAATTATCAAATCTATACAGACGCCAAAGGAATCCCTATTGATATTGTACGTGCATACCGTATTCAAGCCAAGGAAATCCTTGAAACAAAAAAGACCTTGTTTTTAACTCTAAAAGAGGCCGAGGAAATAACCAGATCTGTTACGTTAGATAGCCTGAAGCGAAACATAAATAGCATCAAAACATATAATACTGACTTTTTTCCGAACAATATTCTATACAATTGGAATATTGATCAGTTTGGACCCATCGTTATGCCACAAAAAGGCACAACAGTAACACTAACGCAAAAAACATTACCGCTTTACAAAAAAATCATTCAAGACTACGAAAACAACACCTTAAGTAACATAGGAAATGACATAAAAATTAACGGAAAGTCTACAGACTACTATACGTTTAAAATGAATTACTATTGGATGATGGGAGACAATCGCCATCGTTCAGAAGACAGTCGCTATTGGGGTTTTGTACCCGAAGATCACGTGGTGGGTAAACCCGTTTTTATTTGGTTGAGTTTTGATGGTTTCACCGATGGACTTCGAAATTGGCGTGTCCGATGGAACAGGGTTTTTACAACTGTTGGTGGTACGGGAGAACCGGTATCATATCGTTGGTACTTTGCTGTGTTTATTGCCCTATGGCAAGGCATTGCTTGGTTCAGGAAACGAAACAAAAAAGGGTAAATGAGTGCTGTTGTTGCGCCACTTGCTTACGGGGGTTCTATTACGCTTTGGGTTTATATAGCAAAGGCATATAGTGTTGTTTTAGAAAAGCACGACCACTACCAAAAACAAACACAGCGCAATAGACTATATATACACGGTGCAAACGGAAAGTTAATGCTTTCTATTCCTGTAAAGCATCTTGGGAAAGAAGGGCATCAAAACTATAAAGAAGTGTTGATTGATAATCAATTTTCATGGCAAGCACACCATTGGAAATCGTTACAGGCTGCATATCGTTCATCACCCTATTTTGAGTTTTACGAAGACTATATTGCCTTTTTGTACCAAGAGCATTTTACGCATCTCTATGCATTTAATCATGCTTTTTTTCAAGTGTTACAAAACCTCATTGGGCTTACCACTAAAGTATCTTTTACGGAATCATATCAAAAAGATGTTGCAGCTTTAGATCTGCGGAAACTTCAAGAAGTAAAAAAAAATCAAGTAGCCGTTGAGCTAACATACGCACAAGTATTTGATACCAAAAATGGTTTTATCCCCAATCTTTCAGTGTTAGATTTAGTATTTAACCAAGGACCCGAAAGTTTGCAATTATTAAAAAATTGCGAGTTACCAAAAATATTGTAAATTCATTATGCTAAATCTTGCATCATGAGTGATCCTAAAATTATTGGCATTGGCGGTGTTTTCTTTAAATAAGTATCCCCCGAAAAATTAAAAAAATGGTATGCACAATACCTTGGCTTGGTCGTTAATCCATATGGGGCAACCTTTGAAATGCGTCACCTAAAAAATCCGGAAAAAGCAAAGTATATTCACTGGTCAGTATTTCCTAACGACACTGACTATTTTGCCCCTTCGGACAAACCGTTTATGATAAATTACAGGGTCCAAGAAATTGAAAAACTCGTGGAAAAACTAGCAGGTATTGGGGTTATCATCATTGATAAAATCATAACCTATCCGTATGGGAAATTTGTACATATTCTAGATCCTGAGGGGAATGCCGTAGAACTCTGGGAACCCAAAGAGAATTTTTTTGACGCCATGAAAGTTCCCACTAATAAATAAAAAGCAGGCCATAAGCCGGATTCTGTCGTGCCTTATCATTAATCTAGACGTTACATTACTGTAACGCTCCATCCGCCTACCCTCCAACTTGGGCGCGCTACCCTTAGCGTTGGTTTACATGGCGTTTCACCGCATAGAGTTTACATGATTTCACTACAGCCGAACTGTACTTGCTTTCTGTTGCACTAGTCCTGTTCGTATAATACAAAACGACGGGTGTTACCCGCTATGCTGCGCTGTGGTGTCCGGACTTTCCTCTCTTCGCCAATGGCGAACAGCGATAAGGAGGCCTGCATTGCAAAAATACATTATTCCTGTATATCTGCTGTTTTTTGGATAGGTCAAAAAGATGAGTTTGCTTATATTTACCTCATGGGTGAATTTGTTGTATCAGCACTTAAATACAGACCGCAGACTTTTGCCGATGTTGTTGGGCAACAGGCCATAACGCAAACACTACAAAATGCTATTGATTTAGGGAAAATTGCTAAAGCAATGCTTTTTTGTGGACCAAGAGGTGTTGGTAAAACAACTTGTGCACGCATTTTTGCAAAAAAAATAAATAGCGGGAATGCCCCCATAGACCCAAACGAAGACTTTGCTTTTAATGTTTTTGAGTTAGATGCGGCTTCTAATAATTCGGTTGCAGATATTCGTAGCTTAATTGAACAAGTTCGTATTCCTCCGCAGAAAGGAAATTACAAAGTATATATTATTGATGAGGTACATATGCTTAGTTCTGCGGCGTTTAATGCCTTTTTAAAAACGCTGGAAGAACCACCGCAGCATGCTATTTTTATTTTAGCTACCACCGAAAAGCAAAAGATAATCCCTACGATTTTATCGAGATGTCAAATTTTTGATTTTAGGCGTATTCGCATAAAAGACGCCCAAGCCTATTTAAAAACCATTGCTGCACGTGAGGGGATTACTGCTGAAGATGACGCACTTCATTTGATTGCACAAAAAGCAGATGGCGCCATGCGTGATGCGCTGTCTATTTTTGATCGGATGGTCAGCTATTCTGGAGAAACACTTACCGCCAAACACGTATCCTTAAACCTTAATATACTTGATCACGATAGCTATTTACGTTTGGCTGATTTGCTCAAAAATGGAGATTTGCACGGCAGCATCTTAACGTTTAATTCGCTTATAGATCTTGGTTTTGATGGCTATCACATTATCAACGGTCTATCAAAACATTTTCGTGATTTGTTGATGTGCCAGAACAATGGGACAACAAAATTATTAGAAGTGGGAATTGAAACAGAAGCCAAATTTCATACTCAAGCCAATGAGATTTCTACCATATTTTTACTTCAAGCACTGGAACTTACCAATACTTATGCATTGCAATATAAAAACAGTCTAAATCCGCATTTGCAAGTAGAGCTTTGTTTAATGCAAATTGCTTCCTTTTCTGAAAGCGAAAAAAAAAAGTATAGCCCATACATAAAACCTAAAGAAAAGGGAATCACTGAAAGATTAGCTGGTGCAAATGAGCTTGCGAAACCCACAGTGTCGGCTCACAAGCCAGATGTGGATGCCAATGCAATTAAAATTCCAACCAGTACGCATGAGGCTGCTGAAGTTAATGACGATACACTAAAAGCAGAAGAAACTATTACTGAACCTAGTGAAGAAACTCCCATTCAATTAGACTTATCTGCACAAGGGGTGTCTGGACTCTCTTTATCTAGTTTACGCGTACAAAAAGAGCATCAAATAAATTTGGTAGAAGCTACCGATGAAGAAAAAATAAACAATCAAGAAGTACAACAAGAAGCGTTAACTAAGCAATGGCAAAGCTATACGAATAAAATGGCCGAAAAAGGGGAACGCAATATGGTAGCGCTACTTCAATTGGATGCGCCAAGACTAAAAAACAAAACTGAAATTCACCTTAGTGTACCCAACGAAACTAATAAGTTAGAATTGGAAAAAAACAACACTTTGTTGCTGCAATATTTAAGAAAACAGTTACTTAACGATCATCTAAGTTTACAGGTACATATTGATGCTAAAGAAGAAAAAAAGTTTGTTTACACCGCGGAGGACAAATACAAAGAACTTGTTAAGAAAAACCCCATGATTGAAACATTCAAAAACAATTTTAGTCTAGACTTTTAATGCAGTTCTTTGTAGAGCAATTTTATCATGCCGTCTGCAAGCCCAACTTTTGGTACATAAATTTTATTTGAACCGCTAAATTTCATCGCCGTAAGGTATATTTGAACGGCTGGAACAATCACGTCCGCTCTATCTGGATTGAGTTCCAAATCCACCAGAAGTTCTTTTTGAGTGCGCTTTTTTAAGTATTCTAGTTGTTCTGATAGGATAATAAATGAAAGGGGTTTACCTATTTTTCGTCCTGTCATTTTAAAAACTTTATTAATAGTTCCGCCCGAACCCACCACAGAAATTCGACTTAACGATTTACTCTGTGTAGCAATCCAATTCTTGTACTTTTCCAACTCGCTGTCTTGTACCATTTTGTTAAGCAACCGTACAGTTCCTATTTTAAATGACTTTGATGCAATGGTTTCTCCTTGACGAATTAGCGTAAGTTCTGTACTTCCGCCACCTACGTCAACAAAAAGATAGGATTTATGTGGTTTTACAATGTCGTATAAATCAGTCATTGCAATGATTTCAGCCTCACGTTTACCATCAATAAGTTCCACAGAAACTTCTGTCTCTTTGCGAATACGTTCGATAAGTTGTTTGCCATTTTTAGCTTCCCGTAAGGCAGAAGTAGCACAAGCCATATAGTGGGATACCCCGTGAACACCCATAAGCAATTTCAACGAGTGCATCGCGTCGATCAAACGTTGTTGGTTTGGCATGCCAATAGAACCGTGCGTAAAAGTGTCTTGCCCCAATCGAATGGGTACACGCACTATAGCGTTTTTAGTAAAAAGTGTAGGTTTATTTTTTCGTTCAATCACGTTACTCACAAAAAGCCTAACAGCATTTGAACCAATGTCAATAGCAGCGTATTTGGATAATCTCATGGGGTTTCGTCAATTTTACCCTTGTAATAGGTGTACGTGGCATTTTGAGAACGTAGCGCGGTGTTGCCGTTTGTCCGATAAACAGGCTTGGAGTCACTATTCACCCAACGTGATTTTACATTGTCGTTCCAACTCAATTCAAAAGTATCTACCAATTCTTGCTGAATGTCTTTATCGTAAATCGGACATGAAACCTCTACGCGGTTGTCCAAATTTCGTGTCATCCAATCAGAAGATGAGATAAAAATATCACGATCGCCACCATTTTCAAAAATGACCATCCTTGGATGCTCCAAATACCGATCAACTACACTTATGACTTCGATATTCTCGCTAATGCCTTTAACTCCAGGAACCAAGCAACATATGCCGCGAACAATCATACGGATTTGTACACCCGCCTGACTTGCATCATATAGCATTTTTACCATGTCATAGTTGGTCAAATTATTGATTTTTATTCGAACAAGCGCATTCTTTCCCTCCTTGGCAAAGTTAATTTCCCTTTCTATCCGTTCCTTTATGCCGCTTGATGTAGTAAACGGAGATATAAGTAAGTGTTTGTGTGTGGGCACTTTATAGCTTTTCTCCAAAAAAGTAAACACCCTATTTACCTCTTTAAGAATGGTCTGATTTGCCGTAAAAAGCGTGTAATCAGTGTAAATTTGAGCAGTAGATTCGTTAAAGTTACCAGTGCTTATAAATCCATATCGCATAAGTTTGTCGTCCTCTTTACGTTGAATCAAGCAAATTTTAGAGTGTACTTTTAAACTTGGGATACCAAAAACCAATCGAACTCCTTCATTTTTAAGCATCTCAGCATAGCGTATATTAGACTCTTCGTCAAATCTGGCTTGAAGTTCAATTTGTACAGTAACTTGTTTTCCGTTTCGTGCTGCTTGAATTAGAGCATTTGCCACTTGGGATTCGTTAGACAGGCGGTAAATAGTGATAAAAATACTTTTGACTTTCGGATCTAAAGCTGCTTCGCGCAAAAAATTGATGACGTAAGCAAATGAGTGGTAGGGCGTATATTGCAAATAGTCGCGTTGTGCAATTTGATTTAGGATACTATGATCCAAAGAAAAATCTTTGATAGGCAGAGGTTGCTTTTTCTCATAAATCAAGTCTGTACGGCCTAGACTAGGAAATTTCATATAATCACGGCGGTTATGGTAGCGTCCGCCAGGAATAATGCTATCGCGAGAACCTATTTGAAATTTATCTAAAAGCAGTTCTAGTGTATTAGGCGATATGTTTTTATCGTACACAAAACGCACGGGGTCTCCTTCTACACGTTCTCTCACACTGGAAGCAATTTTATCGATGTAGCTTTTATTGATGTCATCATCAAAATCCAGTTCGGCATCACGGGTAAACTTAACCATATGAGCCGAAATGGATATCGGCGAAAAAATGGAAAAAATATACTGCATTTGATGCCTAATCAAATCATCCAACAGCATTACGTACTTTTTCTCGCCTCGCGATGGAAGTACTACAATTCGGTCTAAGTGCGTTGGGATTTGAATAAGTGCATACAAAGGTTCTCCAGCATCGGCTTGCTGCATTTCAACACCAAGAAACACATTACTTCCCAAAGTGTTTGGTATACGGGTTTCCTCGCTTATGATAACCGTAAGCAGGGATGGGCTTACCTTTTCATTAAAGTAGTGATGGACAAACGACGCATGTTCTTCATCTAACATATTCTCGTCAAGCACAAAAATTTGTTCGTTTTTAAGCTCCTCCGTCAATTGCTTGATAGTAGCGAAACTTTCATCTTGTAATGCCGTAGTTTTTTGTGTGATTTCTTGCAGTAAATGCTCTGCTTTCTGTGTTTCTGAAGAAGGTAATTCCGCTTGCATTTGTGCAATGCGTTTTACGGTAGCGTAGCGGACTTTGTAAAATTCGTCTAGGTTGTTGGAGAAAATTCCAATAAATCGAATACGCTCCACAAGCGGCACGCTAGCATCTTGGGCCTCTTGCAATACACGTCGGTTAAAATCCAACCAACTCAGTTCACGATTTACAAATGGTATTTCCAAATTAAAGTAACATTTTTGGGGAAAAGCACTCGGCTGTTCCTGTTTTTATTGATGACCACAAAGATACATTAAAGCGAAAGAGCACAACACCAGCTGTAGGAATGTTGTTCATCTCAGATCCGCCTAACATATGTGCCAAG
>CBFICG010000009.1:0-21820 GCA_965661025.1 Flavobacteriaceae bacterium | reverse complement strand
TTTAAACAAAGTGGTCATCCAGTTAAATAGCGAAAACAATACAGATAAAGTTACTGCATATTTGGATGAATTTTCATATGGCGAAAAACCAACAGTTGCCAGTGCTTATGCCAATGACGATTTTGAAGGATGTGATGGAATAGCTTCATGGAAAGGAGATGGTACAACCATTGATGTTGCTTTTGCGAATCCTCATAAAACAGGAATTAACACTTCTACTACGGTTTTAAAATATGTAGATGCTGGAGGTCAATATGCCAATACTGGATTTAATGTATCTCCTAACTTTGACTTAAGTGAAAACGCTACTTTTAAAATCAAGGTATATGTTGAATCAAGTAGCATTACAGGGTCACAGCCTAACCAGATTTCACTCAAACTGCAAAATGGTGATTTAGGAGAGTTCTGGACCACGCAAACAGAAATCATAAAGCCTGTGGTCTTGGATCAGTGGCAAGAAATTACATTTGATTTTGCCAACGATACCTTTGTCAATTTCCCTGGTAGCTCTGTAGATGACCCAGTTGATAGAACAGATTTAAACAAAGTGGTCATCCAGTTAAATAGCGAAAACAATACAGATAACGTTACTGCTTATTTGGATGATTTAGTTTACGAATAGTAATATGTGTAACTTTATCGAAGAACGAACTAGAAACTCAGATTATTACTGGGGGCTTTAAGCTCCCAGTATTAATTAATTAGAATAACTAAAAACTCTTATATGAAAAACAGCTTTTTTAATGTACTTTTCTTCCTTGTTGCTTTGTCGGGCTTTTCACAAGCGGTTCAGGTTGAGGTAGAAAACACTAACAATGGCACAAAATTGGTAGTCAATGGAAAAGATTTCATGGTCAACGGAATGAATTGGGACTACTTTCCAAGAGGAACCAACTATTCCTTTAGCTTATGGAATCAATCAGATGACTTTATTACAGCAGCCCTTGATGCTGAAATGGGATTGCTCAAAAATATGGGCGTGAATACCATTAGAACTTATACTGGTATTCAGCCACGCTGGATACAGTACATCTATGAAAATTATGGGATTTACACCATGCTTAATCATCCGTTTGGACGATACGGACTCACATTAGACGGTACATGGGTTGCGGTAACTGATTACTGAAATTCAAAAGCCCAAGAGCTTTTGATGTCTGAAGTTACGGCACTTGCTAAGGAGTATAAAGACACTCCAGGATTATTACTGTTTTTGTTAGGAAACGAAAACAACTACGGTTTGTTCTGGGCAGGTGCTGAAACAGAAGACTTCCCAGACGAGGAAGACCAACGCAAAGCCGTGGGCGAAAAGCGAGGAAGACCGATGTACAAACTTATGAACGATGCCGTGAAAGCCATAAAAGCCATTGACGGAGCGCACCCCGTTGCCATTTGTAATGGAGATTTATTGTTCTTAGAAATTATCGCTGAAGAATGTCCAGATGTTGATATCTATGGTACCAATATGTACCGTGGAATTTCGTTCGGCGATACATTTGAGCGTGTTAAGAACGAATACGGAAAGCCTGTCCTCTTTACTGAGTTTGGTTCGGATGCGTTTAATGTGCTCTCAAATCAAGAAGACCAAAAGGCGCAAGCCACCTATATGGTTGGTCAGTGGAAAGAAATATATGCCAATGCCGCAGGATTAGGAAAAACAGGAAATTCTATAGGTGGGTTTACCTTTCAGTTTAGCGACGGTTGGTGGAAATACGGTCAAACCGATAACCTTGAAGTGCACGATAACAATGCATCTTGGTCTAATGGGGGTTACCAATTTGATTACAAACCTGGACAAAACAATATGAATGAGGAATGGTTTGGAATTTGTGCCAAAGGGCCTAGTAACGCAAGGGGTTTATATGACTTATATCCCAGAGCAGCCTATTATGCACTAAAACAAGCACATACACTTAACCCTTATGCAGCGGGTGTTGATGCTGCGTTTGTAGAAAACCACTTTAACAACATCCAACTTATGGATGCTGTGCTTCGCGCTCGTGGCGACAAAGCGGCAATGGGTGGAGGCGAAAAAATCCGCTTAAGTAATTTACGTGCAGAATTTTCATCATACACTACTGGTGGTAACTCGCTAAGTACTCCAAACACACCAAGTCCAGATGAAGTGGTATATCCAGACCAACTTGGTTTTGATCATATGGAATCGTTTTTTGTAGGCGTGGAAGGAAATCCTGCCCCTGGTATGCGTGCCGAAGTAAATGTAAATGTCTTGGGAAATGTGGCTAACAATCCTATTGACGAAATTTTTTATGAAAATAGAGGAAGAGCACAAAAAATGCTTTCACCAGATGGTATTGTAACGATAAATGACCCAAATCGAGTTCAGGTGTACAACGCCGAATTTGAGTGGAATGCTAAAAACTTTGACCTCAGAGGTTTTTACAGAACAGGGCACTATCACTGGGCATATGAAGGCGATATTTTTAACTTGTATCCAGAGGCAAACTACGGGCCCAATCTCGATATCTATAACGGGGAAATTTTAGGAGCTGAGTTAGATGCCAAAGGGGCACTTTCAGGACTAAAAGCCGCTTTTGGACCGCAATTGTGGTGGGGAGCAAACCCAACCGTACTTTTAAAGTATTCTAAAGATTTGTTCAAGTGGACCATTACAGGAGTATATCACAGGGATATAACCACCAATTTAGAGTATGACGATAGCGGAAGACGTATATTGGATGAAAACCAACTTCGAAGCGGTGTGATTCCAGCGTTCCCAACCGAACGTGCTACCATTGCATTTGAGCGCACATTTGGTAATATAGGCATCACTTTCGGAGGTATTTGGGGTGGAAGTCCATTGAATGGTAGCTCTTTTCAAATGGTTGACAAAAACCTACATGCAGTGTTAGTGGATAAAATCAATAGCGACGACAACTGGGGTGCTAAAGCTAAAATCACCTATCAAAAAGGTAGATTTAATTGGTATGCACAAGGTTCGTACATGGGCTTAGTAGCCAATGGTGGTGCTGATCAAACCAAAACCTTCACCGGATGGAAACTAAAAGACTCTGGAAGTGGAAACATGACCAATGTGCTTTCTGGATTTACCTATTTGACAGGTAATCTTCAAATTGCACCAAACGTTATGTATCAAAAACCGTTGGTTGACCCAATGCCAAACGATTCATTTGGCCCAGGAAGATTACGTAATGTAATCGACGATCCATTTGCTGTACGTGGCGGAAACAGAGAAACTATGGGAGCAGAAATTTTATTCACACTCGATCCAACTCCCGGAACGTGGATGTATGAATGGAACAATGATGTGGTTGAAGATGCCAAGTTTGCTATGAGCGCTGGCTTTGTGTTTAGACACCTTCCAACCACACAAGATGCACACATTGGATTTATGGCAAACCGCCAGTTTTTTGCTTTTGGTCAAAGTGCTCCGGCAGAAGATCTTTGGGAAGCACATACACGCATGGTGTCTAAAATGAGTCCTAATTTGGGGATGATTGGTAATTTCTATTATGGCAATGGACAAGCCAACGGCGATGCTGAGCGCACCATTACACGATTTGGCGGCGATGTCAGAATGATTTATAAAAACATGAAACTCATGTCGCATGTTAAAGTAAACGATTGGGGTCCATTTGACTACCACCGTGACTTTAACCTTACGTATCCATTACAGTTGATGGTAGATTTTTCTACTTCACTTGGAAAACAAGATTGGTTTGGATTGCCAAACACACAGATTGGTATACGCGGAACCTGGAGATCTTTAGATCAGTATTCACCCCGTTATGCTCCACAAGGACTTGTACCAGCTCCGAATGTATTTTATTCCGGATATCCTAACGGCTCTGAGTGGGAAATTAGAACGTATGTTCACATTAATATTGGTAAATAATAAAAATAGTGTATTATGAAAATATTCAAGTTTAAATCATATTTAACAATTGGTGCGTTAGCACTGTTGGCTACTACAGTCAGTTGTGAACGTGGGTTTTCAGATGAAATAGCTTTGGCTACTTATCCCTCAACCCCAGAAGTATTTACTGACGTTCCTGTATCTTTAACAGATCAGTTTTTTGTTTCATATAATCCCGCAGATGGGGCTAATGTAAATGGATTTGGTACAGATACTAATGAAGCATATTCAGGAACCACATCAATTCGAATTGATGTTCCAGCTTCAAACGACCCACAGGGGAATTACATTGGAGGGATTTTTCTTGACAGAGGGAATGGTAGAAACTTAACTAATTATGATGCGCTGACATTTTGGGCTAAAGGCACCGTCACTGCAGAAATAGGTTTGTTTGGTTTTGGTACTGATTTTGAGGGTGATGTCTATGCCGTTGGATTAAGTGATATTAACCTTTCTACAGATTGGAAACAATATAGTATTCCTATTCCAGATCCTTCTAAATTGGTGCAAGAAAAAGGGATGTTTTCCTTTGCAGCAGGCACTTCTTCAACAGCAGGACTCGGATACACGTTTTGGATAGATGAAATACGATTTGAGAATTTAGGTATCGTTGCTCAACCGTTAATTTCAATATTTGATGGGGATAATAGCTCCACAACTACCTATACTAATGCAGTTATCAACACAACTGATATTACACAGACTGTCACTTTAGGGGATGGTTCAGTTGTTAAAACTTCTATTGCTCCAGCATATTTAGATTTTGAAACTACTGATCCAACAGTTGCTCAAGTAAATGAACAAGGTGAAATTACAGTTGTAGATGCTGGAACAGCAACCATAACAGCATCGCTAAATGGCGTTGAAGCCGTTGGTTCCATGACAATCAATTCTATGGGAAGATTTGCTTTGCCAGATGCACCTACACATGCAGCAGCAGATGTTATTTCTATTTTTAGTGATGCCTATGAAAATGTGCCCATTGATTTTTATAATGGATACTGGGAACCATACCAAACGACTACTTCTGCCGATTTTGATGTTAATGGAGACAATATACTAGGTTATGAGAATTTTAATTTTGTAGGACATCAATTTGGTAGCCCAACAGTTAATGGTTCACAAATGACACATTTTCATTTTGACGTATTTGTTCCTGGAACATTAGACCCTGGTGCGCAACTAAAGGTAACCATTAAAGATTTTGGAGCTAACGGAGCTGACGGTGGTGGAGATGATGCTACGCAGGAATTCACGCTTACCAGTGCAAATCTCACAGGTGATGGTTGGAGCAGTGTTGATGTAGCACTTTCGTTATCACCAAAAACCAAAATAGGTCAACTTATTTATGAAAATAACAATACTAATCTTACAGCATTATATATAGATAATGTTTATTTCTATAAACAGTAATTGTTATTTCTTCGATTGACTATCAATAATCATACAACTGCGATTTGAGTATTTAAATCGCAGTTTATGTAAAACAAAAAGTTAAAAGCTAAAAAAATTGTAAAACATTTTTAAAAGGCACCCATAATGAACCAAAATATTTTACGATTATTTTTCATATTAATTTTATTGGGTTGTGGTAAAGATGACCCTTCCACAACAGGTATTGACGAAACGCAAGAACCTAATTCAGGCGATAAGTACGGAATGAAGTTGGTTTGGGAAGATGAGTTTGATTACAATGGAGCAGTAGATGCAGAGAAGTGGCATCATCAGGTTATCCCTATTATGGGAAGTAGCTGGGCCAACGGCGAAGTCCAACATTACACAAATCGCCAAGAAAATTCATACGTGAGCAACGGTACGCTTAAAATTATTGCAAAAAAAGAAAAATACACATTTGAAGGAAATACCAAGAGTTATACATCTGCTCGTTTAAACACCAAATATGCATTTCAATATGGGCGTATTGATATAAGCGCTAAACTACCCGCTGAACAAGGCACTTGGCCTGCGTTTTGGACTTTAGGAGCCAACATTAATGAGGTAGGTAATTATCACGGAAATACTTACGGTAGTGTAGGTTGGCCCGCTTGTGGTGAAATTGATATCATGGAACAAAATGGATGGGATAAAAATAATCTAATTGGGCATCTGCATTGGGGCAATACCCAAACATCCCAATACCAAAATGAGGGAGGAACCAAACGCATTCAAAATGCATCCACAGCATTTAACCTGTATTCTCTAGAATGGACTAAAAATGAAATTAGAATACTCTACAATAACGAAGTTTTTTTTATAAAACCTATTGACAATAGCATGCCATATCGATTTCCACATTATGTATTGTTCAATATTGCTATGGGGGGTAATCTTGGGGGGACTATTCCAACAAATTTTACTCAATCCATAATGGAGGTAGATTATATTAGAATTTATCAATAACCAAATCATATATCTGACTATAATTAATGTTTTTTGAAAATAATAATAACGACTATACTCACCAGACTATAGATAAAATGAATTTAAGATCAACTGCACCCAACGAAGCTATCTTTTTTGGCGGCCAAGGCAACCAATTCTCAATTAAAGATGTTAAAGGAGAAGAAATAACAAAAAACAATGAAACGTTCTACAAGATTTCTAACGTAGATGGCATGCGCCCGTTTTTTATGAGCATTGTTAGCAACTCTAATCATTGGATGTTTATTTCCAGCAAAGGGAGTTTGTCCGCTGGGCGTCAGAACAGTAACTATGCGCTATTCCCGTATTACACGGATGATAAAATTACCGAGTCCGCTGAAACTACGGGGAGCAAGACAATTTTTATTGTTTCAAAATCTGGTAAAAATTATTTATGGGAACCCTTTTCAGAGCGGCATAATGGGGTCTATAATATTAATCGTAACCTATACAAAAACACTTTCGGAAATAAAATAATTTTTGAAGAAATCAACCACGACTTAGACGTTCGCTTTACCTATGAGTGGAACTCCAGCGATAAGTACGGATTTGTTCGAAAGTCATGCGTAACCAATACGGGAACTGACCACATTACCATTAAACTTTTAGATGGAATTCAAAACATCTTGCCTAATGGCGTAGATCCTGCATTGCAAAATGCAAGCAGTAACCTCGTTGATGCCTATAAAAAGTGTGAATTGGAGGCGGATACAGGACTTGGTATTTATTCGTTAAGTGCCATTATTGTAGACCGTGCTGAGCCTAGCGAATCCCTAAAAGCAAATATTGTTTGGTCTACTGGACTTGAGAGCTCCAAAAAACTTATTTCGTCACTCCAACTGGATGCATTCCGAAACGGACAAGACCTTATGCAAGAGGTAAATATCAAAGCTGAAAAAGGGGCATATTTTGTCACAGATACCATAAAATTAGCTGAAGGTGAAGCAAAGCGCTGGATGCTCGTGACAGATGTTAACAAAACCGTTTCGGATATTGTTGCTATCAAAGAAGCATTACTTCACAACACCAATTTGGAAACAGAAGTATCGGAAGATATTGCAGATGGCTCCAAACACTTGATTCAGTTGGTAGGCGCTGCAGACGGATTGCAAATGACAAACGATCGGCTGCGCAACATACGTCATTTTGCCAATACCATGTTTAATATTATGCGTGGCGGAATTTTTGACAACAATTACCAAATCGAAAAAGCTGATTTTACAGCATATATTGCCAATGCCAACCGAAAAGTTTACAGATTAAAAGAAGCAATTTTGGATGCACTCCCTGAGTCGTTTGACGTGAATCATCTTAAAGAAATTGCCCAAGCAGACGATAACAAAAACTTTAAACGATTGTGCTTTGAGTATTTACCGCTTAAGTTTAGCCGTCGTCATGGCGATCCAAGTCGTCCATGGAATAGATTTTCGATAAATACCCGAACTGAAAACGGCGATAAAATTTTAGATTACGAAGGAAACTGGCGTGATATTTTCCAAAACTGGGAAGCGTTGGCGCACTCTTATCCAGAGTTTATTGAAGGGATGATTCACAAATTTTTAAATGCCACTACCTTTGATGGGTATAACCCGTATCGGGTTACCAAAGGCGGATTTGACTGGGAAACCATTGAGCCAGACAATCCATGGTCATACATTGGCTATTGGGGGGATCATCAGATTATATATCTCTTAAAATTCTTAGAATTTATTGAGGATTATTATCCCAATAAGCTCGAATCTTATTTCAATCAAGATTTGTTTGTCTATGCGAATGTCCCTTACCGCATTAAGAGTTATCAAAATATTTTAAAAGATTCAAAGAACACCATTGATTTTGACTTTGAGCGAGAAAAGAATATTCACTTTAAGCGAGAAGAAATAGGTGTGGATGGCGCCCTATTACGTGATAATACGGTGTTTATTTACAAGGTTAACTTAGTTGAGAAAATTTTAGCAACGGTTTTAGCCAAAATGTCAAACTTTATCCCAGAAGGAGGCATATGGATGAATACCCAGCGTCCCGAATGGAATGACGCCAACAATGCCCTGGTTGGCAATGGCGTATCTATGGTAACCCTGTATTATTTACGTCGTTTTTTACGCTTTTTTGAGTCTGTAGTTTCCAACTCAGCATCTACAGATATTTATATTTCCAAGGAGTTGCGACTATTTTTTAATCAAGTTACAACTGGCTTGCAGCACCACAAATCACTACTAAACGCAACTATCTCAGATGTGGACAGAAAAAGCATCATGGACATATTGGGAGAGGCTGGAAGTTTGTACCGAAATACCATTTATGACAATCGCTTTTCGGGGGATAAAGAAGTGGTTACTAAAGAAGATTTAATGTCATTCTTAGATGTCGCGACGGCATTCTTGGAACACGCTATTAAAGCAAACAAACGCAAAGATAATTTATTCCATGCCTATAATTTGATGACGGTTAATGGCACTACTGAAGTTAGCATTTCGCATTTGCCAGAAATGTTGGAAGGACAAGTAGCCGTACTTAGCTCTGGATTCTTGTCCGCCAAAGAAAGTGTAGCGTTGTTAGATGGACTAAAATCTAGCGCATTATTTAGACCCGATCAATACAGTTATATACTATATCCAAACAAAGAGCTTCCGCGATTTGTAAACAAAAACACAATTCCAAAAGAAAAAGTGACAGAATCGGCACTGCTAACAAAATTGGTTGCTGACAACAACAATCAAGTACTTTCACGGGACTTACGCGGCGATTATCACTTTAATGGAAATTTTAATAATGTAGAAAGTTTACAAGCCGCACTAAAGGCACTGCCCTCACAATACCAAACAATGGTTGCTAATGAGAAAACCTATGTGGAACAAGTTTTTGAAGATATTTTTGACCACAAATCCTTCACTGGGCGTTCGGGAACATTCTTCGGTTACGAAGGATTAGGCTCTATTTATTGGCATATGGTGTCCAAATTACTTTTGGCAGTATATGAGATAACACGAGATGCCATTCAAGTAAAAGAAGACCCGGTACTTATCGGAAAATTATTTGATCATTATTTTGAAATCAACGCAGGTATTGGTGCACACAAATCGCCAAAGCTTTACGGGGCATTCCCAACAGACCCGTATTCTCATACCCCTGGCGGAAAAGGCGCTCAACAGCCCGGCATGACAGGACAGGTCAAAGAAGATATTATAAGCCGTTTTGGCGAACTTGGTGTCCGAGTAAAAAATGGTGTTCTTAGTTTTGACGCCTCCATTATACGCCGTGAGGAATTTTTGACTACTTCAAGGACATTTCAATATGTAAATGTTGCTGGAGAAGAATGCACTATTGCATTGGAGAAAGATTCTTTGGTATTTACTTATTGTCAAGTGCCAATTATTTACAAAAAATCAAAAGCGGCAAGTACCGAGGTGGTATTCCAGTCTGGCGAATCCCAAATATTTTCGTCAAATCAATTGGATAAAGCCCTTAGCACGGCCCTTTTTCAACGAACAAATACCATCAATAAAATTATTGTTTCTGTTTTGAAAACGTAATGTTTAATTAAAAAATCATTTATGGATAATGACGTTCCATATGAAGTATAATCACCATGAGAATAATCAGATTTTATGGATTTTTCTCTCTTGTGTTATGGCTGTCAGTATCCTGTAATACACAGAATTTAAGTATGAAAAGCAAAACTGCTGCTGAAATTTTAGGGAACCCTGATTATCTAGCGATGTCGTACGGTGGATACCGTAAAACGTCTCGAGATGTTCAGCCTACTATTGCTGAGTTAAAAGAGGACATGAAGATCCTCCATGCCATGGGCATTCGCATTGTAAGAACCTATAATGTTCATTTACCTCAGGCAGCCAATTTACTTAAGGCAATTTCCGAGCTAAAATCCAAAAATCCTGAATTTGAAATGTATGTGATGCTCGGCGCATGGATTGATTGCCTCAACGCTTGGACAAATAAGGTGGTTAATCACAACGTCGAAAGCCCACGCAATGAACAGGAGATTGCAAAAGCGGTTGAACTTGCCAATCAATATCCAGATATTGTTAAAATTATTGCAGTTGGAAACGAAGCCATGGTAAAATGGGCAACCTCATACTATGTTCAGCCGAATATTATTTTAAAATGGGTTACCCACTTGCAAAACCTCAAGAAAGATGGAGACCTGCCCAAAGATGTATGGATTACATGCTCAGACGATTTTGCCTCTTGGGGTGGAGGAGACACCTCTTACCACAACAAAGACTTGGAAGCGCTCATTGCAGCTGTAGATTATATTTCCATGCACACCTATCCGTTTCACAATACGCATTACAATCCTACTTTTTGGGAAATTACACAAGAAGACGCCAAGGATAAAACCCCACGCCAACTCATAGATGCTGCTATGTTACGCGCTAGAGATTTTGCTATTTCTCAATACAACGATGTAAAAAAATATATCACAAGTTTGGGGATAGAAAAACCCATTCACATTGGCGAAACGGGATGGGCCACTATTTCAAACGGCTTTTACGGAAGAAAAGGGTCTCATGCTGCAGACCAGTACAAGCAGGCAAAGTATTATCAACTTATGCGTGAGTGGACAATGGAAAATAGCCTGTCATGTTTTTATTTTGAGGCCTTTGACGAGCCGTGGAAAGATGCGGATAACCCTCAGGGTTCTGAGAATCATTTTGGGCTCATTACCGTTGATGGTAAAGCCAAATATGCCCTTTGGGATTTGGTAGACAATGGGGCCTTTGATGGTCTTACTCGAAATGGCAAACCTATTACCAAAACATTTAATGGAAATAATGAGAACGTGTTTATAGCTGTTTTACCTCCAATTATCTTAGAGCAAAACCTAAACTAAATCATGAGACGCCACATAATTTTAACTGTTCTTATACTTCTTATCATGGGAATTTCTTGTTCGCCACAGTCCTTACATGTAGAGGTTTACGAAACTTCGGAAAGCGGAAACAAACTCACGCTGCGCACAGAGTTTAAAAAGGGGAATAACCCTACAACCATCAAGATTAATGCCTCACAAGAATTTCAAACCATTACGGGTTTTGGCGGGGCGTTTACTGAGTCGTCTGCATATCTGCTTAATCAAATGAGTAAGGAAAACAGAGACCGTATTTTGCGTGCCTATTTTGCCAAAGAGGGCGCAAGGTATTCCCTTACACGAACACATATGAATTCTTGTGACTTTTCGTTGAACAATTATTCATATACCCCCGTTGCAGGGGACACTGAATTGAAGCATTTTTCTATAGATCAAGACAGAGAGGACCTTATCCCAATGATTAAAGACGCCATGGCTATTTCTGAGGATGGTTTTCGCCTTTTCGCATCACCCTGGACGGCTGCACCTTGGATGAAAGACAACAACAGTTGGGTAGGTGGAAAACTGCTCCCAGAATATTACAATACTTGGGCGCTGTTTTTTTCAAAATATGTAGATGCTTATAAAGCAGAAGGTATTGATATTTGGGGGTTTACCGTTGAAAATGAACCTCATGGGAATGGTGAAAATTGGGAAAGCATGCATTATTCTCCTGAAGAAATGACCCACTTTGTACAACACTTTTTAGGACCAAAACTAGAAGCTGATGGGAAAGGCGATTTAGTCATACTTGGGTATGATCAAAATCGTGAAGGCATACGCGAGTGGGTAGATGTGATGTATAACGATGAAGCATCATCAAAATATTTCGATGGGACTGCAGTACATTGGTATGAAAGTACCTATGACTATTTTCCTACCGAACTTCAATATGCTCATAAAAAGGCACCTGACAAATATCTTATTCAGACAGAGGCCTGTATAGATGCGGAAGTACCTGTATGGAAAGACGATAAATGGTACTGGAAAAAAGAAGCTACCGATTGGGGCTACGATTGGCGTGAGCCTTCCAAAAAGTACTTGCATCCAAAATATGCACCTTCGAACAGATATGCTCGTGATATCATCGGATGCCTAAACAACTGGGTTGATGGCTGGGTAGATTGGAACATGGTTTTAGATGTCAACGGAGGGCCTAATTGGGCGAATAACTGGTGTATTGCTCCCGTAATTGTGGATACCGATAAGGACGATGTGTATTTTACCCCCTTGTATTATATCATGGCCCATTTTAGCAAGTATATACGTCCGGGTGCAGTAGTTATTGATGTACAAAACACAGACAATGCGCTTATGGTTACTGCTGCAAAAAATCCAGATACATCCATTGCAGTTGTAGTTTTTAACGAAGGATCATCACGCAAAAATTTTGAATTAACTCTTAATGGACGAACCAAAAACATAAGCATAAGCCCGCAAGCGATACAAACCATTATGATTAACAACCACTAAAACGAGTATTATGAAAAATTCACCCTCGATAGCACGAAAAGTCCCAATGCGTCAAAAAATTGCTTTTGGCGTTGGGATGTTGGCCAATCAAATGTTTCCAGCGGCGTTAGGAGTTTTTATTATTGTTCTTGTACAAGATTTAGGGTTTGCCGCCTTATTATGGGGGATTATTCAGTTTGCACCTAGAATTTTTGATGCCGTTACCGACCCCATCATGGGATTCATTTCAGACAATACAAAGTCTAAATGGGGACGTAGAAGGCAGTATGTTTTTATTGGTGGAATTCTTATGGGAATAGCTTACATTGCTATGTGGCAGATATATAAAGATAATGGAGTTGTATTTAACTTTATTTATTTTCTATTGTGGTCTCTAGTGTTTTATTTGGGGCTTACTATTTTTAGCGTTCCCTACGTGGCCATGGGCTATGAGATAAGCGAAGACTTTCACGAGCGTACCCAAATTATGGCGATTGCACAATTTATTGGACAATGGGCTTGGGTAATAGCGCCGTGGTTTTGGGTAATTTTATACGATCCACAATGGTTCCCCATTGGCGCAGATCAAGGTGTACGAGAACTTTCGGTGTGGGTAGCCGTTTTATGTACACTATTTGCTATTGTCCCTGCTTTATTTATAAAAAGTAAATCAACGCTAGACCGCACAGATTTTAAACCCATCAAAGCGCGTTACATTGTTTTAAGTGTTCGTGAAATTTTTAATTCTGCGTTCGAGGCATTTAAAATAAAGCAGTTTCGAAAAATCGCATTTGCCACATTTTTGATCTTTAATTCCTTCAATGTAATTGCTGCATTTACGTTTTTGATTATCGTGCATTATATGTTCAATAGCGATCCAGCAAGTGCTGGAAATTGGCCTGCCATGCATGGCTCTGTAGGGGCATTGATTACCTCCTTTTTGGTTATTCCGCTCATTACAATCATATCTAAGAAAATCGGAAAAAAGAAAGCATTTATACTGTCTCAATGTATTTCTATCATCGGCTATGTGTTGTTTTGGTTTTTATTTATTCCTGGTAAACCACACTTGTTTTTATACGCATTACCTTTTCACTCGTTTGGGATAGGCAGTTTGTTTACTATAATGATGAGCATGACAGCGGATGTATGTGATTTAGATGAACTAGAAACTGGTGAAAGACGTGAAGGCCTTCTTGGTGCAGTGTATTGGTGGATGGTTAAACTTGGGTTTGGTATTGCAGCCCTATTGAGTGGGTTTATACTTTGGCTTGTTGGTTTTGATGCAGAAAATGTAACTGAATCTGCCATCACTGGAATGCGCTTGTTTTATTCCCTACTGCCCATTGCTGGAGTGATAGGTGCCATTTGGATTATGAAGAGCTACGACATCACGGAAGCAAAAGCCATTGAAATAGGAACAGAATTAGCCAAACGAAAATCTAAATAACAATCATCAAATACCAATAACAATGTCATACAGAGAAGGTGTAGATTTTAACCTTGAAGAACTGGAATATAAATCCTATAGGGGGGTAGCATTTGATAGCCATACCCAAGAAGACTTAACAGCACTTTGGCGTAATACGCTAAAGGCGGGTATGCATGGTGTTTGCTTTAGCATGTATGAAGACGGTCAAAAACCTGGGGATATCATTACAAAGGCTCAAGTGGAACGACGTATTCAAATCTTAAAGCCGTATACCAAATGGATTCGCTCTTTTTCCTGTACTGAGGGCAATGAACACATCCCTCATTTGGCACACAAGCACGGCCTGAAAACCATGGTAGGGGCATGGCTTGGCGATGATGCCAAAAAGAACGAAAAAGAAATAAAAGCACTAATTGCTCTTGCTAACGAAGGGTGCGTAGACATTGCCGTGGTAGGGAACGAAGTGCTATACAGAAACGATTTATCGCTGGATGAATTGTTGCAATTTATGAAAAGTGTTCGCGAGGCGATCCCCTCAGACATACCCATTGGGTATGTAGATGCTTATTACGAATTTTCTTCACACCCAGAACTTGTTGAGCATTCGGACGTTATTTTATCGAATTGCTATCCTTTTTGGGAAGGTTGCCCAGAAGAATATGCTTTAAATCATATGCAGCAGATGTATGGGCAAGCCATGGATGCCGCAAAGGGTAAAAAAGTAATTATTACTGAAACGGGATGGCCCAGCAAAGGCGAGCCCCTTAAAGGATCAGTCCCTTCTGAATTACATGCCATGAAATACTTTATCAACACTCAAGTCTGGTCAAAAAAAGCAAACATAGATGTGTTTTATTTTTCTTCTTTTGATGAATCGTGGAAAGTGGGTCCCGAAGGCGAAGTAGGCGCCTATTGGGGGCTTTGGGATAAAAATGAAAAACTTAAATTTTAAAATTCGTACTACAGCAGTATCCTTTTGCTATAAAAGATAAGCGTATCTTTGAATATGCGATTTTCCTTTTTTTGTGTCATGTTTCTTGCCATAGGGTGCACACCCTCTGAGCCACAAAAAACAACTCAAAAAGTTGTGAATACTGCCACGGCAGATTCCATTATTGCTTCAATTGATGTAGCACTGCCACAACCTATTGATTCGCTTGACATCATCAATGTAGCTCAATTGATAGAATCTTTAACTCAAATTCCATTTGAGCAGCGTCAAGTCACGCTACAATCGATTAAAAAAGAAGCAAATACATATCTTGATCAAAAATGGCCAAAAAGGCTTGATACAAACCCTATTCGTTCTCGCTACATGGTTTTTGTTACAGATGCCCATATTGCTGCAGACAAACGACTTGGTCGTAATGCCGCTGAAGAACAAGCAAAAATCATTGTCAAAATGAAAAAAAGCTGGAATATATTTGTAAACCAACTGAAATGGCAAGAATCTTCAGCAGTCCTTGAAATGACACCCCGGGAATTGATATCTAAATCCAAATAAAGGAGCACTTTTAGTGTCCAAAACTCTTTTTGTTCTATTGCTTTTTTGAGTTGAAAATTGTGGAATAGCAAGTCCGTTTTCATTGCATTCTTGCGTATAAAATAGTTCTCTTTGATGATAAATAGGACTAACACAGTGAAAGGTTTGTCCCCAATACCCCCTTTCGATTAGCGAAGTTAAGAAAGCAACCACATCGTTTTGATGAACTAAATTTGTAGGAGCCAATGGCGCAGCTACAGCTGTTTTACCCGTCAATTGAATTACAGGATGACGCATATTACCAACCAAACCACCAAGACGCACAATCGTGGATTTGCGATTTAAACGCATCACAGTTTTTTCTGCTTCAAGTAATTGTTTTCCAACAATACTTTCTGGATTTGGTTGTGTGTCTTCATCTACTTCCCCTTGCGATGCACCAAAAACACCAATACTACTAAGGTGCAAAATGTTACAAGTTGAATGTATAGGAATTGATTTTAAAACATGCTTTATGCGCGAGGTAAAATCCGCATCAGGGTTACGACGAATTCCTGGCGGAAATGCTGTTATAAGTACATTGGCATCTGCCAAAAATGAGTCAAATGCTCCAGTAATCCCCGTGTTTTTTACATCAATAACAAAAGGCGTAATACCTAATGCTTTCAATGTGTTGCTTTTTTCTACAGTTCTAACACTTCCATTTATCACATAATTTTTTTCCAAAAGTGCTTTTGCAAATGCTTTTCCAAGCCACCCACAACCTAAAATAGAAACCTTTTTCATAACAACTGTAAAAGTATCTTTTTTATGGAAAAAGGAGCATTTTAAATTTTTTTCCTTATCTTTTATTCATTAACACATAAACAATGCCTATAAAAAGTTTTCAAGCGGCCCGTCAAAAACTCACGCCAAAGCGTAGGAAATCCTTATTGGTACGCGACTACATGACACGGAACTTGATTACGTTTTCTAAGCAACAATCCATTTTAGAAGTGATGCGAATTTTGATTCGCAATAAAATTTCGGGTGGTCCTGTTGTTGATGATTTGTCTCGGCTTGTTGGAATTATTTCTGAAGCAGATTGCATCAAACACTTGTCAGAAGGGAAGTATTTTAATCAGCCTTTTTTTGACCGCAAGGTGGAAGAAAGCATGACAACAACGATAGATACCATAGAAGCTGATAAAACCATTTTTGATGCCGCTATGCTATTTCATAAAACAAATAGGCGCCGTCTGCCTGTTTTAGAGCGCGGTAGATTGATTGGACAAATCAGCAGGCAAGATGTTGTAAAAGCCGCATTGCTGTTGCGCAGTCAGCGGTGGCGTTAATGCTTTAACCTTAAAAAACCCCTTATCATGAGTACAATTCAGAATACAGTTCAACTCATTGGACATCTTGGAGATACCCCAGAGGAAGTCAAGTTAGATTCTAAAAAAAAGCTTGCAAAGTTTTCGCTTGCTACAAACCTTCGCTACAAAAACAAAGAAGGCGATTCCGTGGAAAATACCCAATGGCATCGCATTGTTGCTTGGTATAAGTTAGCAGAAATTTGTGTAGATCATTTAAAAAAAGGAAGTCATGTGGCCTGCCACGGACGATTGGTATATAAAGATTATGAAACCAAATCAGGAGAAAAACGACATATAGCAAAGATCCATTTGGACGAAATATTGATGCTCTAATCATTCAAAAATTTCTGTTGCAACGCGGTATGTATTGGCGTGTGCATCAACAATCAAATTTACATCTGGGGCATACCCCCCACCCATACTGCACTGTACCGGGATTTTACGATCAAAACAATATGACAACACCATTTCGTCTCTCTTTTTTGCCCCTTCGAGTGTAAGGCCCAAACGCCCAAGTTTGTCCTCTTTAAGTACATCTACACCCGATAGGTAAAAAACAAAATCGGGCTTAACGTTGTTGAACAGATGATTTAATTGATATTTTAAAATCTTAAGATACGCGTTGTCTTGCGTATTATCTTCTAGGGCAATATCCAAGTCGCTGATTTCTTTATCGAATGGATAGTTTGCTTTGCCATGCATAGAAAAAGTAAATACATTTGGATTGTGGCGAAAAAGTGCAGCGGTTCCGTTGCCTTGATGTACGTCCAAATCAATAATTAATATTTGATTTGCTTGTTGGCTGTGCAGCAAATAATTCGCTGCAATCGCCTGATCGTTAAGCAAACAAAATGCTTCACCACGATCAAAAAACGCGTGATGTGTTCCGCCAGCAATATTGAACGAAATACCGTGCTTAAGTGCAAATTCACAACCCTCTAAAGTGCCTTGCGCAATAACACACTCGCGCGTAATAAGTTCGCGTGACAGGGGAAAGCCAATCTTCCTAGCCTCTTTTTTTGAAAGTGATAGTCGACAGAGTTTCCCATAGTATTCTGAAGAATGCGTGCGTAAAATATGTTCTTCTAAAATATGGTTAGGGGCAAAAAATTGTTCCCTTTTACATGTGCCTTCACGAACCAGCTGTTCGGGGAGCATTTCATATTTTAACATGGGAAACCGATGCCCTTCTGGCAACGGATGTGCGTATATGGAATGATGGGCAATGCGAATCATTGCCGCAAATATAGCTTAGGCCTTGCTAATTTTTCTGATAATTAATCCAATACAGGTGAATAGTAATCCAATTAAAAACAAAGCGCAGAGTATCCCCTGATCAGAATTTAATTCTTGTAAATGGGTTAAAAAATTTCCCGTTTCTACTTCAAGAATGAGAAGTAATGGAAAATAAATAACAAGGAGTACAAAACCAAAACTAGTAGTTTTTTTATATAAAGGTTGTTTTATCATAAATGTAAGATTTAGCGTTTTAAAAGTAATGCATGGCGCAATACAAGTCAACTTGCGGCTATAATTATGCCAAATGCAATATAAATCAAGGAAATTTTGAAGGAAGTCTTTAGCAGGAAAGTTTTTCTAGCTGCGCAGCTATGGCATCATCTTCAATTTTTTCAAATAAAAGCGCAGCTTCGCCAAGTTGATGACCGCTTTCAATAAGACGTAATGCGCTAACATTGTCCCAGCCCAAGGCCTCATTTAGTTGTAACATCTTGCGAAGTTTTTCTGAAGTGTTTGGTAAAAATGGCGCAGCGACAATGGATAAACCAGCTGCTACTTGCAAAGCGGTATGCATAATTGTGGCTACACGCTCGGGGTTGGTTTTTATCAATTTCCAAGGTTCTTCATCTGCCAAATACTTATTCCCTAATCGTGCCAACTGCATCATCTCTTGGCAAGCAGCTCTAAACTTATACTGTTCAATGAGCTGTGCGATTTGTGTTGGTGCTGCAGCCAATTGTTTTTGTGTTGCCTGATCTATTTCGGTAAGGGAATTTGGTGCGGGGACTACGCCATCGTAGTATTTTTTCATCAATACCATTACACGATTAATAAAATTCCCAAAAATGGCTACGAGCTCGCTATTATTTCGGGTTTGAAAGTCGTTCCACGTAAAATCGTTGTCTTTGGTTTCAGGGGCATTTGCCGTGAGCACATAGCGCAATACATCTTGCTTTTCGGGAAAATCTTCAAGATATTCATGCAGCCATACTGCCCAATTTTTAGAGGTTGATAATTTTTGCCCCTCTAAGTTTAGAAACTCATTAGCGGGTACGTTTTCGGGGAGGATATAGTTGCCCATTGCCTTCAGCACTGAAGGAAAAATAATACAGTGAAACACAATATTATCTTTTCCGATAAAATGTACCAATTCGGTATTTTCATCTTGCCAATAGGGTTTCCAATCCTTTCCTTTTTGATTAGCCCATTCTTTGGTTGCAGATATGTAGCCAATAGGCGCATCAAACCAAACATACAATACTTTATTTTCGCCTCCAGCAACAGGAACGGGAATTCCCCAAGACAAATCGCGCGTCACGGCTCTGGGTTTTAGCCCATCGTCTATCCAAGATTTCACTTGCCCCAGTACATTTGTTTTCCAATCAGATGTATGGGATTCTAAAATCCATGAGCGTAAAAAATCTTCATATCTATTTAAAGGTAAATACCAATGCGCGGTGGTTTTTAGGCTTGGTGTTTCTCCAGAAAGTGCCGACTTGGGATTGATTAAATCTGTAGCATTTAAGGAGCTGCCGCAGGACTCACATTGGTCGCCATACGCTTCGGGATGACCGCATTTTGGGCAGGTGCCCACCACATATCGATCTGCCAAAAACTGATCTTCTTTGGCATCGTAAAGCTGTTCTGTAGTTTGCGTTTCAAAACACGCGTTGTCGTGCATGGTTTTAAAAAACTCTTGCGCTGTTTCGCGATGTATTTCACTAGAAGTTCTGCCGTAATAATCAAACGAAATTTTAAAGTCATCAAACGATTTTTTAATGATGTTGTGGTATTTATCAATGACTTGTTTGGGTGTAATGCCTTCTTTTTTGGCTTTCATCGAAATAGCAACGCCGTGCTCATCACTCCCGCAAATAAAAAGCACTTCTTTACCGCGTATGCGCAGATAGCGGGCATAAATATCAGCTGGGACATACACACCAGCTAAGTGTCCAATGTGTATGGGTCCGTTAGTATAGGGGAGTGCAGCGGTAATGGTGTAGCGTTTGCTCATGCGATTGTTTTCGTCACAAAAATAGCGATTTTATATCCGTAAATAATTGTGAATTTTTATCTTTAAACAACCCAAATATACATCCATGAACACCGTTAACAAAGGAAAACAAGGCGAGGACTTTGCTATAGCGTATTTACAAAAGCGTGGGTATCAAATTGTTTCTCGTAATTTTTATTACCAAAAAGCAGAGATTGATATCATCGCAAAAAAGGGTGGTGTGCTTTGTATTGTGGAGGTAAAATGGCGAAAATCGGATTTCCACGGCGCACCATATGAGTTTGTAACGCCTAGAAAACGGAAATTATTGGCAAGAGCGGCTGAATTTTTTATCCATAAACACAACTGGCATGGCGACACTCGATTTGATATTGTGAGTATAACTGGAGTGATGCCAAACATTTCTGTAGCGCATATTAAAAGCGCGTTTTATTTCTTTTAGATTTGTTATTTATATAACATTTTGTGTTTTTATTCATATCTTTGTGAAATAATTGAAAACAATGAAAACGATTGCTTCTGCTGTAGAGGCCTATATTAAGTCAAAGCCTTTTTTGATAAGTGCACTCACGCAAGGTATCATTAACCTTACTTCATTGTCGCGCATGATGCAAGATGATGTTCAGGCACAAATCCAAAAACCTGTTCGAACGGGAGCCATCGTTATGGCACTCAAGCGTCTTTCTACAGACTTAGAGTTCCGGTACTCACATAAAATCATAAAAACACTAAAAAATATTGGTGATATCACAGTTCGCTCTGCGCTCACTGATTATAATTTTAAGGTATCCGACACCCTTTTGTCGGCCCAAGCAAAATTGTTATCTCAATTACAATTGTCAAGCGAGAATTTTTATACTTCATCTCGTGGGGTACACGAGTGCAATATTGTGGTCAGCGAGCACCTTGCTCCATTGATTGACAGGTATCTTGCTCAAGAAGAATGTTTACACAAAGAAGAAAATTTATCTTCAATTACATTAAAATTACCCACTGAAAACGTTGCTATTCCAGGAATATATTATTTTGTATTTCAACGTCTTTCTTGGGAGGGAATCAATATTTATGAAGTGATTTCTACCTCAAATGAGTTTACCATTTTGGTTAATGATGAGCAAGTGGATAAGGCGTTTCGGGTTGTAAAAGACCTTAAACAGTTGTAGGTTTTTGAAGCTTACAGAGTAGTGTTATGGCGCTCTGAATGGACAAAACGTCATCAATAACAAGTACAAGTTTATGTCCTTCTTTGGTGGTTTTTTCCTTGAGTTGTACTTTGTTTAGGGCGCCTATTTTGCTAAGTAAAAATTGAAATGTATCCTCTTGATAAAACGAACTTTCGCGGTTGGCCAAGAATGTACAAATACACTTATGTTTTTTTAGGATGATTTTTTCGAAGCCTAACGAGGCACCTAACCATTTGAGGCGAACACTTTCAAAAAGCGCTATTGTGGGCTCGGGCAGCGCTCCAAACCTATCGACTAGCGAAGCACCAAAAGCCGTTAGTTCGTCTTCCGTTTTCAGGCTAGCAAGCTCTTGATATTGTGTTAACCGCTCCGTTACATTATTTATATAATCGATGGGGAAAAAGATTTCAAAATCGGTATCCAGTACCAATTCTTTTGCAGTTGGTTTTAGGTCAGGATAAAGCGCCTT
>CBFICG010000008.1:0-21860 GCA_965661025.1 Flavobacteriaceae bacterium | reverse complement strand
TAGGCGAACAAATTATTTGGGTAAGTGGATTCGATATTCGGGTTGGTATCCTGACACAAAAATAAGATTATGGCAAAAAGAAAATGCTTCTTGGCGCGGTGCGGTTCACGAAGTATTATATCCTGAGCCAAAAGATATAATTCACATATCTGGAGACATTTTGCACCACTCTGATCCATCTATAAGTTGGCATGTTCAAAAAATCAATCACTTTACTGATATTTCTGCACAGCAAATGTTTTCTAAAGGCAAAAAAGCGAGTTGGGTAAAGATTATTGCATCAATGCAGTTTAGTTTTTTTAAAAAATATGTTCTTCAACTTGGGTTTTTGGACGGATATCATGGTTTTGTTTTGGCTTTAATGACCTCCTATTATACTTTGCTCAAGTACACAAAGCTTCGTCACTTAAATCAACGCACATGAATGTTAATGGGTTTTCTTTTATTAAAAATGCAATAAAATATGATTTCCCTGTTGTGGAGTCCATTAAGTCTGTACTACCACTTTGTGACAAATTCTACATAGCTGTTGGGAAATCTGAAGATGATACCTTAAACTTGATACGCTCCATTGACAAAAGCAAGATTGTTATTATTGAAACAGAATGGAACGAGAAAATAAGTAAAGGGGGGAGTGTTTTAGCCGAAGAGACAGATAAGGCTTTTGGTGCATTACCTGCAGATACGGATTGGGCAATCTATATTCAAGGCGATGAATTATTTCACGAGCAAGACTACGATAACATTCGCAATGCGATGAAACATTATCAAAACAATAATAAGGTGGAGGGGCTATTGCTGAATTACCTTCATTTCTATGGATCCTATAGTTATGTAGCGGAGTCATATGTGTGGTATCCTAAAGAGATACGTGTGTTAAAGTATAATCCCACTATATTCTCGTACAAAGACGCTCAAGGCTTTAGAAAAGCGGGTAATCAGAAATTACAAGTAAAGCAAATAGATGCCACAATTTATCACTACGGACATGTTAGACCTCCAAAAGTCATGCAGGATAAATTTCAAAATTCAAGCAAGTTTTATCATGACGATGAATGGATCAAAAATACATATCCAGGCGATTCATTTGATTATTTAGAACACGTAGGTGAGTTGAAGCGTTTTGATTCTGAACATCCTAAGCTGATTCAACCACGGATAGCTCGTTTGAATTGGGAATTTGATTACGATGTTTCGATGAATAACCCATCTTTAAAAAAACGCATTAAACATATTTTACGAAAATATTTTGGTATTGATTTAGGGTATAAAAACTATATTCTAATGCGTTAGGTTTTCAAAATTCCATTTTTACACACGAACTCCTTTGATTCCATTCGTTTTCGTAAAATGCTAAAATTAATTTTTATCCCTTCTTGACTATAAGTTCTTTGATGATGTAAGTGATAAATTATTGCCTTATTTTTCATTGAGTACTTTTTGATGCCAATACCCTCAAGCCGCCACTCAATATCGCAGTCTTCCCCCACACCAGCATGTACGTAAGCTTCGTCAAATCCGTTGATTTGAACTAATAAATCTTTCTTAATTCCCCAATTACATCCTTTAAGTCCCCGTTCTTTGGTGCTTAGTGGAATGGTAGTGTAAATGCCCTCCTTCCACATTTTTGCACCGCCCAAAATCAAATCTAATAGCGACAATCCATCAAACTGCATTTTTTTTTGGAGTGTGGTAGTTATTTTTTCAGAAAGCATTACCCGTCTTCCGTAACAAATCTTATTGTTTTCTTTTACTTTCTGATACGCCTTAACAAAATGCTTGTGCGGAATACAATCTCCATCAATAAATACCAAAAACGACCCTTTTGCAGCTTGGATTGAGGTGTTCAGAATTCTGTTTTTTCGAAACCCAATATCTTCTTGCGAAGTGTGTTGAAGGGGAAAGGGAAATTGGTGTGATGCTAAAAATGCAGCTGTTTTCGGGTCTTGTCCGTCTTCAGACACAATTACCTCAAAATCCGAAACAGTTTGTTTAGAAAGCGCATCTAAAAGTAGCGCCAGGTTCGCGACGTTGTTGTAATGCGAAATAATGACACTGACCATACCTATTACACCGCAACATTATGCTCCCTGAGTGCATCGTTTAACGATGTTTTTTTATTGGTGCTTTCTTTGCGTTTGCCAATAATCAAGGCGCAAGGCACTTGATACTCTCCTGCTGCAAATGTTTTGGTATAACTCCCTGGGATAACCACAGATCGTGCTGGTACACGTCCTTTTAGTTCCACAGGATTTTCACCAGTTACGTCAATAATTTTAGTAGAGCCCGTAAGTACTACATTAGCTCCTAAGACGGCTTCTTGCTCTACTCTAACACCTTCAACCACAATGCATCGAGAACCAATAAAAGCGTTATCTTCAATAATTACAGGGGCTGCTTGTAATGGTTCCAAAACCCCTCCAATACCCACACCACCACTGAGGTGAACGTTTTTTCCAATTTGGGCACAACTTCCTACGGTTGCCCATGTGTCCACCATAGTGCCTTCGTCTACATAAGCACCAATGTTTACATACGAGGGCATCAAAATCGTACCGGCAGAAATATAGGCGCCTTTACGTGCTACCGCATGGGGTACCACGCGAATGCCTTTTTCTTTATAACCGGTTTTGAGTGGAATTTTATCGTGAAATTCTAATGGACCTGCTTCAATAGTTTCCATTTGTTGAATGGGAAAATAGAGCACCACAGCTTTTTTAACCCATTCATTCACTTCCCAACCGTTTTCGGTTGGTGTGGCTACTCGTAGTGTTCCTTCATCTAATTGATTAATAATAGCACGAATGGCGTTTTGTGTTTCTTCCTCTTGTAATAGTGCTCGGTTATCCCAAGCGGCTTCGATTAATGCTCTGCTCATGTAATTTTTTTTCAAAGATACAGTCTTGACAGCAAATCGCTAGATACATTCTAAAAAAATCATTACCTACCTTTGCCAAATGGAGCGCATTATGGCAATAGATTATGGAACAAAACGCTGTGGTATTGCAGTCACAGACCCATTGCAAACCTGTGCTTTTGGATTGGATACGGTTCCACCAGAAGCATTTATCCCATTTTTAAAAACCTATATGGCTACTGAAAACGTAACAATTTTAGTAGTAGGTGAACCCAAACAGCGCGACAATTCACCCTCTGAATTAGAGTCCAAAATAGCTATTTTTTTACCAAAGATTAAACGTGAGTTTCCCTTGCTTGACATCGTACGTTACGATGAACGATACACTTCCAAAATGGCACAACAAGCCCTTTTTCAAAGTGGTGCCCCCAAAAAAACACGTCAAAAAAAAGGGGTTATTGATAAATTAAGCGCAACACTTATCTTGCAGGGGTATTTAGATCAAAAACAGCGCATATGATACTTCCTATTGTTGCATACGGCGACCCAGTGCTAAAAAAGAAAGCTACGTCCGTTTCCAGAGAACATCCTAATTTAAAAAAACTAATTAGTGATATGTGGGAAACCATGTATGCGGCGCATGGCGTTGGTTTAGCCGCACCTCAAATTGGTGTGTCCATTCGGTTGTTTGTAGTAGACGGCAGTCCGTTTGCAAGTGATAACAGCATAGACAACATCGAACAGCGTGAGTTACGAAATTTTAAAAAGGTGTTTATTAATCCAGAAATAGTTTCTTACAGTGGCCCTCAAGAAGCCTTTAACGAAGGATGTTTGAGTATTCCCGACATTAGAGAAGACGTTACCCGATTGACCTCAATAGAAATTGAATATTACAACGAAAACTTTGAACATAAAAGAGCTGAATTTAGCGGTATTGCTTCTAGAATTATACAGCATGAATACGATCACATTGAAGGGATTTTATTTACCGATAAGCTAGGTCCTTTAAAAAAGAAACTCCTTAAAACTAAGTTGACACAAATTTCAAAAGGAAAAATTAACCCTGAGTATCCTATGCGTTTTCCAAATAAAAATAGCATTCGATAATGAACAGCAAACGTACCAAACAGCTTAAAGCACTTGACCGATTGCTCACTATCATGGACGAACTTCGTGAGGGGTGTCCATGGGACAGAAAACAAACGTTTCAATCGCTTCGTCATTTGACAATAGAGGAAACCTACGAGCTTAGCGAAGCATTGCTTGAAGAAGATTTGGACGAAATTAAAAAGGAATTAGGGGATGTGCTGTTGCATATTATTTTTTATGCTAAAATTGGGAGCGAGCAAAACGCGTTTGATATAGGAGATGTAGCGCATTCTATTTCTGAAAAACTCCTACAGCGGCATCCACATATTTATGGTGATGTGACCGTAACTGATGAGGAGGAAGTCAAAAAAAACTGGGAGCAATTAAAGCTCAAAGAAGGCAACAAAAGTGTACTAGCAGGAGTACCCAAAAGTTTACCTAGTTTGGTGATGGCAAGTCGTATGCAAGACAAAGCAGCAGGGATTGGTTTTGATTGGGATTCTGTAGATGGCGTTAAAGAAAAAATTAAAGAGGAGCTTTCTGAGTTGGAATACGAAATAGCACAAAATGATAAAGAAAAAATTGAAGCTGAACTTGGTGATGTTTTTTTTTCGCTTGTGAATTATGCACGTTTTCTTGGAGTTAATCCAGATGATGCATTAGCATCTACCAATAAACGATTTAGAACTCGGTTTATCGCGATGGAGAAAGCTGTTGCTGCGCAAAACTTGGCACTAAACGCCTTGACAGCCGCACAATGGGAATCGTTTTGGCAAGCCGCAAAAAAAGCTGTAGGTTAATTTTTGTCAAGCTGTTTCACCAAACGTTTTTTTTCTAATAACTCGTCTAAATGCTCTTGTTGTTTGGCAATATCGTCTTTTACTTTTATCACAATGGGATTCTTTTCTTGATTTTTTCCAAAAAACTGAAGATTGGTTTCAAGTTGGATAATTTCTTGTTTTATTTCGTCAATTCTTCGGTTTAGTGATTGTGTCTCCTTACGTATGACATCGTCATTGCCACGTATTCCGTCTAAGCGATTTTGATAACTTTTTTGTGTGATTTCTGACTTTGAAAGGCCTGCAGATTTGTAAGCCTTTTCTATGATTCGCTTGAACTCATGCTCAATATTAGATTTGTTTTTGGGAACACGTCCAATGTCATTCCAACTGCTTACCACAGCGTCAATTTCTATACTTTCATCCTTGTTTTGCAATGCTTTTTTAAGTGATTCTAACAGCTCACTTTTTTGCTTTAGATGCTCTTGTTCCTCTTTATTTGCGTTATTTCTACTCGAATCCATGAGTTCAAAATAGGCATTACACGCACCTCTAAATATCGTCCACAACTCCCTGTCGTCTTTTCTGCTAACGGGAACCGCCTTTTTCCACTCTTTTTGTAGAGCAATAATTTTAGGAGTAGTTTCTTTAAAGTTTGTTTGTGTTTTAAGTTGCTCAACTTGCTCAATAAGTTCTTTTCGTTTGGCTACATTTTCAGCATATATATGCTTTAATTGTTTGTAATATTGGGTTCTTTTTTTACGAAATACCTTGGCTGATTTTTTAAACTCGTCCCAAAGATCGTCTCGTTTTTTTACTGGTACTTTGCCAACAGCAAAAAAAGATTCTCGAAGACTTTCGTACGTTTTTGTGAATTGGTGGATATTCGTTTTTGATGTAATTTCTTTGGTTAATAAATCTGTAATCTGCGCGAGAATAGATTGTTTTTTTATAAGGTTTTCTTCAAATATTTCTTCTTGATTTTTTATGAAATACCTTCGTTTGTCGTGAATTACTTTTGTAGCTGCGCTAAAGCGTTCCCACACTACTTCACTGTGTTCTTTGTCAACGGGGCCAAGTTCATCTTTCCACTCTTTGTGCAACGTTTGCAAATGACGAAATGCCTTAGCAATATCCTCCATACTAGCCAATGCCTCTGCTTTCTCACAAATTTTGAGCTTTTCTTTTAAATTGAATTTAAAATCTAATTCTCTTAGCTCTCTGTTAAGATGTAAAAAATCATAAAAATGCCCAACGTGATGATGATAGGTTTTCCATATGTTATTTGCTTCCATACGGGGCACTTGCCCAGACTCTTTCCAACGTTTTTGTAAATCTTTAAACTGATTGTAGGTAGTGTTGATATTTTGCTCCACGTTAATGAGTCCTTTGAGCTCTTCGATTAACTCTAAACGGTATGCTAAGTTTTTTTGTTGTTTCTCTTCTAAGCTGCGATAATAGGTACCTCGATCTGATTTGTAGCGCCTATACAGTACGTTGAATTCTTTTTTTATGGGTGGATTAAAATAAAACGCATCTGGATTTCCTCCCTCAGCTAAATATGCTTCTTTTTCTTTGGCTGTTTCAGCGGCTAATTTTTGATTAAAAATTTTGACCAGTGACTCAATAGTTGGTTTTAAATGCTGAACAGATTCGCTTTTTAACTTGTCATCAAAGTAATCCACTAATTCCTTGAGCTCCATGGACTCAAATTGTTCTGTCGCAACAGTTTCTTTCTTAACGTCCTCTTCAGCTATTTCTTGACTATCTTCTTCTTCGATTTCAGCCACAACCTCTGGCGCTTCTTGTTTGTCTTCTGATATAACTTCTTCTTGATGAGTGAGTTCCTCAGTGGGGTTAGAAGCTAAAGCTTCCGTTTCAGGAGCGGATGTAGAAGTTTGTTCACTTACGGTCTTGTCGTTCGCCTTTGGCGAGTCGTTGTCGGGATGTTCCAACATAGTCATGATTTTAAAATCATTTCGAATATACAATTTATAGCAAAGGAGTCAAAAAAATTAACGGGTCCATAATTTCCAAGAAGCCTCCGCTTGCCCAATAAGCATATCTTGGCCATTACAAATTGTTGCGCCGTGTCTTGCACCTGCTTTCATAAAAGCAGTTTCTACAGGATTATAAATTAAATCAAACAGCACGTGGCTTGAGCTTAAATCAGAGTAATTTATAGCGGGCTTTTCATTGATGTTTGGAAAGGTACCCAATGGGGTACAGTTTACAATTAGTTTGTGTTTGTTTATGTCTTTTGTTGATAGCTCATCATAGCTGGTAGCATTTGCCGAGCTCTTTCTCGAAACATATTGCGTGCGTATACCCATTTGGTGTAATGCATACACAATGGCCTTAGAAGCTCCTCCGGTACCCAAAATCAGCGCATCAGTAACCTCTTTATGTAACAATGGAGCAATACTTTTGCTAAATCCAATATAATCAGTGTTATAGCCTTTGGTAGTGCCATTTGCATCAAAAACAATGGTGTTTACCGCGCCAATTGCCTTTGATACCTCATCCAAATCATCCAAAAAAGGCATAACTTCTTGTTTATAGGGTATGGTGACATTCATACCGCACAAATGTGGTGTTTGAAGGGTTTCTTTGAAGTTTTTAAGATTTGGCAAATCAAAATTCTCATAACTGCAATGCAGCAATTTTTCACGAGTAAATTTTTCAGAGAAATATGCTCTAGAAAATGAATAATGTATATCTCGACCCAAAAGCCCGAAACGCTGTCTATTTTTTTCGCTCATAATAATCCAACACAAAAACAATTAATAACCCAAAACATCCCCAAATTATGGTCCAAAAATTGGATTGCCCCGACATAGAAGAACCCAACGAAACCACGCGGTTTGTCGGCCAAAGTATGAATAATGACCCAAATACAAATCCGATAAGTGTGGCTTGAAGCTCATCGTTTGCTTTTTGTTTAATACGGTGTATTAACGCTGACAATCCACTAATTCCTACTAAAGAACCCATCATAAACACTCCAAAAATAAGCGCATAATACGCATCTTTGGGAGTCAACGCCGTATAAAAAAAAGGAGAAACAATCCACCTGCCAAAGCCATTTACCGCATCTACCAAAAGAAAGGTGTAATTCCCCATAAGAATGAGTAAAAAAGAACCTGAAAGACCCGGTAAAGTCATGCCAACGATGCTAATTACTCCACATAAAAACACATAAATTAAAGAATCATTTTGATTTGATGGCGATAAGACGCTTAGCCCAATACCAACAGTAAGTCCTATGAGGGTAAATGCAATGGTTTTGCCATGCCATCTACGATAGTCGCGAAATAACAATAGGGCAGATGCCAAAACCAAGCCGAAGAAAATCGCCCAAACGTAACGTGGATATTGTGATAGCGCAACGTCCAAAAGTAGTGAAAGGGTAAAATAGCTAAGAATTACTCCCAAAAGTAATGCAATCAAAAAAGCACCATTGATATACCTCCAAAACGCACGGAAACGACCCCGAAAAAGGAAGTATACCGCTTTGAAATTTAGGCGTTGAAATGAAAATAGAAGCTCATCGTAAAATCCCGTTACCACAGCAACAATACCCCCCGAAACACCTGGAATTTTGTTCGCAATGCCCATGGCAATGCCTTTGAGAATCAGCAATCCATAATCCGAAAAAGAACGATTATGCATGTGAGGTGTTTTTGCTTATTCGTTCCAATGCAAACAACAGAACAATTCCTATAAAAAACGCGGCTGCTGCAAGGCTTATTTGAGCGTCTGCGTGTAGTATATCTGGTAAGATGGAAACCGAAGTCAAGGGTTCGCGTACTCCACTACTGTTTGTGTAATATTGAGTTACTTCTTTCCATGGCCAAACTTTATATAAAGAACCCAACAAAAACCCCGTCATGGTTGCCAAAATGATGTCTTTGTAATGGGTAAACAGCCACCTCAAAAGCTTTGCAAAAACTTTTAATCCCACTAAACCACCACTTGCCATGACCGCAAATACAATAAACCCATCAAGAGCAAATGCTTTGAGTTGCGCGACGGTTTCAAGAGCTGTGCCATAAGCCCCCAATAAGATGAGAATAAATGCACCCGAAATTCCTGGGAGTATCATCGCAATTACCACCAACATACCACAAAAAAATAAATACAGCAGGTTTTCTGAACCTTGGCTAGGCGAAACCAAACCAATGCCAAAGGCAATAAAACCACCAAAAAGCAACATCACTATGGAGCCAATAGTCCAATTAGAAACAGCGTTTTTTATTACAAACGCACTGCCTAAAATAAGTCCAAAAAAGAAAGCCCAGAGCGGAATAGGGTAGTGCTTTAGAAGCCACGAAATCCCCCCTGTAACAAGTAAAACGCTTGTGCCAATCCCTAGTATTAATGCGAGTAAAAAGCTCCCATCTAATTTAACCCAAGCCTCTTTTCTTTTGGAAGTAAAAAGTTGTATGACAAGTGAAACAGAAACCGTATCAATAGCATGAATCAAACGCTCATAAATATGAGTGATTAGCGCAATAGTACCCCCTGAAACACCAGGCACTACATCGGCTGCGCCCATGGCCATTCCTTTAAAGTAAACTGCTAAGTGTTGTTTAACCCCCTTTTTCATTACGATTGGCTTAATGCTATTGGATTGTAAAACTACGCAATAGCCATGAACATACTATGACTGCGACAAGGTATCTTTTACCAAATGCGAAGTTTTAGACGTTGGAAAGGTTTCGTAAAAAACATCCAAATCTTTTGGGTTGATAGCGTAGGCGTTTTTCAAGAAAAACGAAGCTTCATTTGCTTTAGCTTGCATCATGTAAAACCCTGCTAACAAGTAGTGTAATTGACTGTTTTCGGGGTGAAATTCAATGCCCTGACGCAATGCTTTTATACCGTTTTCATATTCTTGTAATTGCAGTAAAGTATGTGCCCAATCCAACCATGTTTGTACTTCGTAATTGCCCAAGTTTACCAAACGTTCGTAAGCTATATGCGCTTCTTCTAAAAAGCCCAATGCTTTATTTGCTTGCGCATATAAACGCCAATACCGCACATGAGTACTATCAATTTTCACAGCTTTTTTTACGTAATGTAGCACTTTGGCATAAGCGTTTTTATGCATATAAAATTCACATAACGAAAGCCATCCTTTATCCAATAACGGATCTTCATGGATTGCTTTTTTGATGAATTTAACGCCCAAAGCCTCATTGCTCAGTTTGAGGTGACATTCTCCAATGCGAAGCAGCGCAAACGCAGTTGGGTCGTCAATGGTAAGTGTAGCTTCGTAGTGATTTATGGCTTCATTGTATTTTCCTAAATGTTCCAAGGCTTTGCCTAACTCGAAGTATGCGCCAATAAACCCATCGTCACAAATAATTGCAAAATCGAAAGCTGTAATAGCTTGTTCGTACATTTTTTTTGCTACATATTGCCGTCCTAATTGATGCCAAGCTACTTCGTTGTAAGGGTCTTTGTTCAAAAATTCATTCATGTAAGTAATAGCACCTTCGGTATCATTTAATGACTCAAAACAATAGATGATATTATACAACGCGTGGTTATCTGTAACTTCCGCTTCTAAGCACTTGATAAAATATTCTTTTGCCATAAAATACTCATCTAAATGTAAATATTCCATTGCTAAAAGGGAGTGAAAATCATACTTGAAATTGCTATACGACATTCCTTTTTTAAGGCTTTCAATTGCTTCTTGATGCTGGTTGGACTTTGACTGAATAACGGCCAGATGTTGGTAAGCATATTCGTTAAACGGCTCAAGTGCTAATAAATTATCTAACAATAGCCGCGCTTCTTCAAAGGTATTGGTAAGGATATAATATTCTACAAGCAATAGCGTGAGCTCTGTAGATTCTGGGTGTTGACTCAGCCCAACTTCAATGGCTTTTTTTGCCATACTCAAATTTGCCATTTCAATGTAGTATTGACCAATTTCTTCAAATTCGGTAGCGTCAAAAAATTGGATTTCGTTGGTCTTTAGCATCAACTCAAATCTAGAAACGGGGAGTTCAGAAAAATTACCAAAAGGAAAATCCATATAATTATTTATATATATAAATCTACATATAGATTTTTAGGGGGGCGATATTCTGCATAACAATTTTCAACAAAGTAATCAACAGTCTAGCCTATCCAGCACTTGTAAGATTTTTTTGCAGGCGTATGTTATTTGCTTTTTACTAAGGGTGAGTGGAGGAGAAATGCGTACGGCTCTAGGTTCAAACAATAAGAAAAACAACAAAACACCATTTTTAAGTGCTTGATCTACTAGATATTGTGCGCTTTTGGGGGCATCCATAATCAATGCTAACATCAAGCCTTTTCCTCTAATTTCTTTGATTCTGTTATGGATAAGTAATTGACGAAATAGCTGTTCTTTTTCTGCGGTTTCTTTCATCAAATTACTGTTTATAATCGTGCCAAGTGTTGCCCTACACGCTGCTGCAATCACTGGATTTCCTCCAAAAGTGGTAATATGACCTAACGATGGACTTTCTTTTAGTTGCTTCATGTGAAATTGTGCAGCGATAAATGCACCAACGGGAAGTCCTCCACCCAGACCCTTTCCGGTGACTAAAATATCAGGAACTATACCGTGATGCATAAAGGCAAATAATTTTCCTGTTCTACCCATACCAGGTTGTATTTCATCCAAAATCAATAAAGCACCTACTTCTTCGCAACGTTTTTTGATACGCTTTAAATACCCTTTTTTTGGTTGAATAAATCCTGCGCCGCCTTGAATGGTTTCTAAAATAATAGCGGCGGTTTTTGTTGTAATACGACTAATTGCCTCCTCATCGTTAAAATCAATAAACGAAGTGCCCGGAATCAATGGGCGATAGGCGCTTTTTCGCTCTTCGTAACCCATTACACTCATGGCACCCATAGTATTTCCATGGTATGCATTTTTGGCAGCGATGATTTCTGCCCGTCCTGTTACTCGTTTTGCTAATTTTAATGCGCCCTCAATGGCTTCAGTGCCTGAATTGGTAAGGTAAGTTGTGTCTAAAGGTTTGGGAAGATTGTCAGCTAATAATTTTGTTAATAGCACAGGTTCTTTTTGCACAAATTCTCCATAAACCATTACGTGCAAGTATTTTCGTAATTGCTTTTTAATAGCGCGCACTACCTTTGGATGTCTATGCCCTAAACTACATGCCGACACGCCTGCAACTAAATCCAAATAACGTTTGTTGTTTTGGTCGTACAAATAGCAACCCTTTGCACGAACAATCTCAAGCCCCATTGGGTAGGGTGTTGTTTGGGCTTGATATTTTTCAAACAAAGACGCTAATTTTTGCATGACGATTATTCTTTTTGCTTCGCTAAAAAAGGCGGCAACTCGGGAGCTATCTGCAAGGTGAATTTCTCTAAATCAACGCCGTGAAAAAGGTCTTCCTTTTTATAAATACGTTCATCCTCTCGCCATGCAAATCCCAACAAACGGCGAGCATTCGCTGGAAGTTCTTTTGGTGGATATACAATGCCATCTGGATCTGTAAAAAACGTGACTTTGTCTATGGCGCTTTCTTCAAAAGTGAGACGCAACGCACTACATATAGCTTTGTCAATGCCCACCAAATCTAAGGTTTCGTCGTCATATAGGTAGTAAACCATCTCGGTGTTTTGAGTCACATCAACTGTTTCTAATCCATTTCCCTTAAATTTTCCTTTAAGTTGTAACCCTTTAATTTGATTATAGTTAGCGGTATCGATAGTGTCTTGCTCAATAACAAAAGCATTGTTGTAAATCAGCAACGAGTCCAAAACTTCTTTTTCCATATCTATAGTAAGGTGAATTTCATCCCCAGTCATTTGACTTTCATTTGACCACAATATTGGGTTTCTGTCCGCAATTTCTTGGGGCGTCAAAAACTGTAATTCTTTATCGTTCATTGGTTGTCTGATAAGCTTGGCGCGTCCATTTTTTTGATTAAAATGAATGGAGTCTGTTTTTCCGCTTAGGTCTTCTTTGAAAATCCGCACATCGTGAAATCCTCTAAGAATTCTTGCTTCTGGTGGGCCAGTAGCGATGAGTGTATCAGCATGAATAAAAAGGGAATCGCGTTCAACTAAATTTACAGCTACTGCCCTGTGGGTCACCATTGCGGAGTCCTTTTCTTTAAAAACTTGGCCGTAATTACCCGTCAAAAAAGTGTTGTTTATGGTGTCTGTGATACGAATATTTTGCGTGGCAGCAGCATATTGTTTTGCATCATTAAAGTAGATGCTGTCCCCAATAATGTTTCGATTGTTGTAATCTACCGATGCCTCTTTTTTAAAATAACCCAATTTCCGTTGGGTGTCATAAAATCCTTTTGTGCAACGTACCACATAATCTTCTCCCGTAATAGTGGTTTTACCGTAGAAAAAAGCATGTTTGCTTTCGGTATAAAAATCCATTCTATCCGAGGTCACTTTAAAATCAGGGTTTGTAATGATGACCCTATTTTCAAATTGGTATTTTTTGCTTTTTGAAATATATGTTCCGCGCTTGCTCGTAATGGTGGTAAGACTGTCATAAACCGTTCCATCGGAAGGATAGAATGCCTTGTCGGCGATACGATCAAAGTAAAGCGTGTCGGTTTTAAGTAGCATTTCCTTGTTGTCAAGCACAACATTTTCTATGGCAATAGCAAGTTTACTGTTGCCGTCATAATTGACCAATTTACTAGTAAGCTTTAAGCTATCACCTTGCAGAACACGAACATTGCCAATGGCATTAAATCTGTTTTCTCTTTTATAAAAAAAAGCTTTGTCTGACCATACGTCCATACCTTGATGTACCAAATGCACTTGTTGTGTTGCACTTCTTGTGAGGATATTTGCACCAGGAAAATTTTCTTGGTCAATTTTAAAAGACCCTGCTTGGCGTATTTCAATTTCTTGCTCTTGTGCTCGTAAGCCGAAAGCCAAAAGCACCAGCAGACAGGAAAGAAATACAGATTTCATGTAAAATTATTCAGAGGAACGAAAAATGGTTTGGCTTCGGTCCGGGCCAACGGACACAATACTGATAGGCGTTTTTACAAAATCCTCAATGAATGCTATGTATTCGTTAAACGTATTGGGTAACTCTTCTTCTGTACGCATGGTTGTCAAATCTTCTTTCCAACCTATCATCGTGGTGTATTGTGGTGTAATTTCATTCTCATTTAAGGAGTAGGGAAGGTGTTCAATTGTTTCCCCTTGATAAGTATATGCGGTGCAAATTTTGAGCTCGTCAAATCCAGAGAGCACATCGCCTTTCATCATCATTAGTTGTGTTACACCGTTTATTTCAACGGCGTATTTTAAGGCTACCAAATCCAGCCAACCACAACGACGTGACCTTCCTGTGGTGGCACCAAATTCATGACCAACACGCCCGATGATTTCACCTGTTTCGTCAAAAAGTTCAGTAGGAAATGGACCGCTACCCACGCGAGTGGTATAGGCTTTAAAAATCCCAAAAACTTCGCCAATTCTATTTGGAGCAATGCCCAACCCTGTACACGCACCCGCGGCAGTAGTATTAGAAGACGTTACAAATGGGTAGGTGCCAAAATCGATATCCAACAAGGAGCCTTGTGCTCCCTCTGCCAAAATATGTTGCTTGTTTTCTTGTGCCACACGGAGGTATTCTTCGCTATCTACAAAAGAAACGGCAGATTTTAAGTACGCCACGGCTTCAAAGAAAGCCGTTTCTAAATTTTCTATGGAAAACTCTAAGGGCACATGCATGTTTTCAATCATGTTGAGGTGCTTATCGCGAAGGGCTGCATATTTTTCTTTCCAATTTGAGAGCTCAATATCACCAATGCGTATACCGTTTCTACCCGTTTTATCCATATAAGTTGGACCAATTCCCTTAAGGGTTGATCCAATTTTGGCTTTTCCTTTTGCCATTTCAGATGCGGCATCTAATAAACGGTGTGTTGGTAAAATCAAATGTGCCTTTCTTGATACCAATAATGATTCCCGTACATTGATGTCAAAAGGAGTTAAGTTTTCTAATTCTTGCTTAAAAATCACCGGATCAATGACGACACCATTGCCTACTAAATTGATTGCTTTTGGGTGAAAAATTCCCGAAGGAATGGTGTGTAAAACGTGTTTAATTCCTTCAAATTCAAGTGTGTGTCCTGCATTTGGGCCGCCTTGGAAACGCGCAATGATGTTGTACTTTTTTGTGAGCACATCAACAATTTTACCTTTTCCTTCGTCGCCCCACTGTAAACCTAGGAGTAAGTCAATGGCCATGAATGGTAGTTATTTAGTGTTTTTTTTGGTGCCGTAAAAATACAAGGAGTGTGCGTGGATATCAATATCAAAAACCTCTTCAATGGTTTTTTTTATCGCTTGTATGCGAGGGTCACAAAACTCTTTTACATCACCGCTATCAGTTAAAATTACGTGATCGTGTTGTTTATCAAAATACGATTTTTCGTATTGGGCGTGTTGCAATCCAAATTGATGCTTGCGTACCAATCCACAAGCTAATAGCAGCTCAATAGTATTGTAGAGTGTAGCACGGCTTACACGATAGTTTTTGTTCTTCATCATGATGAAAAGCGACTCGATGTCGAAGTGCTCATCACTCAAATATATTTCCTCCAAAATGGCAAAGCGTTCGGGGGTTTTTCGGTGCCCATTGCCATCCAAAAATTGGACAAATACATTTTTTACTATTTCAAATTCGTTTTTCATTTCGATTAACCCAAAAAACAAAGATACGTAACCGAATTTAATCCCGTACTACTTTATCAATACCAGTAACTTTTTCTAGTTTAGAAATAAGCATATAAAGTGTTGATGCATGACGTACATGGAGCCTAATTTCTCCTGTAAAGGTTCCGTTTTCGGTATCAAAATGAATTTGGGTAATATCAACATTGTGCGCATTTGATATTAAGTTGGTTACCTCGTTGACAAGGCCTAATCGATCAATGCCTGACAGACGGATACTCCCTGTAAAAAAGCCTTTGGATGAATCTACCCACTTTGCATTGATAATTCTGTAGCCGTAATTGGAGTGTAAACTGATGGCGTTTGGACACTCGCTTTTGTGCACTTTGATACCATCATTAATTGACACAAAACCAAATACTTCATCACCCGCAATGGGGTTGCAACATGGGCTTAAAGTATATTCAAGAGTTTCTTGGTTTTTACCAAAAACAAGCATGTCATAGAAAGACGAAATTTGACTATTGTCCAATTCTTGTTGTTTTGGTTTGTCTGAAGGTCTACGCCTGAAAAATTGTAAAAAACGATTGTTTTCTTCCGATGCAAACTTCTTTAGCATTTTGTTGTCAATCGTCCCGATACCTATTCGGTAATACAACTCTAGGCTGGTTTTAAGTTTGAAATACGAAACCATTGCATTAATGATACGGTCATTGAATTTAAATTTCATTTGCCGTAGTTTTCTCCTCAACAATTCTTTACCTTCATTTGCAATTAGACGCTCATCTGTTCTTAGTGAATTTCTGATGATAGATCTTGCTCTTGAGGTGATTACAAAATCAAGCCAATTTGCATTTGGTTTTGCGGTTTCGGATGTGATTATTTCAACTTGATCACCACTGTTAAGTGCAAAATTTAACGGAACAATTTTGCCGTTTACCCGAGCCCCCCGTGTTTTTTTACCCACTTCACTGTGAATCGAAAATGCAAAATCAACGGGTGTGGCTCCTTTAGGGAGTGATTTTAAATCGCCATTTGGTGTAAAAACAAAAATTTCGCTTGCGTACAAGTTTAACTTAAATTCTTTAACAAAATCAATTGCATCGGCGTCTTGTGATTCCAATACCTCGCGCAACCTATTCAGCCAAAGTTCCATTCCGCCCTCGTCTTGAGTTCCGTGCTTGTATTTAAAATGTGCTGCATACCCTTTTTCGGCAATTTCATGCATACGTTCTGAACGGATTTGCACCTCCACCCATTTTCCCCCTGGGCCAACCACTGTTATGTGCAAAGCTTCATATCCGGTAGATTTTGGCGAAGAAATCCAATCGCGCAAACGCATGGGATTGGGTTGGAAATAATCGGTAACAATAGAGTAAATTTTCCAAGCTAAAAACTTTTCTTGTTTCGGTTTTGAAGAATAAATTATGCGTACAGCAAATCGGTCAAAAACTTCTTCAAATTTTCTGTTTTTAAGCTGCATTTTTCTACGAATAGAAAAAATACTTTTAAATCTTCCTTCTGTTCTAAAACTTATGCGTTCTTTGGTTAGGTGGTTTTGGAGTTGTTCTGTAAAACTTTCAATATATGCCAAGCGTTCCTCTTCACTTCCTTTAATTTTATGTACGATATCAGCATAAATTTCCGGTTCGGTGTATTTGAGTGCTAAATCTTCCAGTTGGGTTTTGATGTTGTACATCCCTATGCGGTGCGCCAAAGGTGCATAGATGTAAAGTGTTTCCGAGGCAATACGTACTTGCTTTTCTTCAGGCATCGCCTCTAACGTCATCATGTTGTGTAAACGATCTGCAATCTTGATGAGAATAACACGAACGTCATCGTTCATAGTAAGCAACATCTTCTTGAAATTTTCCGCTTGAACGGACACGCGTTTATCTTTACTTAATTTTGAAATTTTGGTTAGCCCATCAACAATCTTGGCAACGTTTTTTCCAAACATGAGTTCAATGTCCTCAAGGGTTAACGAAGTGTCTTCAACCACGTCGTGAAGTAGTGCCGCAGCAATAGACGTTGCGCCAAGGCCAATTTGGTCGGCAACAATTTGGGCTACAGAAATGGGGTGTAAAATGTAGGGCTCACCACTTTTACGCCGTTGATCTTTGTGCGCATCAACAGCGGTTTCAAAAGCTAAACGAATAAGCTTTTTATCATCAGTAGACAACAATAAATAGGTATTGCGCAGTAAGTTCTTATACTCCTGCGCAATTAATGCATTTTCATTAATTTCTTTCGTTGTCATCTGTTAAATATACGAAAATTAGCTATTCCGTTGTCGCATTGCTTCGTAAGTTAAAATTGCTGAAGCAACAGATACATTTAACGAGTCCACATTGCCTAGCATTGGAATTTTTACTGCAGGAATACCTTTTTGATACCAAAAAGGACTTAACCCTTTAGCCTCGCTTCCCATGACAAAAGCAGTAGGTTTTGTGTAATCAAAATGGGTATACTCCTTGCTGTCTTGAAGTGATGCCGCATACGTGTTAATGTTGGTTTTGAGTAGAAAATTGTAGGCTTCTTGATTGGAGCACACAAAAATAGGCACTGAAAAAAAACCACCAACGCTAGATCGTATTACATTTGGATTGTAGATATCTGTGTGTTGTTCGGTAATAATTATTGAGTCAATACCCGCGGCATCGGCTGTTCTTAAAATCGCGCCAAGATTTCCAGGTTTTTCAATAGATTCTAAAATAACAATTAAGGGGGTGTTACTATGTGGCCTCCATGAATCCAACAAATAATTCTTTTGATTAACAATCCCAACAACTCCTTCTGTGCTTCCCCGAACAACTAGTTTTTGATACACTTTTAAAGAAACCGATGTGACAAAGATGCTTTTATCAAACGGGTGCACCCACTCTAAAAAATCAGCTTCCTCAAAAATATCAGGGCACCATAAAAGAGCACTGATAGTATAGTCAGATACACTAGCTAAATGCAACTCACGCCTTCCTTCGACAACAAACTGCTGTTTTTCTGTCCGCACCTTCGCTTTTGTTTGTAACGAAATAAATTCTTTAATAAAGGCATTTTGAGTACTTGAAATATGTTTCATTTCATTAAATTATTTAAATAATAACAGTGTGTCATATGTTAGCAACACTCAAAAAAATGTTATATTTTTAGCATGAATTAAACTTAAGTACAGCTTGTTAACTGCAGTTATTGTTGATGATGAGGCACGCAATATCGCACTTTTCTCTTACTACTTAGAAAAGTATTGCCCAAATATTACACTTTAAGCGTCTTTTTCAAAAAAAAGAACGCTATTAAATATTTAATATCTAAAAAGCCAGATATTTTGTTTTTAGATATAGTTCTCGATGAAGGTAGCGGATTCGATATTTTGGATGAAGTTGGCATGACGATATGCAAGTGGTGATGTGTACGGCGCACGACGAATTTGCCCTACGCGCGATACGTTATCAAGTAGTTGATTACCTACTAAAGCCTCTTGAAATCCAAGATTTAATAGCGACGGTAAACAAAATCGAAACAAAGCTACAAAGCGCTAACGGAAAACAAGTATTTGACGCTGATTTGTTGACACAATTCAATGCTGCAAAAGGCGGTCCTTCTCAGCGATTCACTTTTTCGGATAAATTTTCAATTGATTTTGTTTCTGTTGACGATATCATTTGTGTCGAAACGCACAAGGGAAAAGATAAAGCTGAAATGATACTGAAGAGTCATGAAAAAAATGATTTTATTCTTGTGAATATGTCCCTGCAAGAGATTGAAAAAAAGCTACAACACACCAACTCTTTCTTTCGTGTCAGCAGAACTTCTTTGGTGTGCATTTCTGCTATAAAATCCATTTTGAAAAATACGCAATACACCGTAGTGCTTTCAAATGGAAAAAAAATATTTATCTCTATAAGGGGATACAAAGCACTTGTTGATTTTATTGAAAAAGTCTACGAAACCAAGGTTTAGTTTTTATATTGATGTGTGCTTTAGTATTTTTGTTTCCATATGTCAACAAAAACTACACTAACCGACCAATTCATCGATTTAGAACATCAACACGGGGCTCACAATTACCATCCGTTGCCCGTTGTCTTGGATCGTGGCGAAGGCGTTTATTTGTGGGATGTTGAAGGTAAAAAGTATTTTGATTTCTTGTCAGCGTATTCTGCAGTTAATCAAGGGCATTGTCACCCAAGAATTGTACAATCACTACAAGACCAAGCGCAGCAATTATGTCTAACTTCCCGAGCATTTCACAACAGTGCTTTTGGGCCCTTTGCAACATTTATAACAGCCTATTTTGGTTTTGACAAAGTACTCCCCATGAATTCCGGGGCAGAAGCTGTTGAAACCGCTATCAAAATTGCCCGCAAATGGGGCGTCCAACAAAAGGGAATTCCACAAGAGCAAGCTCAAATTGTGGTTTGTCATGGTAATTTTCACGGAAGAACTACGACCATTATTTCTTTTTCAGACGATCAAGTAGCCAAAAAAGATTTTGGTCCCTATACCCCTGGATTTATTTCTATTCCACATAATGATACAAAAGCACTTGAAGCGGCTTTTGTATCAAACAAAAATATTGTTGGATTTTTAGTAGAGCCCATTCAAGGGGAGGCAGGAATTTTCACTCCTGACGAAGATTATTTACGCACTGTTCAGCAGTTATGTAATGACAATGAAGTACTTTTTATTGCTGATGAAATTCAAACAGGAATTGCCCGTACAGGTTCATTATTAGCGGTTTGTGGAAATTGTGATTGCGCGTCTTCTTGTTTACGCCAGCCCGATTCCTTTGCGGCACCAGATATATTAATTTTGGGTAAAGCCCTTAGTGGAGGTGTTTATCCTGTTTCAGCAGTTTTAGCAAACAATGAGGTCATGAATGTCATTCAGCCAGGGGAACACGGAAGTACATTTGGCGGAAACCCCATTGCTGCGGCGGTCGCCACAGCGGCATTGAATGTTGTAAAGGATGAAAACCTTGCTCAAAATGCACGTAAGCTTGGACAACTTTTCCGTAATGCCATGAATGCATACATTAAGACGAGCAATATTGTAACGCTTGTGCGTGGTAAAGGATTGCTAAACGCAATTGTTATTAATGATTCGCCTGACAGCGATACGGCATGGAATATCTGTTTGGCACTCAAAGAAAACGGCTTATTAGCCAAACCAACCCATGGAAATATTATCCGTTTTGCGCCACCACTTGTGATGACTGAAGACCAACTGATGGCTTGCGTAGAAATTATTACCAAAACACTCCGTAATTTTGAGCGAAACTAAATGCGATGGAGCTAATCTATCTTGACAACGCTGCAACAACACCTATTTTTCCAAAAGTAGTAGATGCTATGCATCATACGATGCAAGCGAATTACGGAAATCCATCGTCTGTTCATGCTGCGGGTCGCGCTGCAAAGGCAAAAATCGAATCTGCACGAAAATACATTGCCAATCAATTTGGCACATTACCTCAAGAAATTATTTTTACATCTGGCGGAACAGAAGGCGACAACACCATTTTGAAATGTGCTGTACATCATTTGGGGATTAAGCATATAATCAGTTCACCCATTGAGCATCATGCTGTTTTGCATCCGTTGGAGCACCTTGCTGAGCAGCAATTGATAACACTTCATATGGTAAAAGTGCTGTCCAATGGGCTTCCAGACATGAACGACTTAGAACGGTTGCTTTCAGAAATTCCTTCGCAGAAATTGGTGAGTTTAATGCATATAAACAATGAAGTTGGAACGATTTTGGACTTGGAGGTTGTTGGTAATCTTTGTCACAAATACGATGCTCTTTTTCACTCAGATACCGTTCAGTCGATTGGTCATTTTCCAGTAAGGTTAGGGGAGCTGCCTATTGATTTTGCAGTGGCTGCCGCCCATAAATTTCATGGACCTAAAGGCATTGGGTTTTTATATGTACGAAAACAAACAGGATTAGGTGCTTTGCTTTTGGGTGGTGCACAAGAACGTGGCATGCGTGCCGGAACCGAATCAGTACACAATATAGTGGGGATGGAAATGGCATTGCGGATTTCACATGAAACATTGGAAGCAGATACGGCCAAACTAAAGACACTCAAAACGTATTGCATAACAAAACTGCAACAGGTTTTGCCAGGAACGGTTTTTAATGGTGCTTGTGGTGATTTTGATGCAAGTACGCACACCATAGTTAACGCACGCCTTCCCATAGGTGAGAAAAAAGCACAATTACTTGCCTTTCATCTAGACTTACAGGGAGTTTGTTGTTCTAAAGGGAGTGCTTGCCAATCGGGAAGTGAATCAGGCTCGCATGTGCTACAAGTATTATTGACCGAGGAAGAAAATAAATTTCCTTCCCTTCGATTTTCTTTTTCGGCCTACAATACCAAAGCAGAAATAGATAAACTGGTAGATGTTTTGGAAGCGTATGCCAACAGCTAAAATCGAGCACTAAGC
>CBFICG010000007.1:0-24053 GCA_965661025.1 Flavobacteriaceae bacterium | reverse complement strand
CCTGCTCAGAAGACATGCAAAACACTGCAGATGAAGGCGTTCAGATTTTTGGCGGCATGGGATTCTCAGCTGATACCCCCATGGAAACGGCGTGGCGAGACGCACGAATTGCCCGTATTTATGAAGGGACTAATGAAATAAACCGTATGCTTACCGTGGGCATGCTGATTAAAAAAGCCATGAAAGGACAATTAGATTTGATTGGACCCGCCACAGCTGTGGGCGAGGAGTTATTGGGTATCCCCGATTTTGCTATTCCTGACTTTTCGGAACCCTTAAGTCAAGAAAAATATGTATTAAAAAACCTAAAAAAGGTCTTTTTGATGGTTGCTGGTGCTGGCGTTCAGAAATACGGGACTGAACTGGAACAACACCAACAGTTGCTGTTGGCAGTTGCCGATATTTTAATTGAAATTTATATGGCAGAGTCAGCGCTACTTCGCGCAGAGAAAAATGTAATTACGTATGGACTTGAAGCGCAAGAACATCAAGTAGCCATGAGTCAGTTGTATTTGTTTGAAGCCACAGAAAAAATCACTACTAAAGGACGTGAAGCAATTCTTGGATTTGCCGAAGGCGACGAACAAAAAGCATTGCTCATGGGACTTAAACGTTATACAAAGTATTTTGAATATCCAAACCTAATTGCACTGCGAAAAAAGGTTGCGGAAAAACTAGCTGCGGAAAAAACTTATTGCTTCTAAATGTATTGGACAAGATTCGCCTTTATTTTTTTGTGTATTACGGTATACTCTCAACAAGATATGCGTATTTATGCTATCATAGATTCTGTTTCATCAAAACGTATTATTCAAGATGTAAAAACACTTGTGAATTTTGGAACAAGGCATACCTTAAGTGATACGCTATCACAAACTAGGGGAATTGGTGCAGCCAGGCGATGGATTAAAAAATCTTTTGAAGAAATAAGTAAGAAATGTAATAATTGCCTTGAAGTCTTTGAACAAAAAAACTACTTTAAAGCTGATGGAAGGCGTATTACACGTGATGTTTGGATAAATAATATTATAGCCATACAACGCGGCTCAAAATACCCCAACCGTTATGTAATTATGAGTGGTGATATTGATTCTCGCGTGAGCGATCCCAATGACTTTGAATCGGATTCGCCGGGAGCAAATGACAACGCTACTGGTATGGCAGGTACCATGGAAGCGGCTCGGGTTTTGTCTAAGTACACCTTTGAAAACAGCATTATTTATGTAGGTCTTTCTGGCGAGGAACAAGGGTTATACGGTGGAAAAGGTCTAGCACAGTATGCATTAGAGAATAACTGGAACGTTATTGGAATACTCAATAACGATATGATTGGAAATATTGAAGGCGTGGATGGCGTGATTGACAACCGCAGTTTCCGTATTTTCTCCGAACCCACACCGCCTACTGAAACGGAACGCCAGCGTAATCAACGCCGTTTTTACGGAGGAGAGGTAGATGGTATTTCTCGGCAATTAGCGCGTTATGTATACACGGCTACAAAAACCTACATGCCTGAAATGAATCCCATGCTCATTTACCGTTTAGATCGCTTTGGCAGAGGAGGACATCATCGTCCGTTTAATGACGTTGGTTTTGCAGGGATTCGCATAATGGAATCGCACGAAAACTACAACCGTCAACATCAAGACATACGCACCAAAAACGGTATTTACTACGGAGATGTAATAACAGGTGTTAATGCAGCCTATGCTGCCAAACTCACAGCAGTAAATACGATTGCATTGGCGTCTTTGGCATGGGCTCCTGCAGCACCCAAAAAACTTGCCGTTGGAGGTGTTGTAGCGCCCAATACTATACTAAAGTGGACGGTTTCTGAGTCTAAAAATATTGAGGGATACAAGGTCTATTGGCGACATACCACCTCCCCAAATTGGGAGTTTAGCAGATTTGTTGGCAAGGCAAATGAAGTCACACTTAAGGGAATTGTAATTGATAATTTTCTTTTTGGCGTTGCAGCTGTAGGTAAAAACGGACACGAAAGTCTTGTGGTGTTTCCTACTCACGTTATCCTTTAAAAAAACCATACGTTTTTAATGCATCAACTCTTTTTAGATTAAAGCACTGTTTTTCTTTTTTCAATACTCCTGCACAAAAGTCTTATTACTCTAAAAAAAAAAATCATTTATCATAGACTTACATGTATTTCTTCTATGTTTTATTGTTTAAAACCAGGAAGTTTGCTATAAAATTTAATAGCATTATTTAAATCGAACACCCGTGAAATACTTAAAATACTTAAGCGTCATTTATTTAATAGCAGTCATCTTTATTTCGTGTAATTCTAGTAATGATAGTGACATCGTAATTAAATGTGAAAAAACATGTAATACAGGATTTATTTTAAATTCAGATTCTTGTGAATGTGAGCCTGAACCATGTGTGAAAAATTGTAATGAAGACTACAGCCTAAATATAAATTCTTGTGAGTGTGAGTGTGCAAAAGTGTGTTCTTCTGGTTATACATTAAATGCTTCAACCTGTGAGTGTGAAGAAGATTTTGTTGCTAATATGATAACTGTTGAGACGGAAACAGCGAGCCTCTCAGGGTATTGGAAAATGAGAAATACAATAGATGAGTACTCCGGGGATGGGTATATAGTATGGGAAGGTTCCGATCAATTTTGGAAAGGAGAGGCAAACATTGGACAAGTGGGAAAGCTTACTTATAAAATAAATATTCCAAGAGCGGGTACTTATTCTTTTCAATGGCGTTCTTACATAGCAAAAGTAGACCCCTCTGGACCAAATACAGAGCATAACGACAGCTGGCTTAGATTACCAGATGCTGATGATTTCTATGCTAAGAAAAACAATGGAAGTATTCTCTACCCAAAAGGCTCGGGAAAAACTCCTAACCCTGCAGGGGAAAATGGAAATGGATTTTTTAAAGTTTATATGAATATCGGTGGCGCATGGACATGGACAAGCGGAACTTCAGATAAAAATTTTCATTCCATTTACGCACGTTTTGATCAAGCAAAAGAATACACCGTTGAGATAGCTGCTAGATCTTCCTATCACGCGATAGATAAATTTAGATTAGTAGAGCAGGAATAACTACTATCGCTGTTGATCTCGATAAGTCTCTGGACTATTGATGTTATAAATAATTGGAAGTAGTCTAAAACTTATTTTAAAAACCCTTTGTCTTTCATCCAGTCATCGTTATACATTTTACCTACATAACGGCTTCCGGAATCGTGTAAAAGCACCACAACAACATCGTCTGGCCCAAAGTGTTCTTTAAGCTGTAACACACCCTTTACAGCAGCGCCACAGGAGTTTCCAGCAAAAATACCTTCTTCGCGTGCTAGCTTTCGGGTATACACAGCAGCGTCTTTGTCGGTAAATTTTTCAAAGGCATCAATAAGATCAAAGTCTACATTGGCAGGTAAAATGTCTTCGCCTATTCCTTCCGTGATATAGGGATAGATTTCTTTTTCGTCAAAAATCCCCGTTTCGTGATACTTTTTAAATATAGAACCGTAGGTATCAATCCCCCAAATTTTAATGTTTGGATTTTGTTCCTTTAAGTATTTAGCAACTCCAGATATGGTGCCGCCCGTACCTACACCCACCACAAAATGGGTGATTTTACCATCAGTTTGTTTCCATATTTCAGGACCTGTTTGCTCATAATGCGCCACGGCATTAGACGGATTATCGTACTGGTTAACATACCAAGCATTTGGAATTTCAGAGGCAATGCGCTTTGAAGTAGAATAGTAAGAAAGTGGATCTTCCGGGGCCACATCAGTAGGACACACAATAACCTCCGCACCTACCGCACGTAGGATGTCAAACTTTTCCTTGGACTGCTTGTCTGTAGAAACACATATCAGTTTATATCCTTTTACAATAGCTGCCAAGGCCAATCCCATTCCTGTATTGCCAGAAGTTCCCTCAACAATAGTACCACCAGGCTTAAGACGTCCGTCAGCTTCAGCATCTTCCACCATTTTAAGTGCCATGCGATCCTTGACTGAACTTCCAGGGTTAAAATATTCCACTTTAGCAAGTACTAAAGCGTCTATTTCGGCTGTTATTTTGTTGAGGCGGATTAGCGGTGTATTGCCAATCGTTTCAAGAATGTTTTCTACATATTGCATATTGCAAATGTAAGTAATGCTGATGCGTCAACCAATGCTACGGATTGATTTTAAGTGCCTGTGTAGGCGGTATACGAGCAATGATAAATGAAGGTAAAATCAGTAAGGTAAGGCAAATCAAAAGGGTAAGACCATTAAGCCATAGTATTGTTGTAACATCCATATAAACAGGAACTTGTGACACGTAATATGTGGCTGGATCCAACGTAATAAAGCCGGTTTTTTTTTGAACAAACAACAAACCAAGTCCAATAATATTCCCCCAAAAAAGGCCAACACCAATCAAATAGCTACCTTGTATAATAAATAATTGTTGTAAGGAACGCACCCGCGCACCCAAAACACGGGTGATTGCAATAAGCTGCGTTTGCTCCAAAATAAGCACTAATAATGCGGTAATCATGTTTACACCACCAACAATAATCATGATCATAATAATCAGGGTGATATTTGTACCAAACAACCGAATCCAATTAAATATTTCTGGAAATTGTTCCTCAATATGCTGTACATCAACCAAAGCATCAATGGTATCATATAGCGCATCGGATTGGGCAGCTAAATTAGCATAATCCTCTAAAAAGAGCTCAAAAGCACCTACTTGATCATTTTGCCAACCATATAGCGAGCGAACCACATCTAAATGACCAAGGATATAGGTGTCGTCATAATCTGAAAAACCAGTAGAAAACAGCCCAACTACGGTACAGCTTCGGCGCTTGGGTATTTCCGTTTCTTCAGCGGCAAAATACAAGGCTACACGATCTCCAATGCTTAAGTCAAGCTTTTTTGCCAACTCACTTGAAATCCAAATATCTTGCGGTCCAAGGGCTGAATCATAATCAGTGTTACCAAAGAAATTGAAAAATTTAGCATTAAACGATTCGTCAATTCCTTTAAATACGATACCATCAAAAGCATTTTGATTAAGTATTACGCCTGGCACATAAGCGACCGCCTGGATAGCAGCAATATTGGATTGCTGTAATGAGGTTTTGTAAATTTTAGAGGCATTTTCTAAAGGCTTTAAGGTCTCTTGACGCTGACTATTTTCAAGGGACGTTATGCGGATATGACCACTAAAAGCAGCTACTTTATCCTCGATTTTTTGTTGCAATCCAACCCCTGTGCCAAGTGCAATTAGCATGGCAATAATGCCTAAAGCAATTGCAATAATCCCAATGGTTATGACAGGTCCAGAAACGCTGCTACGGTGCGAACGCTGACCGATAATTCTTCGAGCAATAAACCAAGTAAAACGCACTGATGAATTTTAGAGGCTAAATGTAAGGTATATTTTCAGTTTGAGCCTAAAGCGGAAGTTCAGATTTCAGGCGCTCAACCATAGTATACACTGCTGGACAAACCGAAATGTTCTTGGCAGTAATGGCTGTTATTTGATGAAACTTAGGCCTATTGGTATGAGGAAATTCACGACAGGCTTTCGGCCGATCTTCATAAATAAGACAGCGATTGTCTGCCCCTAAAAATGTACATGGCACTTGTTGCAAAACCCTATCGTTATCCTCGTCAATACGAAGGTAATTTGCTTCGAATTCAACAGGTTTCATTTTTAAACGCTTACTGATACGCTTAATATCTGAAGGCAAAAAAAGAGGACCAGTGGTCTTACAGCAATTGGCACAGTTTAAGCAATCAATATTTTGAAAGGTTTCGTTGTGCAGTTTCGCCATCAATGCATCAACCTTTTTAGGCTTACGAGTCTTTAATTTTTTTAGATATTTTGCGTTTTCTTGGGCTACCTTGGCCGCTTGTTCGGGTAGTTTTTGCGGATCAATCATTAAGGGATTTTAAGGTATTTGTGTGTTTGTAAGGATGCCAACCACCTTGGATTTTCCAGTACATGGTTAACAATAAGCGGTATGGCACTGTCTCTCCTACTCCACTCCGGCTGTAAATAGCGTTTACAGTTGTCAGAAACTCCAATGGCTTGCTTTTCGGCAAATTGTAAATCGTCTTTGTTATAAACGATAACTTTTAACTCATCTGCCACGCTATATAGCTCTGGTTTTGGTAGCATCCGCTTTTTGGGAGATAAGCATATCCAATCCCACTGCCCAGAAAGTGGGTAGGCACCAGAAGTTTCGATATGCGTTTTTATGCCTGCTGCTTGTAGCGATTTTGTCAGCGGTAACATGTTCCACATTAGTGGCTCACCGCCCGTCACTACAACTGTATCAGAATACTGCTTAGCTTGTGCAACAATTTCATCAATATACGTTGGGGGATGAAGATTTGCATCCCAACTTTCTTTTACGTCACACCAATGGCACCCTACATCACAACCACCAATACGAATAAAAAATGCGGCACTTCCCTTGTGGTATCCCTCACCCTGAATGGTATAAAAGGCTTCCATCAATGGAAGGGCATGACCAGCATGGACGGCTTTTTGAAGTTCAGCGTTCATTACGTTTGGTTGCGTTGGTATGCCAACATGGTATTTTGTAATAACATGGCAATGGTCATAGGCCCAACGCCACCAGGAACTGGCGTTATATAACTCGCTTTGTCTTTCACTTGATCAAAGGCAACATCCCCCACAATGACATATCCTTTCGGATGATTTTCATCGGGAACGCGCGTAATCCCTACATCAATGATAATTGCATCTTGCTTGATCATATCTGCAGTGACAAAATTGGGAACACCTAAGGCAGATACCACGATATCAGCTTTTTTGGTAATCTCTTTCAAGTTTTGTGTACGACTGTGCGTAAGAGTGACCGTAGCATTTCCGGGATTCCCTTTGTTAGACAACAAAATACTCATGGGGCGCCCCACAATATGACTACGACCAATTACAACGGCATGTTTCCCGCTAATATCCAAATCATATCGGCGAAGCAATTCCATGATACCAAATGGCGTGGCAGGAATAAATGTTTCTATGCCTAAAGCCATTTTTCCAAAATTGGTTGGATGAAACCCATCCACATCTTTGCTAGGGTTTATGGCATGTAATACAACTTCTTCGTCAATGTGTTTGGGTAGTGGAAGTTGTACAATAAATCCATCGAGTGTTTCATCGTTGTTAAGTTTGTTAATGGTTTTTAAAAGATTGTCTTGTGTAATGGTGTCTTCCAAACGAATTAGGGTAGAATCGAAACCAATCTTTTCACACGACCGTACTTTACTGCCTACATACGTTAAGCTTGCACCATCGTTTCCCACCAAAACGGCAGCTAAATGCGGTGGACGTTTGCCCGCGGCTTTAAGTTTAGAGACAACCGATGTCAGTTCATCTTTAATTTTATTTGAAGTGGCTTTCCCGTCTAAAATTGTACTCATTTTCCAAACATTTGCATCAGCTTAGAAGCTTTACCCCCTTGCATCATTTTCATCATTTTATTCATTTGTTCAAACTGCTTCACCAGCTTATTGATGTCATCCATTTGCATCCCTGCTCCTTTAGCAATCCGTTTTTTTCTACTGTAATCAAGTAACTTGGGGTGTTTGCGTTCTTTAGGAGTCATGGATTGAATAAGTGCTTCTACACCTTTGAAGGCATCCTCGTCAATCTCTGCGCCGTTTAATGCTTTGCTGGCTCCAGGGATCATACCTACCAAATCTTTCATAGAGCCCATTCGCTGAACTTGCTTGAGTTGACTTAAGAAATCATCGTAGCCAAACTGATTTTTGGCAATTTTTTTCTGAACATGTCGCGCTTCCTCCTCGTCTACTTGTTCTTGGGCGCGCTCTACCAAAGTAACCACATCTCCCATGCCCAAGATACGTTCTGCCATTCGATCGGGATGAAACACATCTAATGCATCTACTTTTTCTCCCATACCAATAAATTTGATGGGCTTATTAACCACAGACTTGATGGAAAGTGCGGCTCCACCACGTGTATCGCCGTCCATTTTGGTGAGTACAACGCCATCAAACTGCAACAGGTCGTGAAAAGCTTTTGCAGTACTTACAGCATCTTGTCCCATCATTGCATCAACCACAAACAAGGTTTCAGTGGGGCGTACCGCCTTGTGAATATTGTCGATTTCCTGCATAAGTTCCTCATCAATAGCTAACCTACCTGCTGTGTCAATGATAACAACATTAAATTGATGCGTTTTGGCATGCTGAAGAGCTTGTTTGGCAATATCAACGGGATTGTTATTTTCGGGTTGCGCAAAAACGGCAACGTCAATTTGTTCTCCCAACACTTGTAATTGCTCAATAGCGGCTGGGCGATACACATCACAAGCTACAAGTAGGACCTTTTTTGCCTGTTTCGTTTTAAGGAGTTTGGCAAGTTTGGCAGAGCAGGTCGTTTTCCCCGAACCTTGTAACCCACTCATCAAAACAACAGCAGGTTTACCGCTTGTAGAAAGCGCAGCGTTCTGTCCACCTAGCAATTCCGTAAGTTCGTCTTGAACAATTTTTACCAAAAGTTGGCCAGGTTTTAGGCTTGTGAGCACTTTTTGACCTAAAGCCTTTTCTTTAACATCTTCTGTAAATGATTTAGCGATTTTAAAATTTACATCGGCATCGAGTAATGCACGACGAATTTCTTTCATCGTTTCGGCAACATTAATTTCGGTGATGCGTCCGTGCCCTTTAAGTGTTTTAATCGCCTTGTCTAAGCGCTGACTGAACTGTTCAAACATACATTGGAATAAGATTCAAATCTACGGAATTAGTTTTTTTGATGCATCCAAAAAATAACACCAACATGTGGAATGGTAATGGCGGCCAAAAATCCAAAGAACAATGCAAGCATGGATGCAGCATTGTCCTTGAAGAATACCAATGCCACTGCAAAACCAACCAAAGATAATAACCAGTAAGGCAGTGCTAATTTGATGTATTTTAAAATAGGTTTTGAGTCATTTGGATAAAGGACATTCGCCTGTTCCCTTAGCGAGGGGATGCTATGCCACAGTACAAAATAAACTGAAAAAGACCATAACAATGTCGTTTGTGTAAATAATAAAATCAAAACAATTAGTGCTAATAATTGGAAAAACAATTGCGGTTTTAGTTGGTCAATGTTTAGCACGGTAAAAATGACTACAGCCGCAAAAGAGGCAACCATTACATAAAAAAGTATGATTGAAGCGATTTGAAGTCCAGAAATTTGTTGAATAATAGTTAAGGTTTGGTCCTGATGAGTGTAAAAAAGTAGGGAAAAAAGGAAAGCCCCATAGGCCACGTAGAACAGAAGTAGTTTTGTGGTGTTAATAAAACTAAATTTATGCCATTGTTGCTCTCCAAAATGAAACGAACTCACCAATACAAATAACAAAAGTGCAAATTGAGGTATATTGTAGAGCGCTAAAACCATAAGCAAAACAAAAGAAACGTAACTGAAAAATAGATAACTAAACTGACGTTTTTTTGCGGTTCTTCTATATTTTAAAAGGATATATAAATCATTTGCCCCATGAATTATACCAACTGTTAACACATTCACAGCGGCTAAAAACCACAAAAATGATGCGGGCAACACAAGCCCCAACAAGGTGCAAATCAGCGTGATACCAATTTTTTGACGTTCAAATTTGTGTAGTCGAATCATTTATTTTTAAAGATTTTATAAAAAATTTAGTCAAATATATATGGTTTGTTTAATTTTTTTTACCTTGCGCTCAACAAAATATAATTAAAAAATTATGACACTTACTAATTTAGTTACAATTGCGGACTTAAGTGATCCGGTTAATTTCACTTTCTTTTTGGGGACAATGGCAATGACTGCTGCTTCAGCTTTCTTTTTCTTGTCTTTGAACCAATTTGACAGCAAATGGAGAACTTCAATCTTGGTTTCAGGATTGATTACATTTATTGCTGCTGTTCACTATTATTACATGAGAGAAGCTGCAACTTCTGGTGGTGTAACTACTGAAATTCGTTACATTGACTGGATTTTGACTGTTCCATTAATGTGTGTTGAGTTTTATTTAATTCTTAAAGCTGCTGGTGCAACAACAAAACACCTTAGCACATTGATTTGGGCTTCACTAGTAATGCTAGTTACAGGATACTTTGGAGAAGTTTCTGATACTGCTAGTGGTCCTGCTCTTTGGGGTCTTGCTTCTGGTTTAGCATACTTCTACATTGCGTGGTTAATTAAGTTTGGTCCTTTGGCGAAACTTGCTGCCGCTGCTGGTGGATCTGTTGAAAAGGCACATAAAACGCTAACGTTATTTGTACTTATCGGATGGGCAATTTACCCATTAGGTTATATGATTGGTACTGACGGTTGGTATGACTTTGTTGACGGAATTGGTCTAAACATGGACGTTGTATACAATATTGGTGATGCGATCAACAAAATTGGATTTGGTCTTGTAGTATATGCTGCTGCCGTTTCTAGCAAGTAATTACCAAAAGGTATCTTTTAAAAAAGTCTCGATGTAACATCGGGACTTTTTTTTTACATCCTATTTGGAGCATCAATGCCCAATAGACCCAAGCTTTTTTGAATGACCTGCCCCACTGCCGCACAAAGGGCAACACGCAGTGATCTAACATTGTCGTTTTCCACCAAAATGGGAACTTCCTGATAATACGAATTGTATTGTTTGACCAAATCATACACATAATTGGCAACCAATGCCGGGCTAAACTGCTTTGCTGCTGCGGCTACCGTAGCAGGAAACTGCCCTAAGGTTTTCAATACTGCTTTTTCTTTTTCATGTAATAAAACTGTAGCGTCAAAAGCCATCGTATCTGTACCTGCTTTACGCAAAATAGATTGAATTCTAGCATGTGCGTATTGAATAAAAGGCCCTGTATTTCCATTAAAATCCACAGAAGCTTTTGGGTCAAATAATATGCGTTTTTTAGGGTCAACTTTTAGGATATAATACTTTAATGCACCCATGCCAATGGTATGATATAACTTCTCTTTTTCATCATCACTCATACCATCCAACTTCCCCAGTTCTTGAGAAATTTGCTTTGCCGTTGTGTGCATTTCATCCATTAGGGCGTCAGCATCCACAACTGTACCTTCCCTACTTTTCATTTTACCACTTGGCAAGTCCACCATGCCGTAGCTTAGGTGATGTAATTGCGATGCCCAATCATATCCCAATTTCTTTAGGATTAAAAACAATACCTTAAAATGATAATCCTGCTCGTTTCCGACGGTATATACCATACCCTTCATATCGGGGTGATTTGTAAAGCGCAAACGCGCCGTGCCTAAATCTTGTGTCATATACACCGAAGTACCGTCAGAGCGAAGCAATAACTTTTCATCTAATCCCTCATCAGATAAATCAACCCAAACAGAACCGTCATTCTTTTTGAAAAAAACTCCTTTGGAAAGCCCATCCTCAACAGTTTCTTTGCCAAGCAAATAGGTGTCGCTTTCATAGTAATAGGAATCAAAATGAACTCCCAAACGGGTATAGGTTTTGGCAAAGCCCTCGTATACCCAACCGTTCATTTGTTCCCAAAGGATCCGTACGTCCTTGTCGTTTTGCTCCCATTTCAACAACATTTCTTTTGCTTCTTGAAGTATAGGGGCATCGTCTTTAGCTTGCTTTTCAGAAACTCCGGAAGCAATCAAATCAGCGATTTCTTTTTTGTACTGCTGGTCAAAAAGAACATAATATTTCCCAACAAGAGCATCGCCTTTTAGATTAGCGCTCGTTGGCGTTTCAGCATTCCCAAATTTTTGCCAAGCCACCATGGATTTACAGATATGAATCCCCCTGTCATTGATAATTTGTGTAGTGTGAACATTGTTCCCATTTGCTGCCAAAATGTTGGCTACTGATGCGCCCAATAGGTTATTTCGAATATGTCCTAAGTGTAAAGGCTTGTTGGTATTGGGAGACGAATACTCCACCAAAAGTGTGTCAGATGTAGCTGTTTTAGGTGCAAATCCAAAGTTGGAGTTTTGCTGTAATTGCGCAAGGAAATCAATGTAAAAGGAAGTCGAAATTTGAATATTTAAAAAACCTTGCACCACATTATAAGCCTCTACTTCAACTATCTCATCAATTAAAAAGTCTCCCAATTCCGCTGCTAAATCAGCGGGTTTTTTAGAGACCATTTTGAGTAAGGGAAACACCACTATGGTTAAATCGCCATCAAAATGGGACTTAGTAGGTTGTATTTCAAACGCACTTACTTCTTTGTCGTACTGTGCTTTAAAATATTCACTAAGGTGTTTGGTAAGTAATGCTTCCATACATTAGATTGAGACGCAAAGATACGGGTTTAAACAAGCTACATCATGTTTTCGTTTATCTTTGTGATATGTTACAAAACATATCGTATAACAACAAAAAACAACGCAGTGAGATTGATCTCTTGGTAGGTAAGCCGTTTACGCTTTTGGAGCGCCTAAAATTAGGCGGCGTAGGATCACCAAAGCTTTATGTCACAAGTAGTAGCAAAGAAATTGATGCGCTTTATTTGTTAGACCAAAACGACAACACCTGCAATATCGAATTGCGACCAAGAGGAGTTATTTTAAGGTTTCGGTCACTTCTAGAAACCTATGCGTTAATTGTACCCTATTATAAGCTAACACTATTTAAAGGTACAAGCGATGTGTATAGCGTTCACACTGAACATCATAAAGTTTCCGTATCAGCACAGTCAGAACCTGTGCGTATATTCTTTAAAAAAATACAGCATCAAAAAGCAAAGAATTCACAAGATTACCTCTAAAAATGCTTAATCGCTAACTAGCGCTTATGTAACGGCACGAACGCCCTTTTTGTTTTACCTACATAAATTTGACGCGGTCGTCCAATAGGCTCTTTGTTTAGACGCATTTCTCTCCACTGTGCAATCCATCCTGGCAAGCGCCCAAGGGCGAACATTACCGTGAAAGTTTCTGTTGAAATTCCCATAGCACGATAAATAATCCCAGAGTAAAAATCTACATTTGGATATAGTTTACGCTCCACAAAATACGGATCGTTTAAAGCCTCATCCTCTAATTCTTTAGCAATATCAAGTACAGGATCAACAACACCAAGATTATCTAAAACTTCATCTGCGGCTTTTTTGATAATACGAGCACGTGGGTCAAAGTTCTTATACACACGGTGTCCAAAACCCATTAGGCGGAACGAATCTGCCTTGTCTTTTGCTTTTTCCATGTATTTTTTAGTGTCGCCACCATCTTGACGAATAGCTTCGAGCATTTCTACCACAGCTTGATTCGCACCGCCATGGAGTGGTCCCCAAAGCGCAGAAATTCCCGCTGCAATAGATGCAAATAGCCCCGCATGAGATGAGCCAACAATACGAACCGTGGATGTAGAGCAATTTTGCTCGTGTTCCGCGTGAAGAATTAGCAATTTGTTTAAAGCTGCATCAACAATTGGGTTTGCTACATATTCTTTGTTAGGCTTACGGAACATCATACGTGCGATATTCTCTACATAACCCAATGAATAATCCCCATATTTTAACGGAAGACCTGCTTTCTTTCTAAACACCCAAGCCACCAAAACAGGTAACTTACCCATAATACGTACAATGGCCCTGTACATGTCTTCTTCACTTTCAACATCAACAGAAGTAGGGTTAAACGCCGTGAGCGCACTCGTCAACGACGACAATACCCCCATGGGGTGAGCAGCACTAGGAAAGCTTTCCAAAATCTTTTTAAGATCTTCATCAATGTACGATTCCTCTTTGATATCCACCAAAAACTTATCTAATTGCACTTCATTGGGTAGCTCGCCAAAAATGAGCAAATAAGCAACTTCCAAAAAGTCAGCATTGTTTGCAAGTTCTTCGATATCATATCCACGATAACGCAAAACGCCTTGTTCGCCATCCAAAAAAGTAATCGCACTTTGGCAAGACCCCGTGTTTTTAAAACCAGGATCGAGGGTAATTAAATTTGTTTTTGCGCGAAGGGCTTTAATGTCAATCCCTAATTCATCTTCAGTTCCCTCTACAAGAGGCAACTCAACCGTTTTGTCCGCATAGGACAATGTTGCTACTTTTCCCATTGGTTTAGCTTACTAAAATATTAAGTTGGTAAATTAAAACTTCACCTTAAATGCATTATCCTGCGGATAATATGCAATTCTTCCCAATTCTTCCTCAATGCGAAGCAATTGATTGTATTTTGCCATACGGTCGCTTCTAGACAGGGAGCCTGTTTTTATTTGTCCTGTATTTAGTGCTACTGCCAAATCGGCTATGGTATTGTCTTCTGTTTCACCAGAACGATGCGACATCACACACGTATATCCAGCATTTTGTGCCATTTGAACAGCAGCGATAGTTTCAGACAACGATCCAATTTGATTTACTTTAATTAAGATAGAATTAGCAATTTCTTCTTCAATACCTCGACTCAGGCGAGTTACATTGGTTACAAATAAATCATCCCCTACTAATTGGGCTTTATCACCAATTTTTTCAGTGAGGTATTTCCACCCTTCCCAGTCGTTTTCATCCATTCCATCCTCAATAGATACAATAGGATACTTTTCAACCAAAGATGCTAAGTAATCTGCTTGCTCCTGTGAAGAGCGCACTTTGCCTTGAGCTCCCTCAAATTTACTGTAATCGTATTTTCCATTTACATAAAACTCTGCTGCCGCACAGTCCAAGGCAATCATAACTTCTTCGGCAGGTTTATATCCTGCCTTTTCAATCGCCAATAAAATGGTATCGAGCGCGTCCTCTGTCCCTGCAAGGGTTGGTGCAAATCCGCCTTCATCACCAACTGCAGTACTAAGATTTCTTCCTTTTAATACTTTTTTTAAGTGGTGGAAAATTTCAGTTCCCATTTGCAATGCATGGGTAAGTGAAACTGCTTTTACAGGCATCACCATAAATTCTTGAAAAGCAATCGGCGCATCGGAGTGCGAACCACCATTGATAATATTCATCATTGGGACAGGGAGTGTGATTGCGCGGGTTCCACCGATATAGCGATATAGCGGTAGTCCAAGCTCGTTAGCAGCCGCTTTTGCTACTGCAAGCGAAACGCCCAAAATGGCATTAGCGCCAAGTCTAGATTTATTGGGGGTTCCGTCTAAATCAATCATTAGTTGGTCAATTTCTTCTTGATCAAAAACAGAGGTTCCTAACAACTCAGCTGCAATAATTTCATTTACGTTTTTTACAGCTTGCAAAACACCTTTACCCATATAAGCATTGCCGCCATCACGAAGCTCGACAGCTTCGTGCTCGCCAGTAGAAGCACCTGAGGGAACCGCTGCTCGACCCAACGTTCCGTTTTCAGTTAACACGTCAACCTCGACCGTCGGATTCCCTCTAGAATCAAATATTTGACGTGCGTGTACGCTTAAAATAATACTCATGATGCTTGTTTTTTATGGTTGTTAATTTGTGATATGAATTGGTCAAATAAATACGATGAATCATGCGGTCCTGGACTCGCCTCTGGATGATATTGAACAGAAAAACAAGGTTTTCCTTCAATACGAATACCTGCTACAGTATTATCATTGAGGTGTGTATGTGTTATGACAACATCTTTATGCACCTCGGTTTCTTCTCGATTTACAGCAAAGCCATGGTTTTGAGAGGTGATTTCGCCTTTTCCCGTTTCAATATTTAGTACTGGATGGTTGATTCCACGGTGTCCGTTAAGCATTTTGTATGTGGAAACACCTTGAGACAATGCAATAATTTGGTGACCTAAGCAAATACCAAAAAGTGGTAATCCTTTAGCAATAATCTCCGCAGCTACCGCTTGAGCAGAGTGTAGCGGCTCAGGATCACCAGGGCCGTTAGATAAGAAATAACCATCTGGATTCCACGATTGCATGGTTTCAAAATTTGTTTCAAGTGGGAATACTTTAATGTATGTACCCCTACTTGCCAAATTGCGTAAAATATTCTTTTTAATTCCTAAGTCTAACGCAGCAATTTTAATTGGTGCGCTAGGATCACCTACAAAATAGGGCTCTGCGGTGGTTACCTTTGGTGCAAGTGCCAAGCCTTTCATAGAAGGAACTTTTGCAAGTTGTTTTTTAAGTACATCTAACTCATCAGTTGCTGTAGAAATTACAGCGTTCATTGCACCATTGTCACGGATATAACTTACAAGTGCTCTTGTGTCTACGTCTGAAATTGCAACTAAGTTTTGTGTTTTAAAAAAGTTGAATAACGAACTGTCTGCGGCAACACGTGAAAATCCAGTATTAAAATTTTTACAAATCAACCCTGCAATTTGAATCGCATCTGATTCTGATTCGGCATTTTGCACACCGTAATTCCCAATATGGGCGTTAGTGGTTACCATCAATTGCCCATAGTAAGACGGATCAGTAAAAATTTCTTGATAGCCTGTCATGCCAGTATTAAAGCATAATTCGCCAAAAGCCTGACCTTCAATGCCAATGGATTTACCGTGAAATACCGTGCCGTCTTCGAGTAATATAAGTGCTTTTTTACGGGAGTGGTATTGGCTCATTCGGTTTTAAGTGTTTTGGCAAAATTAATACAAAAAAAAGGATAAACCATTAGGTTTATCCTTTGAGTTATTAAAAGGCTATTAAAAATTATTCTGCCTTGTTTTCTTGCTCTGGCGTAGCATCAGTTTCAGCAGTATCGGCTGTTGTTTCATTAGCCTCGACTTGTGGTGCTTCCGTTGTAGATTCCACAGGGGTCTCAGCACTTTCTGCTGATGCTACTTCTGATGGGCTTTCAGCGGCAGTAGCTTTTTTTCCACTTCGCCTACGCGATTTCTTTTTAGGCTTAGCCGTTTGATACACCTCATTGAAATCAACAAGCTCAATCATGGCCATATCCGCATTGTCACCAAGGCGGTTTCCTAATTTTATAATTCGTGTGTATCCGCCTGGGCGATCACCAACTTTTTCCGAAATACTGCGAAACAATTCGGTAACAGCATACTTATTACGGAGCTCTTTAAAAGCAATACGACGGTTATGCGTAGAATCAACTTTTGAACGCGTAATAAGAGGCTCAATAAAAGATTTTAATGCCTTAGCGCGGGCAACGGTTGTATTGATACGCTTGTGCTCAATGAGCGATGACGCCATATTGGCAAGCATCGCTTTTCTGTGGGTATTGGTGCGGCCCAAGTGGGCTACTTTCTTTCCGTGTCTCATGATTACTAGCTATTACAGAATTAGTCTTTATCAAGTTTGTATTTAGCCAAATCCATACCAAAATTGAGCCCTTTGGCTATAACCAATTCTTCAAGCTCAGTAAGAGATTTTTTTCCAAAGTTTCTAAACTTCATCAAGTCGGTTTTGTTAAACGATACCAAGTCGCCTAGTGTGTCTACTTCCGCTGCTTTTAGGCAGTTGAGCGCACGCACAGACAAATCCATATCAATGAGTCTTGTCTTTAACAATTGACGCATATGAAGCGATTCCTCATCGTAAGTCTCCGTTTGAGCAATTTCATCCGCCTCTAAGGTAATACGCTCGTCTGAGAAAAGCATAAAGTGGTGGATAAGTGTTTTTGCTGCTTCTGTTAGAGCATCTTTTGGGTGTATAGAACCATCAGTAACAATTTCGAAAATTAGCTTTTCGTAATCTGTTTTTTGCTCTACACGAAAGTTTTCGATGGTGTATTTTACGTTCTTTATGGGCGTGTAGATAGAGTCTATAGCAATAGTTCCTATCGGTGCAGAAACCTTTTTGTTTTCCTCGGCAGGAACATAACCACGTCCCTTTTCAATGGTAAACTCAAAGTTTAGCTGTACATTTTCGTCCATGTTGCAAATCACAAAATCTGGATTTAAGACTTGAAATCCAGAGATAAACTTCTGCAAATCACCAGCTGTAAGCTGCTTTTGACCCGTAACGGCAACGTTTATAGTTTCACTATCAACGCTGTCAATCTGTTGTTTAAAACGAACTTGCTTAAAGTTCAAAATCATTTCAGTTACGTCTTCTACTACACCAGGAAGAGTAGAGAATTCGTGGTCAACTTTATCAATGCGAACCGAAGTGATAGCAAATCCTTCCAAAGAAGCAAGCATCACTCGACGCAACGCATTACCAACAGTTAGCCCATATCCAGGCTCTAATGGACGGAATTCGAAGATACCTTCAAATTCATCCGAATCAATCATGATTACCTTATCTGGTTTTTGAAAATTAAATAGTGCCATAGGATTATTTTGAATACAATTCGACGATTAGTTGTTCCTTTATATTTTCTGTAATTTGCTCACGGGTAGGAACCGATACCAATGTGCCTTCTAAAGTTGCGTCGTTCCAAGTTAGCCACTCTAAATCGTGGTTAGCCACAGACAATGCGCGTTCAATCACATCAAGTGATTTCGACTTTTCACGAACACCAATTACATCACCAGGCTTCACATGACAAGAAGGAATGTTCATGATTTCGCCGTTGAGAGTAATATGACGGTGACCAACAAGTTGACGTGCTGCGCTACGCGTTGGTGCAATGCGAAGGCGGTACACCAAATTGTCTAATCGCGATTCGCAAAGCTGAAGTAAAACTTCACCTGTTACGCCTTTGCTGGCATTTGCTTTAATAAATAGATTGCGGAACTGACGCTCTAAAATACCATAGGTAAATTTTGCTTTTTGCTTTTCCATTAATTGGATAGCATATTCCGATTTTTTAGGTCTGCGTCGGTTGTTTCCGTGCTGCCCTGGAGGATAATTGCGCTTTTCAAACGACTTATCATCGCCAAAAATGGCTTCCCCAAATTTACGGGCGATTTTAGTCTTTGGACCAGTATATCTTGCCATAGTTATAAAATTTTGCTGGGAATTAAGGTCTATCCTTCGCCAGCGGGATTAATATTAAACTCTACGTCTTTTAGGTGGACGACAACCATTATGTGGCATTGGTGTAACGTCAACTATTTCGGTTACCTCAATACCACCATTGTGAATGGTACGGATAGCAGACTCACGTCCGTTTCCAGGCCCTTTCACAAATACTTTAACCTTTCGCAATCCAGCTTCCTGAGCCACTTTAGTGGCGTCTTCAGCTGCAAGCTGTGCTGCATAAGGGGTGTTTTTTTTAGATCCTCTGAAGCCCATTTTACCGGCAGATGACCATGAAATTACTTCGCCTTTATTGTTGGTTAGCGAAACAATGATATTGTTAAACGATGCGTTGATGTGTGCTTCGCCAAAGGCTTCCACAACAACTTTACGCTTTTTCGAACTTGATTTAGCCATATTTCAACTGCTTTATTTCGTTACTTTTTTCTTATTAGCAACGGTCTTACGTTTTCCTTTTCGTGTACGCGAATTGTTTTTGGTGCGTTGTCCTCGTAGGGGAAGTCCGATTCGGTGACGGATTCCTCTAAACGAACCAATATCCATCAATCGCTTAATGTTCAATTGCGTTTCTGAGCGAAGCTCTCCTTCAATGGTAAAAGAAGAAACAGCATCACGAATACGACCTATTTCATCGTCGTTCCACTCGTTTACTTTTTTACTTTCATCAACTCCAGCAGTTGCTAATATCTCCTTAGCACGGCTGCGTCCAACCCCATAAATATAGGTAAGAGATACCACGCCTCTTTTTTGTTTGGGAATATCTACTCCAGAAATTCTAGCCATAATTATCCTTGTCTTTGTTTGAACCTAGGGTTCTTTTTGTTGATTACGTATAAGCGTCCTTTGCGACGTACAATTTTGCAGTCGGCGCTTCTTTTTTTAAGTGATGCTCTAACTTTCATATGTTAATATCTGTAGGTGATGCGTGCCTTAGTCAAATCATAAGGAGACATCTCCAATTTTACTTTATCTCCAGGCAATAATTTAATGTAATGCATGCGCATTTTACCTGAAATGTGTGCTGTAACTACGTGACCATTTTCCAACTCCACGCGAAACATCGCATTAGAAAGTGCCTCAATAATTTGGCCGTCTTGTTCAATTGCTGCTTGCTTTGCCATCAGATTCCCGCAGTTTTACGTTTATTCCCTGTTTTCATTAACCCATCATAATGACGGTTTAGCAAATATGCATTGATTTGCTGAATGGTATCTATTGCAACACCAACCATAATGAGTAATGATGTGCCTCCATAAAACAACGCCCAACCTTGTTGCATACCAAATAAATGATATACCACGGCAGGCAACACCGCTACAGCTGCCAAAAACAAGGAGCCTGGAAAGGTGATTTGCGACATAATACGGTCTAAAAAATCTGCTGTTTCCGTTCCCGGACGAACCCCAGGTACAAAACCACCGCTTCGCTTTAAATCATCTGCCATTTTGTTGGTTGGTACGGTAATAGCCGTGTAGAAATACGTAAAAACAATAATGAGTACCGCAAACAAAATATTATACCATAACCCAAAAATATCTGAAAAGGAAGCCTGAAGCCATTGTCCCACCTCACTATCACCCGCCAAACGGCCAAGAGCCGCGGGAGCAAACATAAGTGCCTGTGCAAATATAATAGGCATTACACCAGATGCATTAAGCTTTAGTGGAATGTATTGCCGTGATCCAATTTGGTTTTTGTCAATACCTCCAGAGGCTGTTCTACGTGCATATTGCACAGGTATTTGACGTACCGCCATAACCAATAATATACAGATAGCATTGATGGCTATCCAAACAATTGTTTCAATTAGAATCACAATTGGACCTCCGTTGTTTTCAGTAACTCGCGAAACAAATTCTTGTGCAAATGACATAGGAAGCGTAGCAACAATACCTACTGTAATTAAAAGAGAAATTCCGTTTCCGATTCCTTTATCTGTGATTTTTTCACCTAACCACATGGCGAAAATAGTCCCTGTTACCAGAATGATAACCGAAGGCACCATAAATCCAAGGCCTTTACCAAGAACAAAAGCAGACTCCGGGACGCCTAATGCGCTTAGAGAATACAAATATGCAGGAGCTTGAAACACACAAATGGCAATGGTCAGCCAGCGTGTAATTTGGTTAATTCTACGGCGACCGCTTTCCCCTTCTTTCTGTAACTTTTGCAAATACGGAATTGCAATTCCCATTAGTTGCACCACAATAGAAGCCGAAATATATGGCATGATTCCCAAGGCGAATACAGAAGCGTTTGCAAAAGCACCTCCTGTGAACATATTCAAAACGCCAAGCAATCCACCACCACCTGTTCGGTTGGCAAGTTCAGAAAGCTGTACGGGATCAATACCAGGTAGTACCACTTGCGCACCAATGCGGTATACTACAAGCAGTCCAAGGGTAATCCCAATACGAGTTTTGAGCTCCTCAATCTTCCAAATATTCGATAAAAATTCTATTAATCGCTTCATGTGTTACAGAGTGATGGCTTCACCACCAGCAGCTTCAATAGCCGCTTTAGCTGACGCCGTAAATTTGTGGGCACTTACTTTCAATTTGGACGTTAACTCGCCACGACCTAAAATTTTAACCAAATCGTTTTTTCCTACCAGGCGCAACGAAACCATGGTTTCAAGGTCTAGTGTAGATTTAATTTTCTTTTCATCAGCAAGAGCTTGAAGTTTATCCAAGTTAATGCCTGCATATTCTTTACGGTTAATGTTAGTGAAGCCAAATTTTGGCACACGGCGTTGAAGTGGCATTTGGCCCCCTTCAAAACCAATCTTTTTGGAATATCCAGATCGGGATTTTGCACCTTTATGACCACGTGAAGCAGTACCGCCTGTTCCAGAACCTTGACCTCTACCTAGGCGTGTACTCCCGCCTTTAACTGCGCCTTTAGCTGGCTTTAAGTTTCCTAAGTCCATATTATGCGTTTTGGACGGGTATCAGATGTTTTACTTTGTTGATCATCCCTTGAATTGCAGGGGTATCGTCATGCTCTGCAACCTGTCCAATACGGTGTAATCCTAGGGCTGCAAGCGTTCGCTTTTGGTCTTCTGGACGCTTGATGTAACTTTTTACTTGTGTAACTTTAATCTTTGCCATGACCTTATCCGTTAAAAACTTTTTCGAGTGAAATTCCACGCTGCTTGGCAACGGTACTTGCATCACGCAGTTGTAATAATGCATCAAAAGTTGCCTTTACCACATTGTGTGGATTAGATGAACCCTGCGATTTTGAAAGTACGTTATGTACACCAACAGCCTCTAATACAGCACGAACAGCACCACCAGCAATTACCCCTGTACCCTCTGAAGCAGGTTGTATGTATACGCGTGCACCACCATACTTCCCTTTTTGTTCGTGTGGGAGTGTGCCGTTATTGATAGGAATACGTATCAAATTCTTCTTAGCATCTTCAACGGCTTTAGAGATTGCCTCAGAAACTTCTTTAGATTTACCTAGTCCCTGGCCAACGACACCGTTTTCGTCACCCACCACCACAATAGCAGAAAAGCCAAACGCACGTCCACCTTTTGTTACTTTGGTTACACGTTGTACGCCAACCAAACGATCCTTTAGGTCAAGACCTCCCGGTTTAACAAATTCTATATTTTTATAATCTTGATACATACTTAAAAATTTAATCCAGCTTCGCGTGCGCCATCAGCAAGTGATTTTACACGTCCATGATACAAATATCCTCCGCGGTCAAAACGAATAGCAGAAATACCAGCCGCAATTGCTTTCTCTCCAATGGCTTTACCCACTTTTTGAGCCAGCTCTATTTTAGTTCCGCTATGCTCAGCAAACGTTTTGTCTCTAGAAGAGACTGAAGCAAGGGTAACACCTGTTTCATCATTTATAATCTGAGCATAAATCTCTTTATTACTTCTAAAAATAGACATTCGCGGCATGTCGGAGGTACCAAGTACGGTATCGCGATAGCGCTTTTGAATGCGTTGTCTTCGTTGGGTTTTATTCATTTTCATATCCCTACTTATTATGCAGACTTACCTGCTTTTCTTCTAATTTCTTCTCCAACAAACTTCACTCCTTTGCCTTTATACGGCTCTGGCTTACGGAATGAACGAATCTTAGCCGCAATAGAACCCACTAACTGGTTATCGTGTGAACTAAGTTTGATGATAGGGTTTTTCCCTTTTTCAGATACTGTTTCAATCTTGACCTCTTTGGGCAGTTCAAACACAATATTGTGCGAAAAACCAAGTGCAAGGTCTAATTTTTGACCTTGATTAGAGGCACGGTAGCCTACCCCAACCAATTCCAACTCTTTTGTAAAACCAACAGACACTCCTTGAACCATATTGGCAACAAGAGCACGATACAAACCGTGCTTTGCTTTGTGTGTTTTACTCTCCGAAGGGCGCGAGACAACCAATTGACCGTCTTGTTGTGCAATGCTAACAGAGTCATATGACTGTGAAAGTTCGCCCAATTTCCCTTTTACTGTAACCACATCAGGTTGAATATCAACCGTGACGCCTTCTGGAAGTGCAATAGGATTATTACCAATTCGTGACATAATTCAATTCTTTAAGGTTTAATGAACGTAACAAAGTACTTCGCCACCTACATTTTCTTTTTTTGCTTGTTTCCCCGTCATCACACCGTGAGAGGTAGAAATAATAGCCGTTCCTAATCCGTTTAACACGCGTGGCACCTCATTGGATGCAACATACTTGCGCAGTCCAGGGGTACTAATACGTTGTAATTTTTTAATAACAGGCTCTTTAGTAAGGCGGTCATATTTCAATGCGATTTTAATACTCCCTTGAACCGTATCATTTTCTTTTTTGTAGCTAAGAATATAGCCTTGGTCAAATAAAATTTTAGTGATTTCTAACTTCAAATTAGAAGCAGGAATAGAAACTACACGGTGACCAGCGCTGTTAGCGTTGCGAATGCGCGTTAGGTAATCTGAAATTGGATCTGTATTCATAATTCTTTTTTTACCAGCTTGCTTTTTTTACTCCAGGGATTAGTCCTTTGTTAGCCATTTCACGGAACATCACACGTGAAACCCCAAACTGACGCATATATCCTTTTGGGCGACCAGTTAATTTACAGCGATTGTGCTTTCGTACAGGCGATGCGTTTTTGGGTAGTTTTTGCAATGCCTCATAATCGCCAGCTGCTTTAAGCGCTGCGCGTTTTTCAGCATACTTAG
>CBFICG010000006.1:0-25162 GCA_965661025.1 Flavobacteriaceae bacterium | reverse complement strand
TCACTTAAAATGACACTGGCTAATTGCTTGCCTAATTCCACGCCCCACTGGTCATAACTAAAGATGTTCCACACCACGCCTTCCACAAAGATTTTATGCTCATACATGGCCACAAGTGCGCCAAGTGTTTTTGGTGTAAGCTGTTCAATTAACAAGGTGGTGGTTGGCTTGTTTCCAGTAAATATTTTAAACGGCACCAATTGCTCCAGCGCATCGCCTGATAATCCTTTTGCAGATAATTCCTCTCGAACTTGTGTTTCGGTTTTACCATTCATCAACGCTTCTGTTTGCGCAAAAAAGTTTGCCATCAGCTTATCGTGATGGTCTTGATTGCCATGTAACGAGTTCTTAAATCCAATAAAATGTGCTGGAATCAATTTGGTCCCTTGATGCATCAATTGGAAGAAGGCGTGTTGCGAGTTGGTGCCAGGCTCACCCCAAACAATATTGCCGGTTTGGTAGGAAACCGGCTTTCCATTTCGATCAATAGATTTTCCATTGCTTTCCATAATGCCTTGCTGCAAATAAGCAGGGAAACGATGCAAATACTGTGAGTAAGGTATCACCGCCTCGGATTGCGCCCCCAAAAAGGAGGTATACCAAACCGTAAGTAAGGCCAACAATACAGGTATGTTTTCATCAAGGGGTGCTGTTGCAAAATGTGTGTCCATGGCATTTGCACCTTCCAAAAGGGCTTCAAAATGGTCTGGACCAATGGCCAAGGCAATAGACAATCCCACAGCACTCCACAGCGAAAAACGCCCGCCTACCCAGTCGTTCATTGGGAATACATTTTCGGCTTGAATGCCAAAGGCATCAATAGCAGTAAGGTTTGTTGAAACCGCAACAAAGTGATCCGCCACCGCGTCTTCGCCCAATGCCTCAACGAGCCATTTTTTGGCCGTAATTGCATTCGATAAGGTTTCTTGTGTGGTAAAGGTTTTGGAAACCACTACAAACAGCGTCGTTGCTGGATTAACTTTTTTCAATACTTCCATAACATGATCGCCGTCAACGTTTGACATAAAATGCACATTTAGGTGATTTTTATAATATGCAAGGGCTTCAGTAATCATTGCAGGGCCCAAATCTGAACCGCCAATACCTATGTTAACTACATCTGTAAAGGCTTCGCCTGAACTGCTTTTTCGACTTCCTTCAATAACCGCTTGGCTAAATGCTCGAATTTTTTTGCGGACCTTAACCACTTCAGGCATTATATTTTCGCCATCCACGCGAATATCCGCATCAGGTTTTGCTCTAAGTGCCGTATGTAGCACCGAGCGATCCTCTGTTTGGTTAATGGCATCTCCGCCAAAGTATGCTTCGCGTGCTGCTTCAAGACCTACTTCTTTTGCTAAAGACAAAAGTGCCGTTTTGATGTCTTTTTCGATATGAGTTTTGGAATAGTCCACAAAAAATTGCTCCCAAGCAATTGAAAATTGCTGGGCTCTTAAATCATTTTTGGCAAAATATGTTTGCAAGGTTTTACGATCTGTTGCAAGCGCGGTAAGGGTTTTCCAACTGTTGGTTGTGGTTGGATTGATTTTTGGAAATGTCATGATTTGCTTGTTTGTTAGTTTAGTAAAATGCGATACAATCTAATGCTTCTTTAAAAGGATGCATATGAATCATGTAGGCTTCTTTTAGTTTTGGGTTGATCGGTTTGGCTTCAGGCAGTTTTTGTTTAAATGGATCTACTTGTTTTCCGTTTTTCCAAAAGCGATAACAAACGTGTGGTCCTGAGGTATACCCCGTCATGCCTACTGTTCCGATAATATCACCTTGCTTCACGTATTGTCCTTTACGCACAGCACGCTTTTTCATGTGTAAATACTGTGTGCTATACGTTCCATTGTGCCTAATTTTTACAAAGTTACCGTTACTGCGTGTATAACTTGCGGCGGAAACTGTTCCGCTTGCCGTAGCGCGAATAGGCGTTCCTATCGGTGCGGCAAAATCGGTTCCAAGATGTGGCTTTGTACGGCCATACAAGGCAATACGGCGTCTTTTGGTATACCGGGAAGATATCCGTGAAAACTGCACGGGTGCTTGTAAAAATGCACGGCGCAGATTTTTGCCCTTTTCGTCAAAATACTCTGTGATGCCGCGTATCGAATCTGATTCAAACTCAATGGCATAAAACGGTTTCTTGCGGTGCTCGAAATATGCTGCGTGAATGCGATTTAGTCCCACATAAATAGAGTCATCTACGTATTTTTGGGTATAAATGATTTTAAATCTATCCCCTTTCTCAAGTCGGAAAAAGTCAATGGTCCATGCATAAATATCCGATAAATCATATGCCAATAATGGACTAAGGCGCTGCGCTTCTAAGGTTTCAGATAGCGAACTATTTATTACTCCTTGCGCTTCAAACGAACGTAGTTTCACTTCTTTTTTACGCTTTTCAGCAAAAATAGAGTCCCTCAAGTTTACAACCACATAGTCCAACATTGACGGCTGATAAATAAATGCAATCGGTGTTGCTATAGAATCTTTAGCAAACAAAAATGTGTAGGGCTTATTGGGTTGAATTCTTCTAAAATTATACTCTTTTTTAGTTCGCTTGTTGATCTCGTAAATCTGCGGATACGTAAATCCGTTTTCCAAAAAAATATCGGCAAAAGTGTCTCCTTTGCGAACCGTGTCTTGAACTACTTCAAAATCGTTGAGTTTATAGCCAAAGGCAAACACCTCGGGTTTTTGTGGCGGTAATGTCTTAGCTGGCTTTTCGGAGGGATCACCACAAGCAACAAATAGCGCTATAGCAACAAAAGCAAAAAATGAATTAGTTCTTAACAACAATTTCAAATGGGTTTTTTAATCCTTTAAATTCATCTAAATCGGCAGTTATGCTGCCTACGCGTAAGGCGGCTTCTAAACGCAAGGGAGTTCTGTTTTTGTCTTTGCTCACCCAAAGAGTAATACTTTCGTTGCTTCGGAACACACGCCCTGATTGTACGTAAGGCCTAAACTTTAACGCCTCGACATAGCCAAATTTGGTTTTGATGGTTTCCGTTCCTAAAAACTTGAATTTAAAGGCATAATTAGATTCATCAAAAAATAAATTCACAACAGTAAACGCTCCTTTTTTTATGGCAGAAATGTCAAATTCGTTTCGCAAATAATAAAAACAGGAAATAAGGTCTTGAATATTGGGCGCTGTGTCAAACGCTCCTTGTTTGTTTTGTAGTTTGTCATCCACAAAAGCTTTGTTCTTGTCATGGTCAAAACGAATGGTAACATGTTTTTTATAACCGCCCTCGTTTATGTTTCGAATAAAGAACAACGGACGAACCGCACCTTTGGTAAAATAGGAATCGTAATAGTCGTCCACTTTAAAAAACCAGCGTGCAAAACCTGTTGTCCTGCCAATACCTTTGGCGTGAAAAACAGTCTTGCCTTCCCAAAGCGTTTCGTTGAGCTCAATGGTGGCGTAGCTAGCATTGAAAATTCCATAATGAATCCTGAATTTAAACCACTCACCTCCCTTAAAAGAGGCGCTAGTTTGTGAAGGGGAATCAATTTGTTGGAGCCTCGAATTACCTTTAATTTCTTGGGAAAATATAAGCTGTGAAAAAACAGCTACAACAACCAAAAGCCATCGATTAAGCGTCATGTGAGCAAAAGTACGTAAAAGCATTTATCTTAACCGTTAAAATCGCCAGCCCGTTCAATTTCTTTAAGCACACCTATATGAGCCATGCCTTTAGCGCCACCACCACTCAAAATAAGACCTACTTTTAGATCGTTTTTGGGTTGTGCTACAGTAATCGTAAAAACAAAACAAATAAGAGCTTTAAGAAATGTTGTGTAGGTATTCATATATCGTTTTGGCTTTTTTAGAGCCTACTATTTGGGTTAATTCTTCTAACGAAGCAGCCTTAATACGTTTAACCGATTTAAGTTTTTTTAACAGCTCTGTAGCCGTTTTTTCGCCAACACTTGGAATGCCTTCTAATGTCGAATTTATAGCGCTTTTGCTGCGCTTATTTCGGTGTAGGCGAATCCCAAATCGATGTGCTTCGTTTCGCAACTGCTGCACAATGCGCAATGTCTCCGAACGCTTATCCAAATATAAGGGAATTGGATCGTCCGGAAAATAAAGCTCTTCCAGGCGTTTGGCAATACCCAAAATGGCAATTTTTCCTCGAATGCCCAATACGTCAAAACTTTTTAATGCTGCGTTTAACTGTCCTTTTCCGCCGTCAATTACAACCAATTGTGGCAATGCCTCTCCTTCACTAAGTAGCCGTTTATAACGGCGATAAACGACCTCTTCCATAGAGGCAAAATCGTCTGGCCCCTTCACTGTTTTGATGCTGTAATGGCGGTATTCCTTTTTGCTGGGCGTTCCATTACGAAACACTACACACGCTGCCACAGGGTTGCTCCCTTGAATATTGGAATTGTCAAAACATTCTATATGTAATGGCAGTTCCGAGAGGCGCAAATCACGCTGCATTTGTGCCATCACCCGTTGATTGTGTTGTTCTGGGTCAGTAAGTTTAATTTGCTTAAGCTGCTCCAATCGGCTTTGCTTGGCATTGCGCAACGATAGGTTTAAAAGCTGTTTTTTCTCTCCTATTTTGGGTACCGTTACCCGAACGGTTTCGCCCAAATCAATGTCACAAGGAAGTAAAATTTCTTTAGAAGAGGACTCAAATCTACGCCGCAATTCCACTACTACAACGCGCAACAGTTCCGCATCTGTTTCCTCTAATTTCTTTTTTATTGCCATACTGTGAAAACGAACAATAGACCCATACGCAACTTGCAAGAAATTGATAAATGCTGTGGATTCGTCAGAAACAATTGTGCATACATCCACAGCGTTAATTTTGGCGCTGACCACAGCAGATTTAGATTGGTAATGCTGCAACGCCTCCATTTTTAGTTTGATTTTTTGTGCGTGTTCAAACTGTAAGCTTGCCGATGCGGCTTTTATTTCTCTGAGAAAGGCATCATTTACACTTTTGAATTTGCCTTGCAAAATATTGCGAATATGCCCTATTGCCTCGTTGTAATGCGTTGTCGTTTGTTTGCCTACGCATGGTGCCATACAATTTCCAATATGATACTCCAAGCACACTTTATATTTTTCACGAGCAACATTTACTTCACTTAAATCGTAATGACATGTACGAAGTGGGTAAAGCTCATTGATTAAGGATAGAAGAACGCGAACGGTTTTGGCGTTGGTAAATGGCCCAAAATATTCCGAGCCGTCGTGAATGATTTTTCGTGTGGCAAACACTCTGGGATAGCGCTCTTTTTTGATACAAATCCAAGGATACGTTTTATCGTCACGGAGCAAGATATTGTATTTGGGTTGATGCTCTTTGATAAGTGTATTTTCCAAAATCAATGCATCAGATTCGGTGGGAACAACAATGTGTTTTAGGCTATAAATGGCGCTTACAAGATTTTTGGTTTTTCGAGAGTCTACCTGCTTTCTAAAATAAGAAGACACTCTTTTTTTAAGATCTTTTGCCTTGCCAACATAAATAATATCACCTCCTTCATTATAGTACTGATATACGCCTGGCTCGTTTGGAAGGGAAGCAACTTGCCGCTTTAGTGCCTCTTTTGTCATGATACTAAAATACAAAAACTTACTGGCGAAACGGTTATATTTAGGCATGCCAAACAAGAAAGCATTACGCCGCTTATATCGTTCAAAACGCGAAGCACTTTCTCCAAAAGAGTTAGAGGTTGCAAGCGCACAAATTATGGCGCATACAATTTCTCATAATCTTGCTAAAGGAGGTCTTTTGATGCTATTTGTTGATAGCGCTGCTCACGCTGAACTTCCCATGAAAAAATGGTTTGACGCATTTAAAGGGCATCCCATTTGTGTGCCAAAGGTTGTGGAAACCACGGGGAAAATGGAAGCTGTAATGTGGCAAAAAGGAATGCCCCTTGAGGCCAATACTTGGGGAATTCTAGAACCGTTAAACACGGCGTATATAAACCCTAAAAATATCGCAACTATTGTGGTTCCCTTATTGTGCTTTGACCTAAAAGGACATCGTGTAGGATATGGAAAAGGGTATTACGATAGATTTCTATCAAGATGTTCGCCGAAATGCAAAACCATAGGTGTTTCTTTCTTTGATCCCGTAGAAAAAATTGAAGATACAGAGATTACAGATGTCCCCCTAGAAGTTGTAGTAACGCCAAAAGACATCTATTTATTTTAAGCCGTTGCCCTGCGCGTTTTTAGCAATAACAATACAACTCCCACGCTAATGGCGCTATCTGCAATATTAAAGACCGGCTCAAAAAAAGTGAAGCTATTTCCACCAAGTAACGGTAGCCATTCGGGCCATGTCCATGAAGCCATAGGGAACTGAAGCATGTCAACAACATGCCCAAACATAAGCGGTGCATAACCGCCCTGGGAAGGTAAAAATGTGGCTATTTGTCCGTAACTGTTCGAAAACAAAACCCCATAAAAAACAGAGTCGATAATATTGCCTAACGCACCTGCAAAAATGAAGGTTACCGCAATAAGCTGGCCTTTTGAGGTTGCGGTTTTTGCCGCCTTGACAAGCCAATAGCCAATTCCGGTTACCGCCAACAGTCGAAAAATACTTAGAAGAAGTTTCGCTGTATTGTCAGAAATAAAAGGCAGTATATCATTTAGGCGAGCACCCCAAGCCATGCCCTTGTTTTCTACAAATAACAAGCGAAACCAGCCCCAGTCTACTATAGCGTCGCTACCATAAAACGTGAGGGAATAGTTGAGCTTAATGTACATCTTTACGGATTGGTCCAATACCAAAACAGCAAGAATAATCCAACAAAGTTTACGAAGTGGCATTGATTAACGCTGCATATTTTTTGCCTCAATGCTAAGAGTTGCATGTGGCACAAGCTTCAGCCTTTCTTTGTTAATGAGTTTCCCCGTTACCCGGCAAACGCCATATGTTTTGTTTTCAATGCGTATAAGGGCATTTTTTAAGTCGCGAATAAATTTTTCTTGACGCAATGCCAATTGTGTATTTGCCTCTTTGGACATTGTCTGTGAACCTTCTTCAAAGGCCTTAAACGTTGGGGCAGTATCATCAGTCCCGTTATTGCTGTCGTTCATATAAGCACTTCTAATTAGGTCAAGATCGTGCTGTGCCTTTGCGATTTTTTCTTCAATTAACTCCTTAAACTCTTGGAGATTTTCATCGTTGTATCGGTTTTTTTGTTCCATAATATTTAGGTTGTTATGATTTAACCATTGCTACTTGTGTATGCAGCGCATCGAAAACTAGCTCGATAGCTTTGCTACTCACCTCTTTTGCTACATATATGGTTGTAGCCAAAATTTCTCGCTGAATATACGCTTTGTTTTGGTTTAAAACAGCGTTTAGCTCCTCACTTTCTTTAAGGGTAACTTCAATGGTATCTGTTACCTCAAAACCAAGGTCTTTGCGCATATTCTGCAACCTGTTTACAAGTTCACGCGCCATACCCTCTAAACGAAGGGTTTCGTTCATTTGAATGTCAAGTGCCACTGTAACGCCCTGCTCCGAAGCAACCAACCATCCGGCTACATCTTTTGAACTAATGACAACATCAGTAGCTTCTAAAGTACAATTTTTATTGTTTATTTCAAGCATAAGAAACCCTTGTTTTTCTAAGGTGTGTATTTGGGCATCACTAAGTTCTTGAATGGCCTTCGCCACAGATTTCATATCCTTGCCAAAACGAGGTCCTAATGTTTTAAAGTTTGGCTTTATTTCTTTTACCAAAATAGATGACGTGTCGTCTAATAATTCGACTTCCTTAACATTTACTTCAGCGGCAATTAGTGCAGATACCGCCTCTACTTGTTGGCGTTCTTTTACGTCCAATACAGGTATCATGATGCGTTGCAAGGGCTGACGGACTTTAATTTTTTCTCGTTTCCGTAACGACAATACCAAAGAAGTAATCTTTTGTGCACGCTGCATTTTTTGTTCTAGTGCCGGATTGACAACCTCCAAATTTGACTTTGGGAAAAAAGCCAAATGCACCGACGACACCGCTTCACATTTAGTAATCCCATTTAAATCCTGATAAAGCCTATCAGCATAAAACGGCGCAACAGGCGCCATTATTTTTGCCACAGTCAACAAACATTCATATAAGGTTTGATACGCTGCAATTTTATCGGCCTCATAACTTCCCTTCCAGAAACGTCTCCGGCACAAACGCACATACCAATTACTCAAGTCCTCAGTTACAAAATGTGCTATGGCGCGACAGGCACGGGTGGGCTCATAGGCATCAAAAAATTGAGTAGTCTTTTGAATTAAACTATGCAGTTCAGATAAAATCCACTGGTCAATTTCTGGGCGTTCAGAAAGGGGTATCGCTTCTTCATCAAAAGCAAACCCATCAATATTAGCATAAAGACTAAAGAACGAGTAGGTGTTGTAAAGCGTTCCAAAAAATTTGCGTTTTACTTCTTCAATTCCCTCTAAATCAAATTTTAAATTATCCCACGGGTTGGCATTGCTAATCATATACCAACGCGTGGCATCGGGGCCGTATTTTTTTAGTGTTTCAAAAGGGTCCACAGCATTGCCTAATCGCTTTGACATTTTCTGCCCATTTTTGTCAAGTACAAGCCCATTAGACACTACATTTTTATAGGCAACCGAATCAAAAACAAGGGTTGCAATGGTGTGAAGGGTATAAAACCAGCCTCGTGTTTGGTCAACGCCCTCTGCAATATAATCCGCTGGAAAAGTGGTGCCTTCGTCAATTTTTTCTTTATTTTCAAATGGATAGTGCCATTGGGCATAAGGCATTGCGCCCGAATCAAACCAAACGTCAATGAGATCGGTTTCTCTGTACATAGGTTTACCCGATTGGCTTAAAAGCACCAATTCATCCACAGTATCTTTGTGTAAATCTACACGCTCATAATTGCGCTCCGACATGTCTCCAGGAACAAAGTCAGTCAATGGGTTTTTTATCATCAGCCCAGCAGCAACGGCTTCCTCTACGGCTTTTTTTAACTCATCAACAGAGCCAATTATGCGAGTTTCGTCGCCATCAGAAGTGCGCCAAATAGGCAATGGAATCCCCCAAAAACGCGAGCGAGATAAGTTCCAATCGTTTGCGTTTGCAAGCCAATTTCCAAAGCGTCCTTCGCCCGTTTTGGTGGGCTTCCATTGGATGGTTTGATTTAACTCTACCATGCGGTCTTTGTGGTCTTGCACCTTGATAAACCAAGAATCGAGAGGATAGTACAATACCGGAGCATCGGTACGCCAACAATGTGGGTAGCTGTGTACGTATTTTTCTACTTTAAAGGCTTTGTTTTCTTCCTTTAAGCGAATCGCAATTTCCACATCCACAGATTTTTCTGGTGTCTCAGCTTCTGGGTAATATTCGTTTTTGACAAATTTACCTCCAACCAATCCCACTTCTGGTCTAAATTTTCCCTGTAAGTCCACAAGTGGAACTGGGTTTTCATTTTCATCCAGTATCAATAGTGGTGGTACAGGCGGTACGGCTTCTTTGGCAACTTTGGCGTCGTCAGCACCAAAGGTAGGCGCAGTGTGTACAATTCCTGTTCCGTCTTCTGTGGTAACAAAATCTCCAGAAATAATGCGGAACGCATCATCGGGGTTTTGATGCGGCAAAGGGGCTTCTGTCCAGAGCTGCTCATATTGAACTCCAACCAAATCAGCACCAATAATTTCTTGTTCTATCCAATATGGAATGGTTTTATTAGCTTTATCGTAGGCTGCTAATTCGTTCTTGGTCAAAACCTGAGAATATTTTTTCCCAAACTGTTTTTGAATCAATTTTTTTGCAAGCAATACACGTATGTGTTTGTGCGTATACTGGTTATATGTTTGTACAACAACATAAGAGATTGTTAGACCAACCGTAAGGGCAGTATTTGAAGGCAATGTCCAAGGGGTGGTTGTCCAAGCCAAAATGTGCAGTGGTAAACGGTCTTTAAGCCCTTGAGGAAGTGATTCGGTTTTGGTTTTAAACTGCGCCGTTACAGAAGTGTCGCTTACGTCGCGATAGCATCCGGGCTGATTTAGTTCGTGCGAAGATAACCCTGTTCCCGCCATAGGTGAATAGGGTTGAATAGTATACCCCTTATAAATCAGACCCTTTTTGTAAAGGGTTGACAATAACCACCAAACCGATTCCATATATTTTGAGGTGTAGGTTATATATGGATCATCCATATCTACCCAATACCCCATTTTTTTGGTAAGATTATTCCACACATCGGTATAGCGCATTACGGCTTTCCTACATGCGTCATTGTATTCGGAAACGCTAATGGTTTTGCCGATATCTTCTTTTGTAATGCCAAGCTCTTTCTCTACTCCAAGTTCTACAGGGAGTCCATGGGTATCCCACCCTGCTTTTCGTTTAACTTGGTATCCTTGTTGGGTTTTGTAGCGACAAAAAATATCTTTTAGCGCTCGCGCCAATACGTGGTGAATTCCGGGCAGTCCGTTTGCTGAAGGGGGGCCTTCAAAAAACACAAATGGGGGCCTTCCTTCGCGGGCATCTATACTCGCTTCAAAAATGAGGTGTTCGTCCCAAAACGAAGCGATTTCTTCAGCTGCTGCTACTAAATCAAGATGTGAGTAGGTTGGAAACAAAATCTTGCACTAAAATTATGCATGCGAAAGTAACCAATTTAGTGCAAAATGTAATGTTGTTGTCTTTGCGAATCGCTATAATTCATACCTCAATACCAGCTTTGTACTTCTACCGGGTGCAGAAATACCCGAAGCAAATTCCCGATAGTGCGTATCCCAGAGGTTGTAAATTCCACCCGAGAGGGTTAGTACATTGGTTAAGGGAAATGCAAATTGCACATCCCAGCGGTGCCAGGCGGGTGTGCCTGCAAAAGTCCCATTGGCCAAAAGCGGCGTCTCTATTAGCCCATCCTCACCCCATGGGCTGTATTGCTCTGGTGCTTTCTGTTGTGCATGATGCCAATGCATAGAAACCTCGCCCTTTGGCAATTTCCATTGTATTTTTTGGGCGATAAATAATGGACTAATGGATGGAAGATTTCCGCTAATACTGTTGCCGACTCCACGTGTATATGTAAGTGAGCCGTGATATGCTATTTTGGGTGAAATCATCCATTTGCTTTGCGCACTAAATCCATAAACTTTTACCGCGCCAACATTGATATTTGCCGTGGTTTTTACCTCATCTTCGGAGTATATGATGGTACTATAATCCAACGTGGATTTGTCGTGAACAATGCTAAATGGTCCGCGAGCAATATAATCTTGAATAAAGGCGTAATATCCATTTACCTCTACAAAAGAGCCGTTGTTCCACTGTTTGTAAACACCCACATCTGTACTGTAAATATATTCAGGCTGAAGTTCCAAATTGGGTACGCTCAAAACACCTTGGTTTTCACGAGTTTTCCCCAAATCATCAATATTAGGTGCTCTAAACCCTGCTGAAAAAAGGGCTTTAAGTTGCCATTGCATGTTGGGTTTATAGCTATACCCAAGGGTCACATTTGACGATTGATATTTCTTATAGGCATGTGCCAATTTTGCATCAATACGTGCTTGCTCCGTCCAAGCGGCATCCAATGCTGTTATAGTTTGCCTTACGCCAAAATTCAATGTGCTTTTTAAATTAATATCATGTCTATAATCCACATAGCCTGCAAAAGTGGCATATGTGCTTCCACCGCTTGGATATCGTGTTGGTATAGGTGTTTTGGGAGCTAATCCAATGAGTTCATTAGAAACAATCTGTAACTCTTGTGCAAATGCTAATGAATGTGCCTGATTGTATGTCATTTCTAAGCCATATGACCAGTCGCGTCCTTTGTTCGTTTTGGCCTTAAAATCAGCATTAAGGCTATACACAGTAAGCTGTTCTTGTTGCGTTTCTCTAATTAGGCTTGCGAATTTCCGCTGAATCCTCGATTCTTCTAAAAACTGAACGGCGGCAATAATTTTTCCCGAATGTAGCCAGCGCTTATTGCCAACAAAGCTGATTTGTGGCGAAATCAGCCAGCGCTTTTGGGGGCCATACTCCCAACGTGCAAAACGCAGTGTGTTGTCTTTAGTTTCTGAAAGTTTATCAAAACGGGGGATGTTTCCAGATTGTGATCCCTGTAAATTAAGCGTAAATTTAATCCCATTCGTGGAATGATAAATCCATTTTTGCAACAAATCTACTTGCTCATATCCTGAATTTCGCTGCACGTTTGAGGTATTGTTTTTAGTGGGTAATGCCATATAATTTGAACTCGTATTTTGCGAAAACTCAAATACTTTCCCCCAGTTTTCATGGCCGTGTGCACGGTTATTTCCCATAACAATATCGCCAAATTTGGAATAGGAAACCTGTTGCAAAACTGCCCATTTTGGCGCACTGTATTCTAATACTGCTGATTGTTTAGAGGTGTTTTGTATAAAAGTATAAGACGATGAGCCTGTAATGCGAAACTTTTTATGTTGATTGATAAGTGGTGTACGAGTATAAAAATGAATAACCCCACCCAACGCATCTGAGCCATATCCTACAGAAGAAGGTCCAAAAATAACTTCCGCTCTACTTAAACTAAGCGGATCAACCGAAAGGGCGTTGTGCATATGTCCTGAGCGGGAAATAGCATTATTTAAACGCACTCCGTCGACTACCAATAGCACTCGATTTGCCTCAAAACCTCGTAATACAGGGCTTCCCCCGCCACCTTGCGATTGCTGCACACGAACGCCTGGAACTTCCCTAAGCAACGCTGCGCTATTCTCAGGGCTTATTTGTGCAATTTCTTGCTCACTCATAATACCTATTTGCTGCGCCAAGCGCTGTTTTTTTTCAGAAGAGCGAGAAACCGACAATACGATTTCGCCAAGTTGTTCTGTGTTGGGTGTCATCCAAATCACATGTGGTGATTTGAGGTGGCTTTTTTGGAGGGTTAAGGTTTGATAGCCCAAATAAGAAAAAGATACAGACGCGTTGGTGCCAAATCTGTCTAACTGTGCTTTCCCGTTTTTCGTGGTGGTTTCAAGGTGCAATTTCTCCGCGTCAAAAATACTCACCCCGGCAAGTACCTCCAGAGTAATGGCGTCTTTTACCACAACCTGTTGCGCAATGCAAGATAGGGAGAGAAATATAAAGAGCGTATTACCTAAAAACTTCATACAACACATCTAATGATTTGGGCGTTCTGAACGATTGTACGTGCAATTGATAATACCGCATTAGCAGTGTTATTAATGCCCTTCGTTGTTCGGCAGTAGCCAAAATCGTATCCAACGTATCAAATTTCGTACCTAAGTAGATTTTTAGCAACACGATTTCTTCTCCTGATATACATTCTTTGCTGTTTGCGTGTTCGCAAAACTGTCCATTTTGTATGTCAAAATAGGGCAGCGAAATAGCAGAAACATCAGGGTAAAATCCTAAATATTTGGTGAGATGAATCAAAATATAAATATGCACATTTGCCGTTTTATCATGGGTATCAAGCCATATAAGCGAATTTTGTAAAAAATGATACAGTGATGTGTTTTCTTCTTCCTCTTTTAAGACTGATCGCAACACTTCTGCTAAAAACATACAAATACTCGATTTGGTAATTTCGGTTGAAATGGTGGTGTACGGATGGCTAATCTTAGCAGATTTTAACACCGAAAGTCCTGCGCGCTTGGGGGTGGTTGCCACCAGTTCCAATTGAGTGAGGGGTTGGAACATCCCCATGGTAAAGGATTTGTTTCGCTTGGCTGCACGAACCCCTTTGACCACGTATGCCCGTAATCCCACTTGTTGCGTATACGCGTGTAAAATCACACTTGTTTCGCCGTATTTTGTGGCGTGAAGTACAATCGCTTGCGTGGGGTGCTCCATCAGTTAATAATCATCACTTTTTTAACTGCGCTATCTGCTCCATCTCTTGATGAAACAAAGATGAGATAAACCCCCGTGCGTACACGGCGTCCAGAGAAGGAGCGCAAATTCCAACTTATACTGCCCCCTTCACTTGTGGCGTCATAAACAAGGTTTCCGGCAATATCAGTAATCTTAACACGGGCATCTTGCTGTACCCCCCGCACAACCAAATTTCCGGTGTAATTAGGTCTAATTGGATTGGGAAATACATTTATTTCAGAAAGCTTTTCAGATTCTGCATAGGCATCTCCCTGAAAAACAACCATGCCGTTGAGCGTTCCTAAATATACTTTGCCTGTGGCATTATCAATCCCAATGGTTTTGACAGAAGAAGTGGGTAACGGGCTATTCTCTTTGGTGAAATGTTGCAAAATTTCTGTTCCGTTTGGACTTAGTAAGAAAACGCCAGAAGTTGCCGTACTTACCCATTTTTGGTTATTGCCATCCACCTCGATGTCTGTAATAAGTTGTCCTGAAAGCAGCTCGCGAAGGTTTCCGCCATCTTCTACCACAATAGATCGTAATTGGGCTTCTGGTTCAAAAAATTGACTCGGTGCATACAACACTGCAATACCATCTCGAGTGCCTACCCAAAGGCGGTTATCCTTATCTAACCGAATGCTACGCACATCATCCGACGGCAAACCAAAATCGCCTCCCGAAAGGCGTTTCATTTGCGGAGGCGATTGGGAAATATCAGCTCCGATGAGTCCGCTGTTAATTCCGCCAAAAAAAATGATTTTATCATCGTATAGTTCTAAATTGGAATATCCCGATTCTGCTTTGTAATTCAACACTGCTTCTGACAAATCATAAGACGTCCATTGCCCTGAGGGACTGCGCTTTTTTAATCCGTATTGCACAAAACCCGTTATGGACCAAAGGTTTCCGCCATCATCTACGATAGCATCACGCACACGAATGCTTACATAATTAGGGTCTTGATAAATAAGTTTTTCAAGCCCGCTGTTTGTGGTGTTCCAAAGCGCCAAAGGAGTATTTTCTTGAAGATAGACCATACCTCCATGATAGGAGCAGGCATACAACGTGCCTATTTCTGTGGGGTGTGGTACAACCCTAACAATACTTTCTGCACCAAACAGAGAATCATTAGCGATGTTTTTCCATCCATTTTCAATAAAATGGCTAATCCCGTGTTTTTCTAATGGATGAGGGTTGTAAAACAAGTCATAATCTCCGTGGGCAATCCAAAGTTCATTTGCCAATGGCTCGATATCAAAAATAGTGTTTAACAATGGGCCTTGTGGACTTACAAATTTATCGTCCTCGGAAGCGGCATACCGAATTAATCCGTTAGTGGATGTGCCGATCCAGTGTTCATTATTCGCCTGTAACGCAAAGGTAAAGGTATTGGGTGTTACTCCCTCAATATCGGCTATGGTTTGGATCCTTTCAAATGCGTTGTTTACATCATATACACGATTTGATACCGTGACGATAACACCGTTTTGGTGTGCTTCTATATTTCTTAGAACACCTGGAAACGTTACTCTTTTTTGAGGGGGGTTAATCATTTCAAAAAAAGAAACTGCATTCCCTTCATCTCGTGCGCTAAATAGCATCTTATCTTGCATCCAAAGGGAAGTCCAGTTTCCTGATGCCTGTAGCTCCCAAGTTGAAAATTCAAGCTTATTAGGGTCATTAAGCAAGGTTCTATACATCCCTTGCGGGGTAGCAGCATAAATATACTTGTCAAAAACAACTACCGCATTTACTCGAATTCTTGCCCCCAATGGGCCAAAATAATACGTATCACCAAACTCCAGCGTTGTTGGGTTGAGCTCTACCACTCCAAACCCCGTTGCCAAGTACGCTATATTTTGATGGATGTGAAAGTGATTGATTTGCTTTTCCTCTGGGGTAATAGTAGTGTTACGCACAATGGAATTATCAAGTTTAATTTCTTTTGTACGCATGTCAATTTTGGCTACCATACCGTTATCAAAGCCTGCAATAATGGTATTATCATACGCTGCCAATGCTGAAAAATTATCTCCCGAAAGTCCATCGACCGTAGTAATGGTTTGCGTGCTGTTTTGAGCCGTATCGTATAAGAAAAGGGCGTTTTCAGCAGCTACAATTAGGGTTTCGTTGTAAACAGTGCCAACAGTAGTGTTGTAGTAAGAGTACATGGATTCCCATTCTTTATTTTGTCCCCAGCACAGAGACGTTGCCCATAGGGTAAAAAAAAGAATGCGTAACAAATTATACTTCATCATAAATAAAACGGAAAAAGCGACCTTGTGGTATGCTACACCACTCCTTGCGCCAACATGGCGTCAGCCACTTTTACAAAGCCTGCAATATTTGCTCCTTTTTCGTAATTAATGGTTTTTTTATCCGTACCATACAACACGCAAGCATCGTGAATATCTTCCATAATGTCTTGAAGGCGCTGATCTACTTCATCTCTTGTCCAACTGTAACGCAATGAGTTTTGCGCCATTTCAAGGCCAGAAACGGCTACCCCACCCGCGTTAGAGGCTTTTCCTGGAGCGTAAAGTACATGATTTGCGTGAAATTGCGAAATCGCTTCAGGAGTAGAGGGCATATTTGCGCCCTCGCTAATACAGTAACATCCATTCGAAATCAGGGTTCGAGCATCTTTTTCGTCAAGTTCATTTTGGGTGGCACAGGGCATGGCAATATCACAAGCTACGCCCCAAGGGGTTTCGCCTTTGTGAAAACTTGCGGAAGGGTATTTTTCAAGGTATTTGTGAATGCGTTGCCGTTCTGTATTTTTTAATTGCATGACATACGCCAGCTTTTCCTGATTTATTCCGTCTGAGTCGTAAATAAAGCCAGAGGAATCAGAAAGTGTTAGCACCGTTGCGCCAAGCTGGAGGGCTTTTTCGGCAGCGTATTGCGCCACGTTTCCAGATCCTGAAATCACCACGTTTTTACCCAAAAAGCTTTCCCCTCTAGTTTTTAGCATATTCTGTGCAAAATAAACCGCCCCGTAACCTGTAGCTTCAGGTCGAATAAGCGAGCCCCCCCACGAAATTCCTTTGCCTGTCAGAACTCCTGTAAACTCATTTTTTAATCGCTTATACTGCCCAAACATATAGCCAATCTCGCGACCACCAACACCAATATCTCCTGCAGGAATGTCTCTGTTGGGCCCAATATGACGAAACAATTCCGTCATAAAACTTTGGCAAAAACGCATCACTTCCCCATCGGATTTGCCTTTGGGATTGAAATCTGCACCCCCTTTTCCACCGCCCATGGGTAAGGTGGTTAATGCATTTTTAAATACTTGTTCAAATGCCAAAAACTTAAGAATACTCAGATTAACCGATTCGTGAAAACGCAGCCCCCCCTTATAGGGTCCAATGGCAGAATTCATTTCAATACGGTATCCTCTGTTCACTTGTATTTCGCCATTATCATCTACCCAAGGTACGCGAAACATCACCACGCGTTCTGGTTCTACCATGCGCATTAAAATGTTTTTCCCATGATAGATATCGTTTGCAACAATATAAGGTAAAACGGTTTGAGCCACCTCAGTGACAGCTTGCATAAATTCGGGTTCATGCGCGTTGCGCTTGCTCACTTCGTTCAAAAATCCATTGATGATTTGTTCCATGAGATTTAGATTGTATATCGAAAATACGTTTTATTTAAAAATTAATTCAATGCTTGATTCAAATCGGCAATCAGATCTTCGAGGTCCTCAATACCAACGCTAAGGCGAATAAGTCCATCGGTTACCCCTGTTTTTTCACGTGCTTCCTTTGGGATGGAGGCGTGTGTCATACTTGCGGGGTGTCCTGCAAGACTTTCTACCCCTCCCAACGACTCTGCAAGCGTAAACACCTTTAGCGAAGAAACAATATCAACAGCTTTGTTAAGGCTGCTGTCTTTGTGTACAAAGGAAATCATGCCTCCAAAATCATCCATTTGCGCCTTTGCGACCTTATGATTTGGGTGGGTTTCAAATCCAGGCCAATACACGGTTGTTACATCCGGGTGCTGTGCCAAAAATTCGGCAACTGCACGTCCATTTTCACAATGGCGTTGCATTCTTACATGAAGGGTTTTAATTCCCCTTAACACTAAAAAGGCATCCATAGGCCCAGGAATACCACCACTAGCATTTTGGAGAAAAGCTAGTTTTTCGGCAAGATCAGCATCTTTTAAAACCAACGCGCCCAAAACAACATCGCTGTGGCCGCCTAAGTATTTTGTTGCAGAGTGCATTGCAATGTCAGCGCCTAGCTCTAATGGGCGTTGCAAATACGGGGAAGCGAACGTATTGTCGACCGCCAACAATAGGTTATTTGCTTTGGCAAGGGTTGCCATCGCTTTGATATCTATTACTTGCATTAGGGGGTTTGTAGGGGTTTCTACCCAAAGTAATTTGGTCTTTGGATTAATGTGCTTTTCTACCTCCACAATATCGCCCATAGGAACAAAATGAAATGTGATCCCATAGGATGCAAACACTTTAGTAAAAATACGATAGGTACCCCCATATAAATCATTGGTGGAGATGACTTCGTCACCAGGCTGTAATAATTTAATAACCGCATCAATGGCGGCCATTCCTGAGGCAAATGTTAAAGCATGAGTGCCGGATTCAATACTTGCAAGAGAGGCTTCTAGTGCACTTCGTGTAGGGTTGTGAGATCTACTGTACTCAAAACCAAGATGTTGACCTGGTTTTGTTTGCGCATATGTTGAAGTAAGGTAAACAGGTGGCATCACGGCTCCGTAGGCCTTGTCGGGCTGTTGACCTCCGTGAATCGTTCTAGAATTAAATTTTAGTTTTTTATTTGCCATGGCTAAATTTTAAGCAAATGTATTTAAGTTTACGTAAAGACTCCTTAAAATATGCTGAATTTAACCACCTTTGTATCACTATGAAAAATACATTTCTTTATTTGTCTACTTGCTCTACCTGTATGCGTATTATCAAAGAGTTGGGTATTCAAGAAGTCGATTATCTGCAAGATGTAAAACAACACAAGATAACTTCAGAACAACTGGCGTTTTTGTATGCACACACAAAAAGTTATGAAGCCTTGATAAACAAACGCGGTAGGGTTTATGCGCAATTAAAAAAAAAGGGGGCAGATTTTTCCGAGGCTGTTTTCAAACGTTTATTAGAGCAAGAGTATAGTTGCCTTAAACGGCCCATACTTATTTGGAACAATATGGTGTGTTTAGGAAACAGTAAAGCTACTGTAGCTAAAATGAAGGATACGTTAGATGAATAAACGCATTTTTGCATTCCTTGCAGCCTTTATTGCCACAAGTATTTATGGGCTTTCACATACGATTGCTAAAGAAGTTATGCCTAGCTATGTTCAAGGGTTTGGGTTGGTTCAAATACGCTTGTTGGGGGCAACTACGCTTTTTTGGCTCGTTAGTTTATTTATCCCCAAACAACGTATCTGCCAAAGTGATTTTCCACGAATGCTGTTGTGTGCTTTTTTAGGAATGGCTTTGAATATGCTATGTTTTTTCAAAGGGATAGAGCTTTCTACACCTATTAATAGTGCCGTTCTTATTACGATTACGCCGATTTTGGTGTTTATTTTTTCGGCAATTTTAATTAAAGAAAAACTCCTCTTACCACGCATATTGGGTGTTGCATTGGGGTTTATAGGGGCGTTAATCTTGATTTTGTTTGGAAATGAAATCCGTCAGGATGCCCCCAATATCCCTTTAGGTAATGTGTTGTTTTTCTTTAATGCTGCAGGGTTTGGTATGTATTTAGTGCTGGTCAAATCACTTTCTGCAAAATACACAACGGTACATCTACTAAAGTGGTTGTTTTTGTTTGGGTTTTTGATGTCTTTGCCTGTTACCTACAAGGAGTTTAATGCCGTTACTTGGTCAACGCTACCCTTTGACGCCATTTGGCGCTTTGCCTTTGTGATTGTCTGTACTACTTTTCTGACCTATTTACTTAACGTATATGCACTTAAACAACTTAAAGCGAGTACCATAGGGGTATTTACCTACTTACAACCTTTAATTGGTATTGCGTATGCGATAGTTGTTGGTGCGGATAGCTTAACATCCTCAAAGCTTATTGCTGCGGTGGTGGTGTTGGTAGGTGTCTATTTGGTAACCAAACGCTACGAAGAAACGGTTTAATACGCCTTGTCTTCGCCTCTTATAACATTTATTGCGGTGCGAATGATAATTTTAATGTCAAGGAAAAATGACCAATTCCGGATATAGAATATGTCGTATTTGATACGGTTTATAATATCTCGGTCTTGCGTAATCTCGCCTCTAAACCCTCTTGATTGTGCCATCCCTGTAATTCCTGGTTTTACAGTGTGTCTTAGGTGAAATGACTCTACATGTTTTTCGTAGTTTTTGTTATGGATTTCCATATGTGGCCGAGGGCCAACCACAGACATCTCTCCCTTTAGCACATTAAAAAATTGTGGGAATTCGTCAATACTCGTTTTACGAATGAAATTTCCAAATATAGTAATACGTCTATCTTCCTTTTTTGCTTGGATATTATTATTATTTATTGTCATGGAGCGAAACTTATAGCATTTAAATAGTTTGTTTTCAAGACCGTTTCTGTTTTGTACAAATAACACCGGTCCTTTTGATTCAAGTTTAATGAAAAGAGCTACCAATGGATATAGCCAAGAAATGACAAAAAGAATAACGAAAAGTGAAAATATAACATCAAACGTTCGTTTGATAAAGCGATTTAATCCTTGTAGTAATGGTGAAAACTGGGTCTTATAAACAGGGATAAATCCAAAATAATCTACTTGATTTGATTTAAAAACATCATCGTGAGAAGCAAAAATGAAAATGGGCAATTGCGATAGCGCAATCTGCTCTAAAATTCTTTTATATGCTATTTTATTTGTGTTTTTTTGATGGATAAATGCCGCAGAAACATTTTGTTTTTTGAGTATATCTATTGGCACTTGGGATTCCGCTTCGAGTTCTACATCTAAAATTTCATACCCTATTTTAGGGTTGTTATTTAGAAAGGAAGTCATACCTTTAGTCTGAGTTCCTATTAATACAACCTTGTCCTTAAAGGATTTCCTATGTGCTCGTAGTCCTCGAATTAAAGTAAAGAACACGAAACGAATGGATAGTTGAGTTGAAATTATTAATATTAATAATGTAAAATCTTCAATTTTAGGGGTGCGAGAAAAAATGGAAATTGAAAATATTTCAGCAAAGACAAAAAAGATAACTAAATGACTTAACAAGCGAAGCGCCAAACTAAGAAATCGATCGGCTCTTTTTAGGACATAAATGGAAAAATATATCCCCAAAAGTAACCATACGCATACAAAGGCTGAGAAACGCATTACAGAGAATCCTACGCCATTAAATAGCAATAATCCTAAATCGTGACTTAGCTGATGTGCAAAAAAAATAGCGCTTCCAACATCAAGGAGGATTGTCGTAAGTATAACAAAAATATAGGTAAAGCGTTTAATCATACATAATAGATGGTAAAAAATTAACGGGATTCAGGGGGTATTATTGTGTTGGCTTAACTTTTAAAGCTTGTGAAATCTCTATGCTCTACCCTTTTTAATTCTTGCGGTGTCAGCGACTTAAAATAGGCGTAGGTGCGTTGCATGCCTGCTTTACGTCCCACTTGAGGTTCCCAGTCCAAGATTTCCTTGGCTTTGGTAATGTCGGGCTTGCGTTGCATGGGGTCGTTTTTGGGGAGTTCTTTGTATACTATTTTTTGGTTTGTGCCGGTCAGATCAATAATCTCTTTGGCAAAGTCTAAAATAGATATTTCATCTGGATTGCCAATATTTACAGGCAAGTGATACTCACTCAAGAGCAAGCGGTAAATCCCCTCAATCTCATCCTCCACAAAACAAAATGATCTGGTTTGCGAACCATCGCCAAACACCGTCAGGTCTTCGCCCCTTAGGGCTTGCCCCATAAAAGCAGGAATAACACGGCCGTCGTTTAGGCGCATTCTGGGGCCGTAGGTATTAAAAATACGCACAATTCGCGTATCCACATCATGGTAGCGGTGATAGGCCATGGTGATGGACTCTAAGTAGCGTTTGGCTTCGTCATATACGCCGCGTGGGCCAATGGTATTGACGTTTCCAAAATAGTCTTCCGCTTGGGGGTGTACTAGCGGGTCGCCATAAATTTCTGAAGTGGAGGCCACCAAAATACGGGCATTTTTGGCACGTGCCAAGCCCAAAGCATTGTGCGTGCCCAATGCTCCAACCTTTAATGTTTGGATAGGAATTTTTAAATAATCTATTGGGCTGGCAGGAGAAGCAAAGTGAAGGATATAGTCTAAGTCCTCATTAATATCAATATATTCGCACACATCGTGGTGTACAAAACGAAAATTTGGGTTTTCTTTCAAATGTGCAATGTTGGATAGTGACCCTGTAATAAGGTTATCCATACCGATAACAGCGATGTCATTTGCCAATAATTTATCGCATAGATGCGAGCCTAAAAAGCCTGCTGCGCCGGTAACTAGTGCGGTTTTCATCTGCCAATGGAATAATAACTAAACCCTAACGACTCCATTTCTTTGGGGTTATATATGTTACGCCCATCAAAAATAACGTGGTCCTTGAGGGTTGCTTTTAACTTCACAAAATCTGGATTTCTAAAGGCGTGCCACTCTGTACAAATCAGTAAAGCGTCTGCGTCCCTAGCCGCATCCATCATACTTGAAGCAAAGGAAATACTATCGCCCAATTTTGCTTTTACATTGTCCATGGCTTCTGGGTCAAATGCCGTAATGCTAGCCCCAGCCTGAAGCAGTTTGTCAATCATATACAGGGAGGGGGCTTCGCGGATATCGTCTGTATTGGGTTTAAATGCCAGTCCCCAAAGGGCAATTTTTTTCCCTTTTAACTTTCCATTGAAGTACTGCTCCATTTTGGGGAACATTATGGTTTTTTGTTTTTCATTTACTTCTATAACACTGTCCAAAATAGCGAAGTGATGTTGGGCGTCTTTTCCCGACTTATGCAATGCCTTTACATCTTTTGGAAAACAGGAGCCGCCATAACCGATTCCAGGGAACAAAAAGCGTTTTCCGATACGTTCATCCAATCCCATACCCATACGCACATCGTCCACGTTAGCACCCACCTTTTCACAGTAGTTTGCAATTTCGTTCATATAGGTGATTTTGGTGGCCAAAAACGCGTTGGCGGCGTATTTGGTGAGCTCCGCCGACTTGATGTCCATAACTACTATTGGATTACCGGTACGCACAAAGGTTTTGTAGAGCTTTTCCATGGCGTTTTTAGCGCGTTCTGACTCCACCCCGACTACTATTCTATCGGGTTTCATAAAGTCTTCCACGGCAAAGCCCTCGCGTAAAAATTCAGGATTCGATACCACGTCAAAGGGTACATCGGTGTTGGCTTTTAGCACTGCTTTTACGCGCTCCCCCGTGCCCACAGGAACGGTGCTTTTACTCACCACAATTTTATAGTCTTTCATTAAGTCGCCAATTTGGTTGGCAACGCCCAGTACATAGGACAGGTCGGCAGAACCATCTTCATCCTCCGGTGTAGGAAGGGCTAAGAAAATAACCTCTGCGTGGGTAACGCCCTCTTCTATGTTGGTAGAAAAATGCAGATTTCCCGATTTGATATTTCGCTCAAAATAGGTTTCCAAATGCGGCTCATAAATGGGCACCTCACCGTTTTGCATTTTGGCTACTTTTACTTTGTCAATGTCAATGCACAGTACAGTATTCCCCGCCTCTGCCAAACAGGTTCCGGTAACAAGGCCTACATAGCCGGTGCCGATTACGGTTATTTTCATCTAAAAAACTCTTTTGTCAGTAATAAAATAAATTTGATGTTTCCTATCAGATACCTTTTCCACATTCTTTTTGGCTCTTGAATTAGTCTATAAAACCATTCCAATCCACATTTCTGCATCCATAATGGAGCCCTTCTGGTAATCCCAGAAATAACATCAAAACTTCCTCCAACTCCCATAATAAAATTAACATTTTCTAGGTAAGGTTTATTTTCATGTAGAAAAATTTCTTTTTTTGGAGACGGCATTGCTACAAATAAAATGTTAGCTCTACTTTGAGAAATCTGTTTAGCAATGTCTTGTTCTTGATTTTTATCAAAGTATCCATTGCGATAACCTGCAATTATTTTATCACCATATTCTTTTCTATATCTCGAAACTACTTCTTGAACTACTTCTTGTGTTGCTCCAAGAAAATAAATCTTTAATTTCTGTTGAAAAGAAATTTGAATCAGCTTTTCCATCAAGTCAATACCACTAACTCGCTCTGGAAGTGGCTTTCCTAAAATTTTGGATGCAAAAACTATAGATTGACCATCAGGGCTTATAATATCTGCATTTAAGACACTTTTTTTAAGAATTGTGTTTGTTTGCATGGCAACCACCTTTGCTGCACTAATACAAACGTGGTGTATTTTGCTGCCTAACTTAATTCCAGTAACAATTTTATCTACTGTTTGATCAAATGTGTATGTATCCACGTAAGTTCCCAACAAGTGGTGCCTGCTTACGTTATTATTCATAATAATCGGAGTAAATTAAACATGACATTCCATAGAACATCCAAGCCTGAACCCATCTAATATATGGAATTTTATTTGTATAATATTTTCTTTTTTGATAGTAAAAAAACCCCTTTTTGGACTGCATATTATTAATAGTCCAAATTAAGGCTTTTTTTGCTATTTCTTGATGATTTTCAATTTCATCCGTTTTAGATAAAAATGCTAATAGTTGTGCGGGAGCATGAACATCAATGGGGTAAAGTTTATCATTAAAAAACTTGCTTTCGCCCTTTAGAGTAAAAAAATTATCCATATAATAATCCAACCCCTTCTTATAGGCAGAGTATATCGATTTGTCATCAAACACTTTCATAAATATCGCTAAACATTCAAGATTAAATCCCGTGTGAAAATTATCTATCCATTGATGGTGGTGCAGAGGGCTGTAAAACCAAGAGCCATCTGGGTTTTGTTTGTCTACGACATACTCAACAATCTTTTTTGCATTAACATACAGTTCACTTTCGTGTGTATATTTATAAATTAAGGTTAATGTCTTTGCCCCCAAAAGGCCGGCATTATAAACTGAGGTATTGTCTATGGGGGAGTATGAAAGCGTGAAGCTTTCTTTATTGTCGTGAGTCCTATTTAGGTCTTCAAGAATAAAGCGTTTTGCTGAAGTGGCTACGTTTAAGTATTTGTCATTTTTCGTTACATCATAGGCGGATAATAAC
>CBFICG010000005.1:18836-26623 GCA_965661025.1 Flavobacteriaceae bacterium | reverse complement strand
AACCAATGGGTTGCGATGTACAATATACCTTGTTTTGGGATGTTTTTTTGTGAGGCATTTTAAAATAAGATTAGAAACACGCGAAACGGGGAGAGCGGATTTTTCAGTGTTTTCAATCATCATATCTGCTTTTTGCAGCACATCGTTATAATCCGTATCGGCGTATTGTTCCATGCTGTTGAGGTTTTTTTGCCAAATTTCGGTTTTGATAGGCCCAGGTTCTATCGCTATTACTTTGATTCCATAGCGGTGAAGCTCTCTTCGATAAATATCTGTCATGCTTTCTAAGGCGTGTTTGGAAATAGAGTAGGCACCATTAAAAGGCGCATTAAAAAGTCCTGAAATTGAACTTATGTTAATAATACGCCCTGGTGTGCCTTCAAAGCTCGATGTGGCACCTAAAAGAGGTAAAAACACGTTAGTTATACGCCTAACGGCTTTGACGTTGATATCAAGTTGGCGTTCAAAATCTTTTTCGGACATGTGTTGCATAGGGCCTGGCACAGCAACACCCGCGTTATTAATTAGCGCATCAATAGTACCACATTTATCAAAGACAATTTTGGACGCTTTAACAACTGCGTAATGATCTTGTACATCAAAAAGAAGCGGAGTAAATCGTTCTGGGTAGCATTTAGTAAGTTTTTTTGCATCCAATTCCTTGCGAACACTTCCAAAAACATGATACCCTTTGCTGTGTAATAGGTGCAACGTATCACGGCCAATCCCTGATGATACTCCTGTTATAATGATACACTTATCCAACTTCAATTTTTTAATTTAAATTACTGCCTTATTTCAGTGGGTAATAATGAAAATAATCTACATCAAGCCATGAGTCATCTTCAGATCCATTTTTATGTCCAAAATACCCATTTGACAAAATCCAATGCATATTCTGAAAACATGTTTCTTTCATGACATCTCTAGTTTGTACATTTCCCGCAGGTACTTTACGCCCCAATGTTTTCCACTGACCATCTACAAATTCCCAAGCCTGCATATACTCTGGATGATACTCTAAACCAACTACCTCCCAATCTCCAAACTTGACCTTGACATCATGCTCTAGCATCACACTGATAAGCTCTTTGTGGCGTTTTTTGTTAAGATTAGGGGGCGCATCTATATCCCAACAGTTTTGCTTACTCCATGCGTAATATTCAACCCAGTCCAATTCCATCCAATCATTTCCGTCTACTGGTGCATTTCTATTGTCCACTCCCATGTTATTTCGGTAGCCCCATATTGCGGGATGAGTATGTGATTTTGGACCCTTTTCTTGAATTCCTCTAATTCTGAACTTGGTCACAAAAAAACCGTAACGACAATAATTTAATCCAGATATCCCACCACCTTTTTTATCAGAAACATCACATTTTATGCTAACGTAGGATGCATCAACAATACTGACGTATTTTTCGCTATCACCTATGAGTCTATCCGGCCTTCTGTACGTCCATTTTGTTGTGTCGAGATGTGTAAAATTATCTGAGATATTCCAATTTATTTCATCACTATAATGTATTGCGATTTCTTTTGGAGGCAGCTGTGCATACGCCATGTAACAAGCTAAGAAAAAAGAAAATAAGCTACATATAAGCATATTTCGTATTCTATTTTGTGTTGATAAAATCATAAAGATGTATTTATATTTAGTATGCATACTACTGTTTTTACCATTGGCTAAAAATTTCTTTCAACTGATAATAGGCTTTTTTTCTATTTCGCTTTTCATCGACAATTCCCCATTCTCTAAATCCAGAGGCTGGAGTACCTTTATAATTGCTTCTGTAATCATTGTAGCTCCACAACGAAACGCCAGAAACATAGGGGAATTTTTTTAGCGCTTCCAAGTATGATATTAATTCATTGTTTAGAACAGCATCAGGGGCAGGGCCTATTTGCCCTTTCCCTATTTCAGAGATAAAGATTGGTTTTCCAGGAAATTTCTGATGGGTTTTTTGCACCAAGTCGGGTGCTTTTCCATAACTATTCATAGATATAAAATCTAACTTCTCATACGGTTCAGTCCCAATTTCACCTTTCCGATATGAAGTTATTGTCACGTACGTTTTTAATCTTGTGGAATCTATTTTTTTAACATAATCAAGCATGTCATTTACATACAGATATTGAGATGTAGTAAGCGCTTTATTTTTCCAATCATTTCCAGGATTTCTTAACTCATTGCCAACACTCCACGCAACTACAGAAGGGTGGTTATAGTCACGATCTACCATTTCTTTCATCCACTTTTTTGTTAAGGGATTGTTTGGAAATGCTTGCGGATCATCATCTCCCCAAACAGGAATTTCTTCGACTACCAAAAAGCCAATACTATCGCATATTCTAAGCAAATCTTTTGCGAGTGGGGCATGCATTAGCCTAGAGAAATTTGCGCCTAATGATTTGATATCCGCCATATCGCTAATCAAGAGGCTATATGGTTCTGTGTTACCAAAATAGGGATGGTCATGAATTCTATTTAATCCATTCATCCTTACGGCTTTGTTATTTAGGTAAAACTGCTCTCCTTTTACTTCAAATTTGCGTATACCAAAAGCATCCTTAGCGCTATCTATAATAGTTTTATTAGTGTGTAAAGAGCTGTTTAGTTCATATAAATTAGGGGAGTCATAGTGCCAAAGTTTTACGGCCGAAAGGGGCTTTTCAAATGTAATTGTTGAAAATGTTGTTGTTCTTTTTTTTGCAGTAACCCCCTTAGACCCTTTGTATATTTCAGGAATCTCTGTATTTATTTGTAGACTTAGATCTTGACTGCCATTATTTTCAAGTGTGTACTTAATGCTAAAGCGAACCAAATCACTCTTGAAATCTGGAATGGCTGTTATATGTTGATGTACAATCCGTACATCGTGATTCGCTTTTAAATGTACATTTCTGCTAATACCACCCCAGGCCCACCAAGCGCCGCGTTTATAGGTGTTATCTGCCATCACCATAATTGTATTTTCGCCACTGTAGGAAACGTTTTTTGTGATGTTAAATTCAAAAGGAGTATATCCGCCAATATGTTTGCCAATCAAGTTGCCGTTTAGCCAGACTTTTGCTGTTTCATAAACAGCATCAAATTGTAGTCGTATTTGTTTGCCTTTCCAGTTTTTGGGAATACGAAAACTTCTTTTATAGTAGCCCTTTCCTGAAAAATCAGCATATCGTTTTCGTGTGTCCCAATTTCCAGGAACCTGTATGGTATCCCAATGGATTGATTGCTCTTGTAATAGCTCACTTTCAGGGCTTAAATCAGAGGCGTAGAACTTCCATGTCCCATTTAATGAAATTTGCGTATTATAAGTTTCTTTAATTTGGGCCTTAGCCCCAAACATCATAACAGCAAAGACAAAACTCAGTGTTTTTTGTTTGCTCAATGATGTAAACATTTATAATTTGCTAAAGGTGAATCACTTCATCGTATGCATCTGCTACAGCCTCCATCATCGCTTCACTCATTGTGGGGTGCGGGTGGACTGCTTTGAGCACTTCGTGACCAGTAGTTTCTAATTTACGCCCCAATACAGCTTCTGCAATCATGTCGGTAACACCAGCACCAATCATATGACACCCAAGCCATTCGCCGTATTTGGCATCAAAAATCACTTTAATAAATCCGTCGGTAGTGCCGCCTGCTTGCGCTTTTCCAGAAGCGGAAAATGGAAATTTACCAACCTTAATATCATATCCTTGTTCTTTGGCCTGTGCTTCTGTAAGCCCCACAGCAGCAATTTCTGGACTGCTATACGTACAACCCGGAATATTGCCGTAGTCGAGTGGTTCTACATGATGGCCTGCAATTTTTTCTACACATAAAATTCCTTCTGCAGATGCTACGTGAGCCAATGCTTGTCCTGCTGTAACATCACCAATAGCATAATAACCCGGAATATTGGTTTGATAAAAATCATTAACCAAAATTTTATCTCTGTCCGTAGCAATTCCCACTTGTTCAAGTCCAATGTTTTCGATATTGGTTTTGATTCCTACGGCAGAAAGCACTACATCTGCTTTGATTTCTTCTTCGCCTTTTTTAGTTTTAACAGTTGCGGTAACCCCTTTTCCAGATGTATCAACCGCAGTAACTTCAGCATTTGTCAAAACTGTAATCCCCGCTTTTTTAAATGAACGCTCCATTTGTTTGGAGATTTCCTCGTCTTCAACAGGAACAATACGCGGCATGTATTCGATGAGCGTAACTTCAGTACCCATAGCGTTGTAGAAATAAGCAAACTCAACACCAATGGCACCAGAGCCCACAACAATAAGTTTTTTGGGTTGTTTCTCCAGCGTCATTGCTTTTCGGTAGCCAATTACCTTTTCCCCGTCTTGCGGAAGATTTGGTAATTCCCGCGAACGCGCACCAGTAGCTACGATAATATGCTGAGCAGTTAATTCTTGCTCGCTACCATCTTCGGATTTGACGTGAACTTTTTTTCCTGGGAGTAGTGAACCATATCCTGAAATTACGTCAATTTTATTCTTTTTCATCAAAAACTGAACACCTTTGCTCATGGTTTCTGCCACATTACGACTGCGATTCACTACTGCATCAAAATCTTTGTCGTATTCTTTTACGGTAAGCCCATAATCTTTGGCGTGTTGCAGGTATTCAAAAACCTGTGCAGATTTTATCAATGCTTTAGTGGGAATACACCCCCAATTGAGGCAAACGCCTCCGAGGCTTTCCTTTTCAATTACAGCAGTTTTGAATCCTAACTGAGAAGCGCGAATAGCAGTAACATAACCACCTGGCCCACTCCCCAAAACAATAATGTCGTATTGGCTCATATTGGAAAAAGTTTGTGCAAAAATACGAAACGATCGCCTAAACTAATGGGCTATTTGGTGTTTTTCTCTTTCGCATCAAAATCCAATGCAACTGAGTTGACACAATACCGCAAACCGGTCTCTGTTGGACCGTCGTTAAAAACATGGCCTAAGTGTCCGTCGCAGCTGTTGCAAATAATTTCAGTGCGAATCATCCCATGGGTAGTGTCGCGTTCATATCTAATTTTGCCCTCCATGGCATTGTCAAAACTTGGCCAACCACAATCGCTTCTAAATTTTGATGTGCTTTCAAAAAGGGGTTCTTTACACCCCATGCAATTGTATGTTCCTTTTTCAAAATGAAGATTGTATTCCCCTGTATGCGGATACTCTGTGCCTTTTTCACGTAAAATTCGAAATGCCTCTGCACTGAGTTTTTCTTTCCAATAATCGTTAGACTTTTTCATAGTATTTGGTGTTTTTGATTCGGTTTTTGTTGGAGGTTGTTGCCCACAAGCATTGAGTGTTACCGCCAAAAAACAAAGTGTTAAAAGTGTTTTTTTCATGCTTTTTTAATAAACGATTTTATATGTTCCAAAACAATTTCATCCCTAAGAATTCTACGGTGCCCAAGCCCTTTAGTTTTGATTACGGTAGCATTAGGGTGATGTGCAGCAATGTTATCAGCCGCCTGTATGCTCACATCATAATCTTCTTCGTCATGTAGGATAAGCGTGGGAATTTGGATTTTTTGCGCTGCAACATATGGAGAAAAATCATCAATTTTCAGCTGAAATTTATCTTCAAAATACGCAATCATGCGTGTTGCTATTTTTCTACTTAATCCAAGCGATAAAATAAAATTATTAAAAATTGTCCGCATATTATCGGCTGCACCCAGTGTGACTATTTTTTTTGCACCTTTTTTCAATTTGCAAAAGTTGAAAATTGCCATGGCGCCAAAGGAGTGTCCAATTAAATAATCATACCCATTTGCTATCTTGTTTAAGTACTCCACCGTTGCAATCATTTGCAGTATATTGGTCGTTTTTCCCGTTGATTTTCCATGTGCGGGGGCATCGTAAGCTACCACATGATAACCTGCTTTGTGGAGTGATTCGGCAATACAATATAATTGTGTTCCTCTGCCACTCCAGCCATGCGATAACAACACTTTCTCACCCGTGTTTTCCCAAGTGAATGTCAATATCGCTCTGTCAATAGTGGGGATGTATACTGTTTTTTTTATGCAGCTAGCAAGGGCTTTTTTTTCTTTTTCTGGAATTTTAAACTTAAGTGGCTTTGAAAAAATATACGCAGCGACACGCATCGCGAAGTTGGGCGATAATCGGGCTAAGTTCCTCAGCATGAGGCGAAGCCAAACAGGGACGCTAAAACCCTGTTGATGATTTTTTTTCTTTTCCATGCCAACAAAGGTAGCATTCTTGTTTTTTATGTTTAAAACTATTTTGTTTATTTGAGCAAACAATCAAAATGCCATCACACAAAAAAGGAGATAAAAAACTACTCCGCGCTTGGGCTTCTTATGACTGGGCAAATTCGGTATATTTTCTTGTGATAACTTCAACTATTTTTCCACTTTACTATGGCTATATATGCGGTGATTTAACGTATTTGGAGATTTTTGGCATGCAAATCAAAAACACGGCTTTAATAAGTTATGTTACCGCTATGGCGTTTGTGGTTATTGCTCTCTGGTCTCCCATTCTTTCTGGAATTGCAGATTACATGGGAAACAAAAAACGTTTTATGCAGTTTTATTGCTATTTGGGTGCAGCTTCCTGTATAGGTTTGTATTGGTTTGATATTCAAAATATTTATTGGGGATTATTTTTTTACTTTTTAGCCTTGATTGGTGCTTGGTCTAGTTTGGTTTTTTATAATTCTTATTTACCAGATATTGCATTTCCCCAGCAGCAAAATCGTATTAGCGCACGTGGATTTGCTTTGGGCTACGTTGGAAGCGTGTTGTTACTTCTTTTAAATCTGTTTATGGTGTTAAAGCCAGATGTATTTGGCATTGTGAGCGAAGGAGGGGAAGCATCACTAAAAGCCATGCGGTATTCGTTTATTTCAGTTGGCGTTTGGTGGTTTTCGTTTAGTCATATCGCTTTTTATCATTTGCCACGTGGCAATAAAGACAAAATATACACTAAAGATATATTTTTTAATGGCTATCGCGAACTCAAATCCGTTTGGCAAAGTTTAAAAAACTTAAATTTTTTAAAACGCTATTTGGGTGCTTTTTTTGTCTTTAGCATGGCACTACAAACGGTTATGCTCGTAGCCGCCTATTTTGGTGAGCAAGAAATTTCTTGGTCTGCTGAAGAAAAAACTACTGGACTTATTGTCAGTATATTACTTATTCAAATCATTGCTATTTTTGGAGCGTTAATGTCGTCTAAACTTGCTAACCGATGGGGTAATATCAAAACCTTAATCCTACTCAATGCTATTTGGGTAATTCTTTGCGTTATAGCGTATTTTATTTACGAACCGATTGAGTTTTATGTGGTTGCTGGATTTGTAGGGCTTTGCATGGGTGGTATTCAAACAGTAGCACGCTCTACGTACTCTCAACTTATTCCTGAAACTATAGACACCACTTCCTACTTTAGTTTTTACGATGTAGCAGAAAAAGTAGGCATCGTCATCGGAATGCTCATGTACGCCACTGTGGATCAAATTACAGGCAGCATGCGTAATGCCATTTTGTTTTTTGTTGTTTTTTTCTTGGTAGGAGCTGTAATGCTTATTCGTTTGGAGTTTTTCAACAAAAAGGCAGTTTAACATTAATTTTTTGGTGATATTGCCAAAACAAATAATTCCATTTTCTTTGATTTAGCTACCCCATTGTCCATAGTTTTATATTAGTAGAGTTAAAAAAGTGTACCAATTAAAATGCGTTATGATTTTAGGTGTAGCTCTTTTAGGTAAAGCTGTTCATAGCAATTTTAGCTTGTTTTGTTACAATGGCACAG
>CBFICG010000005.1:0-18826 GCA_965661025.1 Flavobacteriaceae bacterium | reverse complement strand
TTGCCTTATTTAATCTGTTTTTAACGATAAAGCAGACAAAATGGCACACCATTAAATTATGTCTGAAACAAAAATTTTATCACTAGACACTCTTTTGCCACAAGATTTAGAAGATGAAGCAGATTTAATTCCGCTGATGACTTCTGATGATGAAGAAGCTATACAGAAAGAACCTGTCCCTGAGGAACTCCCTATTTTGCCTTTAAAAAACACAGTGCTTTTTCCGGGTGTTGTAATCCCCATTACGGCAAGTCGCGATCGATCTGTAAAGTTAATTAAAGAAGTAAACAGTGGAAATAAGTTGCTTGGAGTGGTAGCACAACAAAAAGGCGATACCAAGTCACCCTCTCCACAAGACTTGTATCAAAAAGGAACATTGGCAAAGGTACTTCGCGTACTAAAAATGCCAGACGGCAATACCACCGTAATTTTGCAGGGTAAAAAACGTTTCAAAGCACTAGAATATACTTCTGAACATCCATTTTTAAAAGCCAAAGTGACAAGTTTAGAAGAAGTTCGACCCGACAAAAGCGACCCTAATTTTTCAGCAATTATTGACTCCATAAGAGATCTGGCACTAAAAATTATTGCTCAAAATCCAGAAATTCCCTCTGAGGCTTCATTTGCAATAAAGAACATTCAGAGCAGTGCTTTTTTAGTCAATTTTGTCTCCTCCAATATGGAAATGTCTGTTTCAGAAAAGCAAGAGATTTTAGAACAAGACAACCTGGAGCAACGCGCATTAATGTGCCTTAAGCAAATGAATGTTGAGTATCAAAAGTTATCGCTTAAGAACGACATCCAAACCAAAGTACGTCACGATTTAGACCAACAACAACGCGAATATTTTTTGCATCAACAAATTAAAACAATTCAAGAAGAATTGGGCGGCGTTTCGTATGATGAAGAGGTGCAAGAAATGCGAGAGCGTGCTAAAGCTAAAGCGTGGAGCGATAAGGTTGCTAAACATTTCAATAAAGAATTAGCAAAGTTAGAGCGCATGAATCCGCAAGTGGCTGAATATTCGGTACAGCGCAATTATTTAGACCTGTATTTAGACCTTCCATGGAATACGTTTTCTGAAGATTTATTTGATTTAAACCATGCCCAAAAAATCTTAGACCGCGACCATTTTGGATTAGACAAGGTTAAGCAGCGTATCATTGAACATTTAGCAGTCTTAAAATTACGCAACGACATGAAGTCTCCTATTTTGTGTTTGGTAGGACCTCCAGGTGTTGGAAAAACATCTTTGGGAAAATCGATTGCTGAGGCGTTAGGCAGAAAATATGTTCGTATGTCGCTGGGCGGTATGCGTGACGAAGCAGAAATCCGAGGGCATCGTAAAACTTATATTGGCGCCATGCCTGGTCGTGTGGTGCAGAACATCAAAAAAGCAACAACATCAAACCCTGTTTTTGTATTAGACGAGTTGGATAAGCTTGCCGAAAGTGCTCATGGAGATCCATCATCTGCTATGCTTGAAGTCCTTGATCCTGAGCAAAATACTAGTTTTTATGACAATTACCTAGAAACGGGTTATGACCTCTCTAAAGTGATGTTTATTGCTACGGCAAATTCACTATCTACCATTCAACCGGCCCTTCGAGATCGTATGGAAATTATTGAGGTTTCTGGCTACACCTTAGAAGAAAAGGTGCAAATAGGACTGCGTTATTTACTGCCCAAACAAGTCACCGAACACGGATTAAAAAAGGCAGACATAAAACTTTCCAAAGCCACAATGGAACAATTGGTTGCAGGGTATACACGCGAGTCTGGTGTGCGAGGATTGGATAAGCAAATTGCTAAAGTGGTACGACACTTTGCAATGTTAGAAGCTAAAGAAACACCTCGAGAGGCTAAACTTCAAGCAGCAGAACTGGAATCTATTTTAGGTCCTGCAAAATTACTGAGAGATACCTATGAAAACAACAATGTTGCAGGTGTGGTAACAGGGTTGGCATGGACTCGAGTTGGTGGTGATATTTTATTTATTGAATCATCTATAAGCAACGGAAGTGGTACACTTTCAATTACAGGGAATTTGGGTAAAGTGATGAAGGAATCGGCTACCATTGCGTTGCAATACATCAAAGCGCATGCGGAAGATTTAGGTATTGAGAATGACTTTTTTGGAAAGCATAATTTCCACATCCATGTACCCGAAGGTGCCACACCTAAAGATGGGCCTAGTGCGGGAATAACGATGATTACCTCATTGGTGTCAAGTATTTTACGGCGAAAAGTAAAAAATCGAATTGCCATGACGGGAGAAATCACACTTCGTGGGAAAGTATTGCCAGTGGGTGGTATTAAGGAAAAGATTTTAGCCGCTAAGCGTGCCAACATCAAAGAAATCATTTTAAGTCAAAAAAATCAAGCGGACATCGGTGAAATTCCAGAACGTTATTTAAAAGGTTTAAAATTTCATTATGTTTCTTCAATCGACCAAGTATTAGCTATTGCGATAACTAAACAACGTGTGTCAGGTACGAAAAAACCATAAGTTTCGTTTTTTACACGAATGAAAAGGTTTGTTGTTTGCTGTTTTTTGATTGTTTCTACTGTGTTGATTGCACAAATAGGCGGCGACGCTACATACCGTTTTTTGGAACTTTCTGCTTCGCCAAGACAATTGGCGTTGGGAAATCCTGTTACCTTGAGAGATGCGGATATCAGTACTACCCTTGGCAATCCAGCAACCATCCGCGGCGAACACGGCGGGCAGTTAATGATTAATTACGAACCCTATTTTGATGGTATTCACCGCGGAACTGCTGTTTATGCACATACGCTTAATCGATCCAAGGCATTGGTGTTTGATGTCAATTACATCCATTATGGGACTTTTGAAGGCGCCGATGAACTCGGAAATCCTACTGCAAATTTTAGCGGAAGTGAGGTAGCCATTGGATTAGCATCCTCCCATTATTTTTTGCGCCCCAATCTTCACATTGGTGCACGATTACGCTATGTGTTGTCTACTTTGGAAACCTACACCTCTGCTGGGCTTACTACAGATATTGGGGTATACTTTAATCCCATTGGTAAACCGCTTCGGTTGGCATTAGTTTATCAGCATTTGGGGAAGCAACTCACTGCCTATGAAGATGTTTTTGAACCACTTCCTGCCAACCTCGTCCTTGGCATTTCCAGTGCTTTGGAGCATTTACCATTGCGCTGGCATCTGTCGTTCCATCACCTAAACAAATGGCCACTTCTTTTTGATAATCCTGAAGATGCTACCACCGATCTTAATGGTACTAGTGCGCAACAGAAATCGGGGTTAATACGGAAAGTGTTGCGCCATGCTACTTTTGGAGTAGAAATATTTCCAGAAGGCTTGTTTTCCATGCGTTTTGGGTATCATGCACAGCGTGCAGCAGAATTACGTATTTTAGAAGTGCGTAATTTTTCGGGGCTTACCTTTGGTGTGGGTATACAATTGCGGCGGTTGCGTTTTCAATTAAGTCATGCAAGATATAATGTGGCTGGAAATCGTACCTTTTTAGGATTAACCTTAGAATCAAAAAATTGAAAAAACCATTTATCATTGCCATAGATGGCGCATCCTCTACAGGAAAAAGCACCTTGGCTAAAGGACTGGCAAAAGAATTAAATTTTGTTTATGTCGATTCGGGGGCTATGTATCGAGGCGTTACTCTTTATGCACAGCAAAAGCAGTGGCTTTCAACCACTCATTTGGATACGGAAACCCTAATAGCTCATCTTGACGATATTCAACTGACGTTTAAAAACAACAAATTGTGGCTAAATGGCGCAGATGTAAGTTCGGAAATTAGAAGTATGTCTGTTTCAAATGCTGTGAGCCAAGTAGCTACGGTTTCTGCTGTGCGAACGTTTTTGGTAGCCCAACAACGTGTCATTGGTGCAACTCATAATGTTGTGATGGACGGACGTGACATAGGCACAGTGGTTTTTCCCAATGCCAACGTAAAATTGTTTTTAAACGCAGACGTAAACATTCGTGCCCAACGGCGCTATGATGAACTAAAAGGTACTGACCAAAGCGTAACATTTGATGCTATTTTAGAAAACCTAACCCAACGCGATCATTTAGATAGCTCACGATCAGATTCCCCGCTGATAAAAGCACCTGACGCCTTTGCTATTGATGCTGCCGATTTTGGGATTTTAGAACTGCAAAACTACGTAATGGAGTTGGTGAAAAAGCGGATGGGAGTTTAGATTAAAAGCGTAAGAACAGTTTGAAATTTTCTATTGGATTCTTTGCGTTTTTGTCCACAACAACGACTCCCAATTTATAAAAATCAATAGAGTAAGCATGATGCTTTCTTTGTAAGATTTCACTCCAAGCACGTTGCATATCAGTATTCCAATTAATATCATCAAATATAAAAATGGCATTATCTGTAGTTGTTTTCAACAACGTTTCGTAGTAATCTAAAGTGGGCTCATACTTATGATTACCATCTACAAAAACAATTTGATAAGCAATACCTTCTTTTACAATTTGTGGTAAAATGGCATCGTATAATGCATTGTGAACAGCCACATCTACCAAACCATTTTGGTCAATTTCTTTAAAGCGTTGTTGTGCAATATCACACAACCCTTTTACACCCTCTATGGTAGTAAAAACCCCTTTTTGGTTAAGGTTTTTAGCATTTTGTACGAGCGCACTTAAAAAATACTGTCCTGAAATACCCAAATTGGTACCTATTTCTAATACGTGCAAACTTTGTGAGTTCCTTATAAGGTGATAAAAAAAAGATGACCAAACTTTTGGTGTTGCAGCCGATTTACATATTTCAGATACCCTTCTTTTTAGTCCTTTTTCAAATACCGCATAATCTATTAGCGTTGTGTTGTTAAGAAGCTGTATCCTGTAGTGCTCCAAATGCTCAAATACACCTAAAAGTTTTTTGTCAATAGGTTTTTTCTTTTTGGATTGTAAGTATGCTGTTATTATTTCATTGCCAAAAGTATGTTGTGACAGTTCCCGAAGTGTTTTCCTGTAATTAAAATAAACCTTAAATAAGTGTGCTATTTTTTTAAATGTTCTCATAGAATAAAATTAAACAGAAAGACTTGTGATGTAAATGTGTTGTTATTTGATAAAAACCTCTATAGAATTTAACTTGCCACCACCTCTTTTTTCACTTCCCGCAGCAACATAAACGGCATCTTTATAAACAACAGCCGAAGTGCCATGCCTTCCTACTTTCATGGGGGCTAACTGCTCCCACGCTCCAGTGGCTAAATTTAATTTTTGTGTTTGATTATGAGCAAGTTTTTGATTGCTTTCGCCACCAAAATAAATAAGGTTATCATCAAATTTTACTACCGCGCCTGCTGCCGTTGGGACAGGTAATGGATTTTTCATCGTAAACCATTTTTGAAGCTCAAAGTCGTAATAATCTACCTGTGGAATGGTTGTACCAAAAAATGCCCCAAAGTTTTTGGGGTAATGTACACTCGTGTTTCTTCCACCAATACAATAAAGCTTGTTTTTATGTACCACTGCGCTAAAGTGATCACGAATATGGGGTGCATCTGTTAAAGTTATCCATGTTTCTGTTTTTGGATCAAAACAATCAAAATAATTTGTTGTGCCGCTGGTGTGTCCTAATTTAATTCCGCCAACCAAATATATTTTGTTCTTGTAAACAATAGTACCTGCACCACCTCGTTGTCTGTTTTTTGGGATTTCTGCACCTTTTTTCCAAGAATCGGTTTTTGGATAATACATCCAAACATGCTCAAGTGGTTTTTCTTTTGGATAGCGTCCAGTCATTCCACCAACAATATAAATGATGTCGTTGTAAACAACTGCTTGAAAGTGATGAATCTCCATCGGAGATTTACCTTTTGCTTTCCAGCGGTTTGTTTTAGGGTTAAATACATTAACAGGGTGAATTCCACGCCCACCAATCAAATAAAATTTGTCTTTATGTGAAACAAAAGCATTTTCGTGCCGCCCGCTTGGCAGTTCTTTTGTTTCTATTGTTTTCCAGGAATAATCTTGGAGTTGTGCCGATATCAGATTACTTGAAAAAACACTACATAAAACTAGTATATACATTAAAATATTACCCATTTACCAAAAAGTTATGATTGTTACGGAGTAAAAATACTTAAGTTTTGCCTATCTACATAAAAACAGTACATTTGCCAACCTCTTGAGAAGCGCTTTAGAGTAATATCAAGAGTAAAAAAATATTAACCCTTCTGTAAAGCAGCGCTTTTACTCAGCTTGCAGAATACAAATAAAATCAGCATGGCTGACGAAAACCAACCCCTAGATGAAGCAACCGAAGAAGTTGCTCCAACCCAAACCGCTACTGAAGAAACACAAACCGAAACAGTAGAAACTCCACAAGAAGACACAACACCAACCGTTTCATCTGAAGAATTTTTAGCCAATTTCGATTGGCAGAATTACGAAGAGGGTATTGAAGCTGTTGAAGACGGCAAACTAAAAGAGTTCGAGCAACTTGTTGCCGAAAATTTTGTCGATACTCAAGGATCCGATGTTGTTCATGGAAAAGTAATTCACATGACAGATCGTGAGGCAATCATTGATATAAACGCAAAATCTGAAGGCGTAATTTCCCTAAATGAATTTCGCTACAACCCCGACCTGAAAGTAGGCGATACGGTTGAAGTAATGATTGACACTCGCGAAGACAAAACGGGACAGCTTATTTTATCACATCGCAAGGCACGTACCATTATGGCTTGGGATCGTGTAAACGCTGCTCACGACAGTCAAGAAGTGGTAACTGGATTTGTCAAGTGTCGTACCAAAGGCGGAATGATTGTAGATGTGTTTGGTATTGAAGCATTTTTACCCGGTTCACAAATTGATGTAAAGCCTATTCGTGATTACGATCAATACGTAAATAAAAACATGGAATTTAAGATTGTAAAAATCAACCATGAATTTAAAAACGTAGTAGTATCGCACAAGGCCCTTATTGAGGCAGATATTGAAGAACAAAAGAAAGAAATCATCGCGCAGCTTGAAAAAGGACAGGTACTTGAGGGAACAGTGAAAAACATCACATCCTATGGGGTATTTATAGACCTTGGCGGTGTTGATGGATTGGTACATATTACGGATCTTTCGTGGAATCGTATAAGTCACCCTAGTGAGATTTTAGAAGTTGAACAGCAACTCAACGTCGTAATTCTTGACTTTGATGACGATAAGTCGCGTATCCAATTAGGGGTAAAACAACTTACGCAACATCCTTGGGAAGCTATCGGCGACAACATGAAAGAAGGGGATAAAGTGAAAGGTAAAGTAACTGTTATTGCCGATTATGGTGCATTTATTGAAGTAGCTCCCGGCGTTGAAGGACTTGTTCATGTTTCTGAGATGTCTTGGAGTACGCACTTGCGCTCTGCACAAGACTTTGTAAAAGTGGGCGATGAAGTTGAAACAGTAATTTTAAACCTTGACCGAGAAGAACGTAAAATGTCATTGGGAATTAAGCAGTTAACGCAAGACCCATGGACAGATATTACCATCAAATATCCTTTGGGCTCTAAACATACAGGTGTGGTACGCAACCATACCAAGTTTGGTGTTTTTGTGGAACTTGAAGAAGGTATAGACGGATTGATTTATATCTCAGATTTGTCTTGGACTAAGAAAGTTAAGCACCCCTCTGAGGTAGTGACAGTTGGTCAAGAGTTAGATGTAATTGTTTTAGAACTTGATGTGGAAGGACGCAAACTAAGTCTTGGACACAAGCAAACTACTGACAACCCTTGGGAAAAATACGCAAAGGACTATACCGAAGGAACTGTGCATGAACTTGCATTGACTGAAATTGTTGACAAAGGAGCAACCATTGTCCTTAACGATGATATCACAGCTTTTGTTCCAGGACGTCACTTAGATAAGCAAGACGGTCCAAAACTTACTAAAGGCGAAACAGCAGAGTTTAAAGTAATTGAATTTAATAAAGACTTTAAACGGGTTGTGATGTCACACGCTGCAGTTTATAAAGGAGTTGAAGCAGATAATGTGAAAACGGCTAAGCGTAAAATGTCTGAAACTGCGGAAACGTCTACTTTAGGTGATTTAGATGCACTTGCAGACTTAAAACGAAAGATGGATGGTGATGCCTAAATCTTTCAAATTGTAATAAAAAGGGGCTTAAATCGCCCCTTATTTTATGCTATATTTTTTGCTATAAAATCACCCACATCGCTAGTGGTGTAAGATTTTTCAGGAAAAACATCGGGTGTACAAACCCCCTTAGCAAGCGCTATGTCCACCGCTTTAGTAATAGCGTTTGCCTCATCATCCATATCAAAATGCGTGAGCATCATAGCTGCAGAAAGAATCATGGCTATAGGATTTGCAATGCCTTTTCCCGCGCCCTGCGGAAAGGAACCATGAATGGGTTCAAAAAGTGCATGTTTGGTCCCAACAGATGCAGAAGGTAATAGTCCTATAGAACCACCAATAACACTTCCTTCATCAGAAATAATATCTCCAAAAAGATTACTGGTCAAAATGACATCAAACTGGCTGGGTGCTAAAATCATTTGCATAGCAGCATTATCGACAAACAAAAAGCGAAGTTCAACATCGCTATATTGAGATTCATGCAACTCGGTTATCACTCTACGCCATAATCTAGATGACTCCAACACGTTAGCTTTATCAATAAGTGTAAGAATATTTTTTCTTTTTCTAGCAGCCGAAAAAGCCAAATGCCCAATGCGTTCAATTTCTCCACGGGTATATTTGCATAAATCCGATGCCGTATTTTTATCTTCTGATAAGGTTTTTTCTCCAAAGTAGATACCCCCTGTAAGTTCACGGTACATCACGAAATCGGTTCCTTTTACGCGTTCTTCTTTGAGTGGAGATTGATGCAATAAAGCATCAAATGTTTTTACAGGGCGAATATTGGTAAACAGGCCCAATGCTTTTCTAATGGCAAGTAACCCTTGCTCTGGACGCACTTTTGCAGTAGGGTCGTTATCGTATTTTGGGTCGCCAATAGCACCAAATAGTACGGCATCGCTTTCCAAACTTGCTTGTAGTGTTGCTTTGGGAAGCGGCTCACCTGTTTTATCAATAGCTATAGCACCCATATCCGCATAGGTATACGTAAACTCGTGTCCAAATACAGTTGCTACGGTATCTAGTACTTTGACAGCTTCTTGTATAATTTCGGGCCCAACTCCATCTCCAGGAAGTACGGCAATTTGTTTTTTCATTGGATAATTGTTCAGTAGTTATTACGAGCGATTGCGCTCGAATGCTTCAATTGCTTCTTTTTGGCTTAACAGATAGTCGATATCGTCATAACCGTTTAGTAAGCACATTTTTTTATAGGCATTGAGTTCAAATGAAACGACAATGTCAGCTGCTTCAATACGCAGTTCTTGGGCTTCTAAATTCACTTTGGCTTGTACTGCTGGATTCTTTTCGATAGCAGCAAAAATAGTTTGTAAGCTTTCTGGTGAAACTTGAATGGGAAGGATGCCGTTATTAAGGGCATTCCCTTTAAAGATATCTGCAAAAAAACTTGATACCACCACACGAAAACCATAATCTGCCAATGCCCATGCGGCATGCTCACGGCTAGAGCCACAGCCAAAATTATTGCCTGCTACTAAAATTGAACCAGAATATGCAGTGTTATTTAGCACAAAATCTTCTTTAGGTTGGTTGTCACTGGTATACCGCCAATCTCTAAACAGGTTCTCACCAAAACCTTTACGGTCTGTAGCTTTCAAAAATCGCGCAGGGATAATTTGGTCGGTATCCACATTTTCTACGGTTAGCGGAACCATACCGCTTTCTAAAATTTCAAATTTTTCCATTACTGCTGCGTTACATCTACAATTTTACCTGCAACGGCTGCAGCTGCAGCAGTAACAGGACTCGCTAGAAGCGTTCGTGCGCCTTGTCCTTGTCGCCCTTCAAAGTTTCGGTTTGAGGTAGAAACACAATATGCTCCTTCGGGAATTTTATCGTCGTTCATAGCCAAACATGCAGAGCAGCCAGGCTGCCGTAATACAAATCCAGCACTTTCAAATACACGGTCTAATCCCTCTGCTACAATTTGTTTTGCTACTTGTTGGGAACCAGGTACAATTAACGCTGACACCTTTGGCGATTTTTGCTTTCCTTTTACGTATGCTGCAGCGGCTCTAAAATCTTCAATTCTGGAATTAGTACAACTTCCGATAAATACATGGCTAATGGGCATATGAAGCAAATTCGTTCCAGCTTTTAGGCCCATATAATTCAAGGATTTGATAAAACTTGCGTCGTCTAATTCCGGAATTGCATCTCCAATTTTCACGCCCATTCCTGGATTTGTTCCGTAAGTGATCATGGGGCGGATCTCGGCTGCATCAAAGTGATGTTCTAAATCAAAAGATGCACCCACATCTGTTGGGAGTGTTTTCCAATAGGCAATTTTATTTTCATAATCCTCATCTTTCGGCGCAAATTCACGCCCCAAAACATAATCAAAAGTAGTTTGATCTGGCGCAATCATACCGCCACGAGCGCCCATTTCAATACTCATATTGCAAACGGTCATGCGTCCCTCCATGCTCATTTGCTCAAAAACAGTCCCCGCAAATTCAACAAAATAGCCCGTGCCCGCATCTGTTCCTAATTTTGAAATAATGTAAAGGATAACATCTTTGGGTTGCACATCGGGGTGTAAGTCGCCCGAAACCACCACGCGCATACTTTTTGGCTTTGCTACCAATACACACTGACTAGCAAACACCTGCGCCACTTGGCTTGTTCCAATACCAAAAGCAATGGTCCCAAACGCGCCGTGCGTAGAGGTATGGCTATCGCCACAAACCATAGTCATTCCAGGTTGTGTGATACCTAGTTCTGGACCAATAACGTGAACAATACCTTGATAGCGATGCCCCAGTCCGTAAAGGGTTACACCATGTTTTTCACAGTTTTCACCTAATTGCGCTACTTGTTTTCGTGATAGTTCATCTTGAATAGGCAAGTGCTGATTTTCAGTGGGTACATTGTGGTCGGCAGTAGCAACAACTTGGTTGGGCCTAAAAAGCGGAATCCCTTTTTCTTCAAGCACATTAAACGCTTGGGGACTGGTAACTTCGTGAATTAAATGTTTGTCAATGTACAAGATATCTGGGCCGTTTTCTACGGAAGACACAACGTGGCTGTCCCAAACTTTATCGAAAAGTGTTTTTTTCATGTAAGTTTAACTAATACCAGCAGACTTTACAATTTCAGGAATGTCGTCGTCGGTAATTTCTTTCTTTCTATCTGCAAAAGTTAAAAAAGTGGCGTAAGCCAAATCAAGCTCATCTTTGGTTAGTTCAATACCGATATTTTTGGCGCGATAAGCAAGTGCGGCACGTCCGCTGCGGGCCGTAAGTACGATAGATGAGGTGTCCACCCCAACATCATGCGGATTAATAATTTCGTACGTTTCCCGATTTTTGATTACGCCGTCTTGATGAATTCCAGAACTGTGTGCAAATGCATTTGCGCCAACAATGGCTTTGTTAGGCTGTACTACCATACCCATAGCTTCAGAAACCATACGACTGGTTTCAGAGAGTAATTGTGTTTGAATACGCGTGTCAAGTGCTAAATGGGGATGTTGACGCATAATCATCACTACTTCTTCTAATGATGTGTTTCCAGCACGTTCACCAATACCATTTATGGTACATTCAATTTGGCGCGCTCCATTGATAACTCCAGAGATGGAGTTTGCGGTTGCCAACCCTAGATCGTTATGACAATGACACGAAAGCACTGCTTTGTGAATTGACGGCACATGCTCCATTAAATATTTTATTTTGGCGCCATACTCATCTGGAAGGCAATACCCAGTGGTGTCGGGAATATTTAATACAGTAGCTCCTGCCTGTATCATGGCTTCACAAACTTGCGCCAAGAACGCATTTTCGGTTCTACCAGCATCTTCTGCGTAGAATTCTACATCTTCAACAAATTTTTTGGCATGTTTTACGGCAGCTGCCCCACGTTCAATAATTTTATCACGAGTTGAGCGAAATTTGTGCTCAATGTGGGAATCTGAAGTGCCTATTCCTGTGTGAATTCTTGCACGTTTCGCAGGTTTTAACGCCTCTGCGGCTACGTCAATATCCTTTTGAACCGCACGAGTTAAGCCACAAACAATTGCATTTTGTACTGTTTTGGCTACATCACTTACCGCTTCAAAATCTCCAGGTGAGGAAATGGGAAAGCCAGCTTCTATGATGTCAACACCAAGTGTGTCAAGGCGTTTAGCAAGAATCAATTTTTGTTCTTTGTTTAACTTACACCCTGGAACCTGTTCACCGTCACGTAAGGTAGTGTCAAAAATTTGAACGTGTTGTTTTCCCATCTATTAAAAGGTTAACCGCAAAAGTAATTAATTTATGCAGTAAAGTCATAATTTCACACTCATTTAGTTGTCAAAGTATTAACATCTGTACCTAATGTTTTGAAGTTGTCACCAAATGATTATTTTCGTTGTTGAATTTTTTTAGAACTATAAATGCGCTTATTTAATGTTGAAGACTTAGTTATTGTCATTACTGGTGGAACTGGGGTTTTGGGCGGTTCTATTGCCAAGCATTTGCTCGAACAGGGGGCAAAAGTTGTTATCCTCAGCAGAAATGAAGACGCTGTTTTAAAAAAATGCAAAGAACTTCATGAAATAAGCAAGAATGTATTGGGTTTTTCTTGTGACGTTTTGGATAAAGTAGCCTTAATAAATGTTAAGAACGCTATCATCGAAAATTGGGGAAAAATTGATGCCTTGATAAATGCCGCAGGTGGAAATATGCCTGGAGCTACAATCCAAACAGATCAACATATTTTTGATTTATCAATAGAAGATTTTAGAAGGGTTTCTCAACTTAACCTAGACGGTACAGTGATACCTGCACTGGTATTTGGTGAAGAAATTGTCTCAAACGGCAAGGGAAATATAATCAACATATCTTCGATGGCTGCATCCCGCGCGATTACCCGCGTGGTAGGTTACTCTGCATCTAAAGCCGCTATTGATAATTTCACTCGATGGTTAGCCACTGAATTTGCGTTAAAGTTTGGAGATAAAATTCGAGTTAATGCTATTGCACCAGGGTTTTTTATTGGGAAACAAAATAAAACACTTTTAACAAACGAAGACGGTTCATATACCCAACGCGGAAATAAAATAATTGCAAACACGCCTATGAAGCGCTTTGGGCATGCCAGTGAACTAAACGGTACAGTGCAATGGCTATTGAGTGATGAAGCTAGCTTTGTTACTGGAATTGTTGTCCCTATAGATGGTGGTTTTAGTGCCTTTAGTGGCGTTTAACACAATAACATGATTCAAACTTTTCGTTGGTTCGGTCCTACAGACCCCGTTTCATTGTCACATATTTCTCAAACGGGAGCAAGTGGTGTAGTTTCTGCACTCCACCATGTAAAAAATGGCGAAGTATGGCAGATTGCCCAAATCCAACAACAAAAAAAAATGATTGAAAACGCAGGATTGAAATGGTCTTTTATTGAAAGTATTCCTGTACATGAAAACATTAAGTTAAGAAGAGACGATTATAAAAAACGAATTGAAAATTATAAACAAAGTATTAAAAATGTTGCGTCATGTGGTTTACATAGGGTTTGCTATAATTTTATGCCTGTTTTAGACTGGACAAGAACACAACTTTACTGGCCATTGCCAAATGGTGCTACTGCACTTCGATTTGATAAGGTTGAAATGGCAGTATTTGAAGTGTATTTATTGGAGCGTGAGGGTGCTACAGAAGCATACGACACTACTGTTTTGGATAAAGCAAAAGCATTACATTCCACAATGACGCAACATCAGAAAACGCTATTAATTTCCAATATTTTGAAAGGATTACCAGGAACTGTTGATGATTTATCTATTGATACGTTTAAACAGATGTTAGTTCCATACAAGGACCTTACTCATGATGATTTAAAAGAAAACTTGTCTTTTTTCTTAAATGAAGTTATTCCGGTAGCTGAAGAGTGCGGAGTATTGATGGCAATTCACCCAGATGACCCTCCAATGGACATTTTAGGGCTACCCAGAATCATGAAAGCTGAACAGGATTTTGATGATTTAATTGGTTTTGTGGATAGTCCATCAAATGGGATTACATTCTGTACGGGATCACTTGGCGCAAATCCGTCAAATGATCTTCCAAAAATGATAGATAAATTTTCATCAAAAATTCATTTTTTTCATTTAAGAAACGTAACTAGAGAATCTGATGGAAGTTTTTTTGAAGCAGCACATTTAAATGGCTCGTCCGATATGGTTGAAATCATAAAAGCAATTATTAAATTAGAGAAAGAAAGAGCTATCGAAATCCCAATGCGCCCAGATCATGGGCACCAAATGCTTTATGATTTGCACAACAATACGTCCTATTGTGGGTATTCTATACTTGGTAGATTAAAGGGTCTTGCAGAACTTAGGGGGTTAGAATTAGGACTAAAAACTGCTTTTGGCACTTCTGTTTGATATTGGTTTTGAATTGCTAAAGCAACTGAAAAAAAAGGTCACAGAATCCTTTACGGAATATTGAATTTGTTTAGTTGCCTGAGGTGTCGTTTTTTTAAAGGAGGATACTTAAAAGCTCTATTCTCTATTTTAAAAGGACTTTAATAATGGTATCGAAATCATTCTTTTTATTCGCTGGAATTGCAATAGCTAATTTTTCGTTTTTCAACTCATATCTGTGCGTACTCTCATCATTAAAAAAAGTCACTTTTTTAATTTTTTCTTTAAAGCCATCAACTTCGAATTCATTTAATTCAGGGTTTAGAATATGAATGTACAGCGTTTTACCTTTTTGAGTGGATACAACGTCTTTGGTTGCAGGAATAATTCCTCCTCGTGTCCCGTAGATTGTCTCCCCATTTTCTTTAATCCATGTACCAACTTGCTTTAATAGTTTTACATGTTCATCTTGAATTTTACCATTTGGCATGGGTCCAATGTTTAGTAGAAAATTCCCATTCCTGCCTGCTGCGTTTACAAGGTATTGAATAAGTTTTTTAACTGATTTGTGATTGTTGTCTTGTAAATTAAATCCCCAAGAGTGGTTAATTGTTTCACACGTTTCTAGTGGTAATTCAGCTATTTTGGCACTGCCAAAACCTGTAGTGCTTTCTCCAGGTAGATCCTTTTCGAACATTTGAAAATCCTCTCCCGCAAAAGGAGTCAAGTGATGGTTGTTCCCTATCAAAATAGCGGAATCAATGTCATGAATTAATTTGTATGTTTCAAAGAGTTTCCAACGTTCAACCCCTTCCTTTCTGGTTTCGGGTGTACGTCCTTTTTCTTTTAAAATGTCCCAAAAACCATCAAACCAAAAGCCATATATGTTATAATTTTCTGCTAATTCTTTTATTTGCGCATTTTGAAACTCAAGATAGTTTGCCCAATTGCCAGTCTCAGGTCTTCCCACACCAAGCCCAGTGCGACCTCTTGGAAAGTAATCTTTGTGGTGCCAATCTAATTGTGAGTAATAGGCAAATAATTTAATGCCTTGTCTTTCACATTCCTGTTCTAAAGCTCTGAAAATATCTTTTCCATAAGGAGTTGCTTTCACAATATTATAATCAGAAAATTTAGAATCATACATGGCAAAACCATCATGATGTTTTGTGGTTATTGTTATGTATTTCATTCCAGCTTCTTTGGCTAACGCTACAACTTTTTTGGCGTCAAATTCAATAGGATTAAAAAATGTTGGGAGCAACTCGTAGCGGTCTGTTTTTATGTTTTGTTTGGTCATTACCCATTCCGCATCTCCTAAAATGCTATAAACACCCCAATGTATAAACATCCCGAACTTATCATTTTGAAATGTTTCCCTGGCGGTTAAATTTTCTTTTGAAGGGGTATAATTGTACTGTGCATTCAAAGATACAGCCAGACAACTAGACACAAAAAAAATAAAATTTTTTATCATTTGTATTAATTTAAAAAAAACAAGATAAATGTTTATTTTCAATTATGCCTCAAAAGGATTTTTTAAATTGGTATTACTAATGACAATTAAATGTATTTAACATGACTAATATAGATGGAGATTTTTTTGTATTTATCTGCTTGCTAAACAGCATCCCATAACGCATCTTTTGGAAGTGGGGCTATAAAAGTTATACGTTTTTTTAAGGTGGGGTGACTAAGGGTAAGTTTTTTGGCATGTAAATGTATACTTCCATTTCTGTTAGGACGTGATGCACCGTACTTTAAATCCCCTTTTATGGTAAGTCCCTCTGCACTAAGCTGCGCTCTAATTTGATGATGCCTTCCTGATAGCAATTCAATTTCGATTAAGCTATACCGGTCAAACGCTTTTTTTTTGGTATAAATTAGTGTGGCAATCTTGCTGTTTGGCACTTCTTTTTTGTGTGCATATGATTTGTTTTGCGCAGGCTTACGTACCAAAAAATGCACTAATCGGGTAGGAGATGCCTTTGGAGTTCCCGATACTATGGCCCAGTATATTTTTTGGGTTCCCTTTTCAGCAAATTGTTTATTGAGGCGTGTTAATGCTTTGGAGGTTTTTGCCAACACCATCACGCCACTTGTAGGTCGGTCTAACCTGTGAGGCAAGCCCAAATACACACTTCCGGGCTTTTTATCACGGTGCTTTATCATGTTTTTACATACCTCCAAAACACTTAAATCCCCCGTATTATCACCCTGCGAAAGCATTCCTGCTGGTTTGTTTATCACCAACAAATGATTGTCTTCAAAGAGAATTTCAGGCTGCAATTAGTACTGTTCGTCTTTATTGGGAAAATCGCTCGACTTTACGTCTTTGACGTAGCGCTGTACGGCATCTGTCATTTGGCCGTATAAATTCATGTATCTGCGTAAAAACCGCGGGCTAAATTCAGTTGTAAGTCCAAGCATATCGTGGAGTACTAAAACTTGCCCATCAACGGCATTTCCCGCACCAATACCAATAACTGGGATGTTGACGGTTTTGGCTACTGTTGCTGCCAATTCTGCTGGAATCTTTTCTAACACCAACGAAAAACAACCTAAATGTTCAAGTAATTTGGCATCTTCAATTAATTTTTCTGCTTCAGCTTCTTCTCTAGCACGAACGGAATATGTTCCAAATTTGTATATCGATTGCGGGGTTAATCCAAGATGCCCCATAACGGGAATTCCCGCATTTAAAATGCGGGTCATGGAATCTTTAATTTCCGCGCCACCTTCAATTTTAACAGCATGCGCACCCGCTTCTTTCATAATCCGTATGGAAGAACGCAATGCTTCTTTGGGATCAGATTGGTAGCTTCCAAAAGGCAAATCTACCACCACTAAAGCACGTTTTACTGCACGTACCACCGCAGTAGCATGATACAGCATTTGGTCAATAGTGATAGGGAGCGTGGTTTCGTGTCCAGACATGACGTTTGAGGCCGAGTCGCCTACCAAAATCACATCAATATTTGCAGCATCTACGGCTTTTGCCATTGAATAGTCGTAGGCAGTGAGCATGGAAATCTTTTCTCCTGCCTGTTTCATCTCAATTAGTGAGTTTGTGGTCACGCGCTTATACGCTTTTTTAGCAGCTGACATAAATACTTTTTTTCAAAAATACACTATTGAGCGCATATGTTTGCAATCTGACAACCTGTCAGTAAATCTAAATGGCATAATGATTGACTATAATGATTAAAATATTATTGTAATGAGTAAAATTATCGGTATTGATTTAGGAACAACAAACTCGTGTGTTTCTGTTATGGAAGGAAATGAACCTGTTGTCATTCCAAACGCAGAAGGAAAGCGTACAACTCCCTCTGTAGTTGCTTTTGTAGAAGGTGGCGAAATTAAGGTGGGGGACCCTGCAAAACGCCAAGCAGTTACCAATCCCACCAAGACTATTTCTTCCATAAAAAGATTTATGGGGAATAAATTCTCAGAATCTAAAAACGATGTTGAGCGAGTTCCATATAAAGTGGTCAAAGGAGATAATGATACGCCTCGTGTAGATATCGATGGTCGTTTGTACACCGCCCAAGAACTTTCGGCTATGGTGTTGCAAAAAATGAAGAAAACTGCCGAAGATTATTTAGGTCAAACAGTCTCTGAAGCAGTAATTACTGTCCCTGCGTATTTTAACGATGCACAACGCCAAGCCACTAAAGAAGCTGGGGAAATTTCTGGTTTGAAAGTACAGCGTATCATAAATGAGCCCACGGCTGCAGCCTTAGCATACGGATTAGATAAAGGAGGTTCGGACAAAAAAATTGCTGTATATGACCTTGGAGGCGGTACGTTTGATATTTCCGTACTGGAACTAGGCGATGGCGTTTTTGAAGTTCTTGCTACAAATGGAGATACACACTTAGGGGGAGATGATTTTGACGATGTGATTATCCATTGGCTCGCCTATGAATTTCAAGAGGCAGAAGATATAGATCTTCGCAAAGACCCAATGGCGCTGCAACGACTTAAGGAAGCGGCTGAAAAGGCAAAAATCGAATTATCTTCTTCGACACAAACCGAAATTAATTTGCCGTATATTACTGCTACAGCATCCGGACCAAAGCACTTGGTAAAAACCCTTACGCGTGCCAAATTTGAGCAACTTGCAGACGAGCTTGTAAAACGCTCTATGAATCCTGTTAAAAATGCACTTGATGATGCCGGTCTATCTACAGGCGATATTGATGAGGTCATTTTGGTAGGTGGTTCAACACGGATACCCGTTATTCAAGAAGAAGTAGAAAAATTCTTTGGAAAAAAGCCTTCAAAGGGGGTAAATCCAGATGAGGTTGTTGCTA
>CBFICG010000004.1:18590-28911 GCA_965661025.1 Flavobacteriaceae bacterium | reverse complement strand
ACTATTGGCGTTTTACCTCCCCGATAAAATCGTGGATTGGTTTGTCCAAAAATCAATTACAAGTAGTAATCGATATAGACCTGTCTAACAATGTTAATTTGCAGTAGTGAAAAACCGTACTGCAAGGGTGTAACTTTGGAGACCAAATCCTAAAATTAGTCCTTTAGCATGCGGCGTGAGGTATGATGTATGACGGAAATCTTCCCGAGCAAAAGTATTTGAAATATGCACCTCTACAACAGGTGTTTCAATTGCCTTGATGGCATCGCCAAGTCCAACAGAAGTGTGCGTATAGGCACCAGCATTTAAAATAATACCATCGCCAGAAAACCCGTGCTGATGTAACGCATCAATCAATTCTCCCTCAATATTGGATTGAATATAAGTAAACGTACACGTTGGAAATTGTTCTTTTAGAGTTTCTAAATAGGTTTCAAAACCCTGTGCACCGTAAATGTCGGGTTCACGTTTACCTAACAAATTTAGATTTGGTCCGTTGATGATGGTAATTTCCATGCTAAAATTTATTCAAAACTAAGAAACTCTTGGGAATTTAATGCAGATGTAAGCAATCCATCAGCAAAGGCTAACCGGATGCTCGTAGCTGTAATATTTATACTAAACCAAAAATGCAACTCTTCAAGTAATATTATTTACACGAACCGAAACAATATTTTTAGGAAAACAGGTGCTTATTTCACAGCATTAATTGGTCACCCAGCTAATTTTTAAATCTAATGCCAAAAAATAGTTACCTTTCAGAATGCAATGGGAAAAAGCCATAGAAACCTACTCCTTTTACCTCCGCTTAGAACAAGGGATGTCGGAAAACACCATTGAAAGCTATCAATATGATGTAAACAGATTAGCAAATTACTGCCAAACGTTACAATCCAACAACTCCCCCATTTTGTTAAGCGCAGCAACGCTAAAAGACTTTGTTTATCAACTTTCTAAAGAGGTAAAACCACCAACTCAATCCAGAATTATTTCGGGCATTAAAGGCTTTTTTGTTTACCTACAACTTGAAGGATATAGAAATGATAATCCCACGCAACTTTTAGAGGTACCCAAAATTCGAAAAACCTTTCCAGATACATTATCTACAAAAGAAGTAGACGCCTTAATTGCAGGGATTGACAATGAAAGTAAATATGCTTTTAGAAACCACTGCATGCTAGAACTTCTTTACAGTTGTGGTCTTCGCGTTAGCGAACTTACACAGCTTAATAAATCTGATATTTTTTTTGAAAAGGCATTGATTCGCATTCGCGGGAAAGGCGACAAAATGCGTTGGGTGCCTGTGGCAGAAAACACACTAACTTATATTGAAGATTATATTGGTTTGGAAAAAACAACATTAATCAAAGGATTTGAAGACAGGTTGTTTTTAAACAATCGAGGGAAAGAACTTACACGAAATATGGTCTTTACAATCGTCAAAAATGCTGCGCTTCGCGCTAAAATAAATAAGAATGTAAGTCCGCATACGCTACGTCATTCCTTTGCAACACATTTGGTAGAAAATGGGGCAGATATTCAGTTGGTGCAACACATGATGGGACACGCCAGCATTACTACTACAGAGCGGTATATTCACATGAGTCAACGGCATTTAAAAGAAGCCATAAGACATTTTCATCCTCGAGCTACCTAAGGAGCCGTCATTCGGAATCCTTCGCCATGAATGTTGCTGATTTCAATTGCTGGGTCGGCTTTAAGGTGTTTACGTAGCTTGGCAATATATACATCCATGGAACGTGATGTAAAGTACGAATCATCTTTCCAAATTTTCTTGAGTGCCAATTCCCTAGGCATCAAATCATTTTGGTGCAAGGCCAATAAATGTAGTAAGGCTCCCTCCTTGGGAGAGAGTTTTACGGCAGCACCTGTACCGTATGAAAGCTCTCTGAGCTTGGCATTGAAATTAAATTTACCAATAGAAAACAAGTGTTTAGCCTTATCAAGGTTTATGACATTTTGCTCCATGCGGTAAAACATAGCTTTCATTTTCAGCATCAACACATCAGAGTCAAAGGGCTTGGTCAGATAGTCATCCGCACCTAAATTATAGCCCTTTACCACGTCATCTTTCATCGATTTAGCGGTCAGGAAAATGATGGGAACTGTATTATTTGTTTTTCGAATCTCTTTGGCTAGTGTAAATCCATCTTTATACGGCATCATAACATCAAGCAAACAAATATCAAATTCTCCCTTGTTGAATTTTTCGCTGCCTTCCACACCATTGCGCGCCAATACCACATCATAGTCGTGAAGCTCTAAATAATCTCGAAGAATAGTGCCAAAATTCTGATCATCCTCAACCAGTAAAACTCTTTTCTTAGCAGCTATCATAATGTGTGTTTTAGTGGAAACCTTACCGTAAAGATACTTCCTTTTTTAAGTTGACTTTTTACAGAAATCGTGCCATTATGCAATTCCACGATACGCTTTACGTAAGACAGTCCTAATCCATGTCCCTTTACGTTGTGAATATTTCCAGATTCTTCTCTGTAAAAACGATCAAAAACGCGCCGTTGAACGCTACCACTCATACCAATACCTTTGTCTTGAATTTTGACAGTAAATGCATTCTCAGTAACAGTAGTGTAAATATCGATTTCAACCTGGTCTTTGGAATATTTTATAGCATTTTCAAGCAGATTTACCCAAACATTTGTCATATGCGATTCTGACATGGGAAGTTTAATTATTATAGGGTCAAAAGATGTGGATAACGTTCCTTCATTTTGATCAATAAGCAAACGTACATGCTCAATGGCAGTTTTGATAGGTGTATGTGGGTCAATATCTGCTGTGGTAAGTTCAAGCTCTCGCCTATCCATTCTGGAAATTTGTAATACGTTTTCCACTTGTGTGTTCATTCGGCGGCTTTCATCACGAATCATCCCGAGGTATTGCGTAACCTTATCTGGCTTTTTGGCAATGGCAGGGGTACCCAAAGCATCCAATGCCAACTGTATGGTTGCAATGGGTGTTTTAAATTCGTGTGTCATGTTGTTGATAAAGTCAGATTTGATATCTGAAATTTTCTTTTGCTTAAATGCTTGTAGTAAAGTAACAGCAAAAACACCAATGATGATTAAGGTGAATAAAATTGATAATATGATAGATCTCATTACAGAGGCACGTAAAAAGGCACTTTTCTCAGGAAAAATAAGACGTAATTCATATTTACTTTCGCCATTCACATCAACAAATAGTGGTGTTTTATAGGTGGTTTTATTGACATTTTGAAGAAAAAATTCCGTCCCAAGACCAGACATACGATTTCCCTCAAAAACTCGAAACTCAAAACTCGCATCAATATCCAATAGCAATAATTCTTGCCCCAACAAGAGCTCTAATTCAAAAGTACTAACGCGTTTTTCAATAGGCTTATTAGCAGCAATATCCATAAAAATACTTTCGTATTTTGCTTTGTCCATAGACGATAAACGCTCAATGCGCTGCATACGCTCCGCCGCTGACATTCTATTTACTGTGCCTTCAATATTTTCTTCCAATACCGTAGTAGCCTTGATGCTGCGGTAGTCCAGAATTGGTGTTGAGTCTGATGCAGCAGGATCGTATAAATTAGGGAAAATGCCATAGGTGTCTTCAATGATTCCGCTCGAAACCAAAAGCGTTTTGTTTTTCTCTGTTGTGCGATCGATGTATTGAAACACCGCTGTAATTTGAGATTCTTTTGGAGAACCAATACTGTCCATCAATTTTTGAGTAGCCGTGATGTAGTCGCGTAACTCACGTTCTTTGACTTGCTCCGAAACAGAAGACAATGCCTTAGTTACACTTAACGAAAACTGGCGCTCGCGATTGTTCAAATTGGTTTGAATCCAAAATGTTTGCACAATTATTATCCCCAAAAGAGATAATCCCATAAAAGCAATCAATACCGCAAAAAGATTTTTTTTCATTGTTGTGATGCTTTTAACAACTGCTGATGCAACGCATTTATTTGTTTTTCCGTGTTGCTAAGGTCTACATTTTCAATTACAAAGTTTGCAAGTGGTACTTTTTGCGCATCCGGCCATTGATTCATAATGCGCGTCCTCACGTCAGCTTCCGATACTTTATCACGAGTTTGTACACGACGAATACGCTCCCTTTCAGAAGAAATAACCAAAATAACGCCATCAAATCGGTCTTGTGCATTCAATTCAAAAACTATCGGAAACTCATACATGGTATATGGCGCCTCTTGCAAATCACGCCATTGCTCATACGCTACTTTTGCAGCAGGATGCACCAAAGCGTTCAATGCATTTAACTTGGCTTTATCTTGGAAAACCTGTTCTGCAATAAATGCCCTGTTAAGCGCCCCATCAATGTATGCTACATCACCAAAAAGAGCTGTGATTTTAGCCCTAATTTCAGCGCTATTGTGCATGGCACGTTTAGCAGAATCATCAGCGGAAAAAGTAGGAATACCTAATTTATTAAACTCGGCAAGAACCGTAGACTTACCACTCCCAATGCCACCAGTAAGTGCATAATGTTTCATTCTACAATAAAATAGGAAATTGATGGTGGTGATATAGATAGTTTTTTTACTGTGTCAGGTAGCCCCATTACCTCAATTGGAAGTTGACCAGAAGAGGTTTGATCAAACACAGCGACTGCACTTAACATTGAGGCGTCTATAGAACGAAGTAGTCCCAAAGGTAAAGCAAACTTGATTTCAACCTGTTTTGGCGCTAGGGCGATGTGCGTATCCAAGGGGACATTACTGAGCTTAACAGGCAACACAAAAGATACGTCAGAATACCTGTCCACAGCGCCACTTACCTGTATGCGAGTTGTGCTCCAATTTGCAACTTGAGCAATGGAATCTATTAAGGTTGCTTCAAGTAAAAAATTAGCGCGTAAAGGCTTTTCGGAAGGCAATTCAAATACCGCCTGTTCCAATTGGTCCAAAACTTCTTTGCTTCCGAATGCCGTAATGCTATCTACGCTAAATGTTACGGGAGTCACAAACTGAAAACCTGGTTCAAGTAAGGGTAATGCTGCCAATGTTGGTGCAAAAGATTTTTGTGTAGCCTGCACAATGGGCAACAATACAGTAGCAGGAACAAATCCTTTGATATCGTTTGGATTAGAATACGTTTCGTTGTATTTATCCAATAAAAAAACCGCACTAATGACGGGGTTTTGAGCATCTTTTATGGGTAATTCATTAATAGAAATTTGAATTTTACGAGGAAAAATTTTTCTGTATAACACCGAAAATCCCGAGCTAGAAACACGAGCCGGAACATCAATTTTTGAGGCTAATAGTACAAAGCTAACTGTGTTATCTTGAAGTTTTAACTCAACAGGAATGGTAGTCGTGTAAGTTTCAGATAAGGCGCTTAATGTCCAAAGAATGGCAGCAAATACCAAAAACAACAGGCCCTGTTTTGAGCCTAAAAATCTTTTTTTGTAGGTTCGCTGCCCAACAGACATCATTATGGATTTTGCTGTTCCTCAAAGGCTTGCATAACGGCGTCACTTACACCCATATTGGAAAATCCACCGTCGTGAAATAAGTTCTGCAGCGTTACTTTACGTGTCAGGTCTGAAAACAAAGAAACCGTATAATTGGCACAATCTAGTGCTGATGCATTTCCAAGAGGCGACATTTTTTCGGCATAGGAAATAAAGCCGTCAAAGCCTTTTACGCCTTTCCCAGCGGTGGTTGGTGTTGGCGATTGCGAAATGGTATTAACACGAACATTCTTATCTCTACCAAAGAAATAGCCAAAACTTCGTGCAATAGACTCCAAGAAAGCTTTGTTATCTGCCATGTCATTATAGTCTGGAAAAACACGCTGTGCCGCCATGTACGACAAAGCAACGATACTTCCCCATTCGTTCATGGCGTCGTGCTTGTAAAGCACTTGCATGACTTTGTGAAACGACCCTGCAGAAACGTCCCAACCTTTTGCCGTCCAATCGTATTTTTGGTCAGTATAGGCACGTCCTTTACGCACATTGACAGACATGCCAATGGAGTGCAACACAAAATCGAGTTTGCCCCCCAAAACTGTAACAGCTTCAGAAACCAATTTTTCCAAATCTTCCAGCGAAGTAGCATCGGCAGGAATTACGGTTGCGTCTGTTTTTTTGGCAAGCTCATTGATCGTTCCCATGCGCATGGCAATAGGTGCATTCGTCAACACAAACGAACCGCCTTCTTCATGAACACGCTCTGCCGTTTTCCAAGCAATAGAGTTTTCATCCAATGCCCCAAAAATAATTCCTCTTTTCCCTTTTAGTAATCCGTAACTCATCTTTAAAAATTATAATTAAACGTTTCGCAACTCTTGCGCGTGACGCAAGGCTGATTCTTTTTTATTTTTCCCTCCTAACATTTCTGCTAATTCTTCTATTCTGGCAGCTTCATCTAAAGGCATCAAAAACGTTTGCGTCGTTTCGCCGACGATGTCTTTATACACTTTATAATGCGCGTCAGCCAATGCAGCAATTTGTGGTAAATGGGTAATAGAAATCAATTGCATATGACGGCTTATTTCGTGCATTCTTTTTCCCATAGCATTTGCCATTTCCCCAGAAACTCCTGTGTCAATTTCATCCAATATTAATGTGGGAAGTTGTGTTTTTTCTGCCATGATAGATTTAATCACTAGCATAATTCGTGATAGCTCTCCACCAGAAGCAACTTTACCTATTGGAGCAAAATCGATTCCTTTATTGGCTGAAAACAATAATTCAACTTCCTCAGTACCGCTTGAACTCGGTGAAGACAATGGATTTAATTTAATATTAAAACGAACATGTTGCATCCCTAAATCACGAGAACGTATTGCCAGCACATCGGCCAACGGCTTGCATACGTTTTTTCGTTGTAAACGAAGTTTTTGTGCTGTATCATAGAGGTTTTGAGAGGCTTTTTCAACATCTGCAGTAGAAGCCGCAATTTGCTCTTCTAAGTGTTCTACATTTCCACACAATTGACGCAATTCGTCTCTTTTTTCAATCAATCCAATTGCATTTTGCACCTTGTGTTTTTGACACAAATGATGCAACGTGCTCAAATTATTTTCTACTTCTTCAAGGCGCGCTGGGTCATCGGTAACGGCTTCACCTAATAGCTGTGCATCTTGTATGATATCGGAGAATTCAATCCCAACACTCAAAATACGGCTATGTAAAGAGGCGTATGCTTCTGATAAGGATTCAATCTTTGATAACAGTTGTGTGAGCAAATTTAACTGATCCTGCAAACCAATATCGTCTTGTATACCCAAGGCAACGACCTCAGAAAGTGTTGCGCGTAAAGCTGTTGCGTTTCTCAACATTGCAGCTTCTTCTTCTAGAGATTCAATACTATTTGGCGACAAAGAAACTTGCTCTAATTCCTGCAGCAAAAATGTGTGATAATCTAACGTCTCGCTAGATTGTATTTGACGTTCTTTGAGTTCGGATAGTGTTTTTGTACATGTTTGCCAATAGGCATACGCTTTTTTGTAAGCTAGTAATAAGGAATCGTTGTTGGCATATGCATCAATAAGCTTAAGATAAAAGGCAGGGTCTGTAAGCTGAATGGTTTGGCGTTGGGTGTGAATATCCACTAGAGCTGTTCCCAATGCTTTTAAAGCGTCTAATGTTACAGGCGTATCGTTTACAAAAGCCCGTGATTTACCGCTGATACTCAATTCCCTACGCACAATGGTGTTTGGCTCTTGGTCAACATCCAACGTTTCAAACAAAGTACTGAGACTGTGATTATCAATGTTAAAAGTTGCCTCAACAATACATTTTGATGCGCCTTTGCGAATGGTGGACAAATCGGCACGTTGCCCCAAAATAAGGGACAATGCCTCAAAGAGAATAGATTTTCCAGAACCTGTTTCACCAGTTAAAATACTCAACCCCGAGGCAAAAGAAACCTCAAGATCTTCGATTAGAGAAAAGTTTTTTATGACTAAGGAAACAAGCACGTTTATTAAATGTCGTTATTTCAAATATAGGGTGTTTATGGCATTTGAAAACACGAAGTTATCAACGAGCAATCATCGCCCAATAGGAAGCATTATTTGGAGCAAACCGATTTAAAAAACGCAGAAGGGCTTCGGTTTCCACTTCTGGACCGTCGCTAAACAACTGACCTATTTCTTCTCCTTTTGCATCAAAAAAGGCGCGCAACAGGTAAGCATTTGGTTGCCTACGCATCAGGCCTTGTAAACTAAGTAGTTCGTCTTTTATCAGTTCTTTGGCTTCCGCTGGTGCAGTAACCATACGGTCTAATCCATATCTGTGATATTGATAAATGACGTTTCTCAAATCAGCAAAAGCAGGCGAAATGATTTGGTCTATAAGTTCATAACGACCGTTACGATTTTGTGTAACTGCCCAACCTTGTGCATTGCTTGCCTGTGCGGCATTAGCAATGATGCGAGCACGTTCAAAATAGGCAGTTCCGCCAAGAGGTGAAAAGCTATCTAGCTCCATACCTAAAGCTAAATAAATATAGTATGAAAACACCGAAACAAGGTTGTTGTTGTATCGATTTACATCAAAATAAAAAGGCTGAAATTCTTGATAGGTAAAACCAAAATTATTATCTAAAAAGTTGATTAGTGGCGATGTATAGCTCGTGTTATAAGTCAGTCTGCCTGATTGCACTTGCAGTGTACCTGTGTATGAATTATCGTTTACATTAGAAATGGTAAGCAACATAGAAATGGAAACTTCAGCCTGTTCTGAGCCGTTTTCCGAGGTCCACTTGGTGTTGTTTAAAAAATCTCTAAGCGCTTTTTCAAGTGTTTTTATGGGAGCAATATTGGTTTGGTTTACAAGTTCGGCACTTACAGTCAAATCAACTCGAACGGGCTGTGCCCAAACCGTAGAATAAAACCCTAAAATCAACAGTAAAATATTAATTCGCATCGAAGATATTTTTAAGGTGTCCCAATACATCTTTTGCAACGTCTTTTTTGGGTTTTAACGGATAGTGAACCGCCGCCTTATCGCGCTGTAAAAACGAAATTTTATTGGTGTCGTGGCCAAACCCTGCTCCATCATCTGTAAGGGAATTTACTACAATAGCATCTAGGTTTTTGTTCAATAACTTATCCTGAGCATTGGATAAAGCATTTTCGGATTCTAACGCAAATCCAATCAAAACTTGATGCTTTTTGGTCTTGGATAATTGCGCAAGAATATCGGTTGTAGGCACAAGTGAAATAGCGTCCAAACCATCTTGCTTTTTAATTTTTTGGTTGATTTCACTGGCAGGCTTAAAATCCGCTACTGCGGCAGACATTATTACAGCATCTGCTGTATCGTAATGCTCTGTACATGCACGTAACATTTCATTTGCGGTATTCACTGGCAAAACCTCAACATTCGGATGAGGTACATTTCCAGCGGTTGGTCCACTGATAAGCGTTACGTTTGCACCTTGTTCAGCAGCGCAATTTGCCAAAGCATATCCCATTTTTCCAGAGGAATGGTTTCCTATAAAACGTACAGGATCTATAGGTTCGTATGTAGGACCTGCCGTAATGACAATATTTTTTCCATAAAAAGGGGCTTTTTCTTTAAAATACAACTCAAGAGCAGCAACAATTTGCTCGGGTTCTTCCATTCTCCCCTCACCTTCTAAGCCGCTAGCAAGTGCTCCCGATGTTGCGGGAATCAAAATGTTCCCATTGGAAATAAGTGTTTCAATATTGGATTTGTTTGCTGGATGCTTATACATATCCAAGTCCATAGCAGGGGCGAAAAAAACAGGGCACTTTGCAGATAAATAACAGGCAATGAGTAAATTATCCGCATTCGCTTGGGCCATTTTAGAAAGTGTATTTGCCGATGCTGGTGCAACAATCATGGCATCTGCCCAAAGTCCTAAATCCACATGATTGTTCCAAACGGCATTTTCGTTTTCATCTTGTGTAAAGGAACTCAAGACTTCGCGATTTGAAACAGTTGAAAGAGTAAGGGGTGTTACAAAAGTTTTGGCGGAATCGGTCATAACAACCTGAACGGCAGAACCTGCCTTAACAAGCAATCGGACAATTTGTGGCGTTTTGTACGCCGCAATACTTCCTGAAATTCCTAATAGAATCTGCTTGTCATGAAAAACCGACATGGCTATGCTTCTGAGTCAGAATCCGTGTGACGGTAGTAAATTTTTTCCAGCAACCACTGTTCAATAGCGATGGCATGTGGCTTAGGAAGTTTTTCGTAGAATTTGGATACTTCTATCTGTTCTTTATTCTCGAAAATTTCCTCTAAATTTTCTGTTGGTGTAGCAAATTCTTCCAGTTTTTCAGACAATTCAATTTTGATG
>CBFICG010000004.1:0-18580 GCA_965661025.1 Flavobacteriaceae bacterium | reverse complement strand
ATTTGCACAGCGCGTTTCGCCAAAACAGAAATAGTTTCGTAGATGTTATCGGTCTTAATATCTAAAGCGTTACGGTTGTACGTTTTTGTAGTTTCTGCGGCTTGTGTGCGTTTTAAATCCATGCGTTGAAATTAATTGGATGCAAAAGTAAGAATTTCTTGTTCAATATCTTTAATCATTTTTGTGGCAGCATCCATGTGGGCAGAATTGGGATACAACCGCCTAAAATTTTCATATTTTGATTTGGCCTCATCCAGGCGTTCTTTCTTTTTATACTGCACGCTATTAACTGCCAATGTGGTGGCGGCTGATAGTTGCACAAACAGTGCCGCTTCTCTAAAACGCGTTCCTGGATTGTCCGCAATAAAGTTATCAAGTGCCTTTAAAGCTGCTTTATAGTCACGAATGGTGTTGAATTGTTTTGCTGTCTCGAAGGCCTTTCTTTCTGTTTTTTCTCTGAGTTCTTTTACCATAGCATTGGCTTCATTCATGCGTTCGCTAGCAGGATAACGATTGATGAACTCTTGAATTTTGTCAAGTGCCTCGTATGTATCTTTTTGGTCCAAGCTAAATTTTGGCGAGGTTTTATAGTGTGCAAAAGCCATCATAAAATACGCCTCATCTGCCTTTTGGCTTTTGGGATATGCTTTTACAAAAGTTTCAAATTCATAGGCTGCTAAAATGTAATTTTTCGTGTTTAGAAGCGAATTGGCATAGAAAAAAACAATGCGTTCTGCTTGTGGTTTTCCCCTGTATGTTTCTTTTAATTGAGAAAAAAGCTGTGCAGCTTTTCGGTATTTTCCTTGCTCATATAATTCAATGGCTAAGTCATTTTTTAATTTTATATCGTCACTCTTTAGGGCCTTTTGTAAATCACTACATCCTACAAAGAGCACAAGGGCTGTAATGATTAAATAATTTGAAACTTTCATACCTACAAACTTAGCTAAAACCAATCACATACTTACAACTTCTATGCGTATCTATTTATTGTTTATTGAACTTGATTTAATTTTCTGCCCCACTAAAAAAACAAATCAACTCATAAATTGGGATGCACAACGTTATGGAAGCTAGCAGACAGCACCTTTTCGTACCCTAAATATGTATTTGAAAAGGGAAATAACCCCATATGGATACTTATGGTGGTGGGAGTTAATCTAACTGTTCCACAAAAGGACGCAAAGCATTTTTCAAGCCTTCTGAAGCCTTTACTAAAGGAAGACGGACCGTATCAGACGCTAAATTTTTAAGCGCAGATACCGCTTTAATACCCGCAGGATTTCCTTCCATAAATAGTAGATCGATAACAGGTAAAAGTTGATCTGTAATGCTGTTTGCCAGGGTTGTATTTTTGGCGATAGCAGCTTGAATTCCTGCTGAAAAAGTTTTTGGAAAACCACCTGCTGCCACAGAAATAACGCCAGCACCACCCATTAGGGTAAGTGGAATTGCCGTTTCGTCATCCCCTGAATAAACTAAAAATCCTTTGGGTGCTTTTGAAATAATTTCTTTCCCTTGTGCTAAGTCGCCACTTGCGTCTTTCACTGCAACAATATGCTGCGCATCATTTGCCAACCTGAGTGTAGTTTCAGCTGTCATGTTAACGCCAGTTCTTCCTGGAACGTTGTACAAAATAAGTGGCAGTGGCGTAATGGAATCTAATGCCATATAGTGTTGGTAAAGACCTTCTTGTGTAGGGCGATTATAATATGGCGTAACAGATAAAATAGCGTCATATCCTTTTGTCTGAATCTGCTGAAATTCTTCAACCAAACTAGCAGTATTGTTCCCGCCAAGACCCATTACTAATGGCACACGCGAATCAACTTCACGAACGAATGTGGTAAAAATGGCATCTCTTTCCTCTTTCGTAAGGGTAACGGACTCGCCTGTAGTCCCCAAAGCAACTAAAAAATCGACCCCTTCATCAATCAAAAAATGAATGATCCGCTTTAACGCATAAAAATCTACAGCGCCGTTTTCAGTAAAAGGTGTTATTACCGCAACGCCGGTTGATGCCCCTTTAAGTATGCTCATTGGGATGGATTTTATTAAAATATTGTTTTAAATCTGACAGAAATACATCAAAATCTTCAGTTACAGGAAGCATCAAATCATTTAAACGAACATCCAAGGAAGACGGGCCAATGCGAAATGATGCATTCATTTGAGCTGAAAAGGACACCAAAGGCAATGTAATTTGGTGTACAAAATGAACAGCTAAATCATATTGTTGTTCAAGCGTAAATAGCAAATTGTCGGAATGAATTCGACCGCGCCAGTCCAAACTTTTCGGATGTAAATGTGGTGTTGCTACGCCTTCAAGCATTTTTTTATTTATGTTGTAATGAACACGTTCAATGGTATCAAATTCAGAAGAAAAAAAAGAACACATATCGTCAAATTGTGCTTCTGTTATATCCAAATCTGTTTCATGAATAAATACCATACGACGAATTGCTTTCGGCTTATAAGCCGAGCGATTTTTAAGTGTCTTAAGCTGTTGTGCAACAGCGCGTTTGGCAAAGAATTTCATTGAGTTGCAAAAATAGCATTTTAAAAGGACGTAGATGTCCAAAGGAAAATAATCTCATAAAAAACCAACACTTTATTACAAAACTAACAATTAAGGGGTAATCATACGTTGTAACTCTTGCTCAGAAATAATAGGAACACCCAGTGTTTGAGCTTTATTTTTTTTGGCTGGTCCCATGTTTTCGCCAGCAACTACAAAAGAAGTTTTTGAGGAAATAGAAGACGCGATTTTACCACCATGTTTCACAATGAGCGCCTTGAGCTCATCTCTTGAAAAAGCTGTAAAAACACCCGAAACCACAAAGCGTAAATCGGCAAGTGCCGTGGAAACAGGAGCTTCTTCCATCTGTTGAGCCAACTGCACTCCTGCGACACGTAGTTTTGCTATAATTTTATGATTTTCGGTAGATTCAAAAAACTCTTTTACACTATTAGCAATACGAGATCCAATTTCATCCACAGCCTCCAATGCTTCTGTGCTAGCACTTGCTAATGCATCAATAGTACCAAAATGTTGCGCTAATTTTTTAGCAACTGTTTGTCCAACAAACCGAATGCCCATGGCAAATAAAACTCTTGAAAATGGCACCTCTGTTGATGCAGCAATCGCCCGAACAATATTTTGCGCCGATTTTTCTCCCAAACGCTCCAACGGGATTAAATCAGACACGTTAATATTGTACAAATCGGCATAGGAATGTATCAGATGATTTTGCATCATCAGTTGAATGGTTTCGGCACCTAAACCATCAATGTCCATAGCTTTTCTTGATATAAAATGCGCTACACGACCTATGCGCTGTGGCATACAAGCTGTATAATTTGGACAATAATGCTGCGCTTCATCTGGCTTTCTTTCCAAAGGAGTGCTGCATTCAGGACATTTAGTAATGTAGGTAACCGCAACGCTGTTTGGCTTTCTGTTATTAGGATGTACTGCTGTAATTTTTGGGATGATTTCACCTCCTTTTTCCACAGAAACCGAGTCGTGATAATGCAAATCAAGGGCGGCAATAAAATCGGCATTGTGTAAGGATGCGCGTTTGACTAAAGTTCCGCCTAACAACACCGGAGCAAGTTGCGCCACCGGAGTTATAGCACCAGTTCTACCTACTTGATACAGGACATCTTGAAGTTGTGTTTCCACCCCTTCAGTTTTAAATTTAAATGCCATCGCCCAACGTGGCGATTTGGCGGTGTAACCCAATTCTTCTTGAAAAGCAAGTTGGTTTACTTTAATGACAACACCATCTATTTCATAAGGCAAGGTTGAGCGTTTTTCTTCCCATTCTTTTAAATACACTAAAACTGCATCCATATTAGCAGCATGTGTGTAGTGCCTTGGCACATAAAACCCCCACCGCCTGGCAGCTTTTAACGACTCCAATTGCGTTTTAAAAAGAGGTCGATCGGCAACAATTTGATATAGGAAACAGTCCAATGGACGTGCTGCCACCAAACTACTATCCTGAAGTTTAAGACTTCCCGAAGCAGTATTCCTAGGATTCATGTAGGGTTCTTCACCTGCTTGAATTCGTGCAGCATTCATGGCATTAAACCCCTCTGTAGGTAATATAATTTCACCTCGTATTGTAAAGGTTTCAGGAACATCACTTGCCTCGATTTGCAACGGAACGGTGTTGATCGTTTTGACATTGTTGGTCACCTCATCGCCTTGAACACCATCGCCACGCGTAACGGCTTGTGTAAGTTTTCCGTTGGTATATGTCAAGCTGATAGATGTACCGTCGTATTTTAACTCACAGGTATAGTCCAGTGATGTAACACCCAAAATTTTACACATACGTGCCTCCCAATCTAATAAATCTTGTTTGTTGTATGAATTATCTAACGAATACATACGATGCTTATGCACCACTGTAGGAAAGTTTTTAGTTACCGCACCTCCCACGCGTTGGGTGGGTGAATTGGGATCAAAATAGGCTGGATGTGCCGCTTCCAATGCCTTTAAGGCCGCTAATTTTTCGTCAAAAAGCTGATCTGAAATTATGGGAGCATCATCTACATAATAACGGGTATTATGTTCGTGAAGTTCTTTTCTAAGATTGTTAATTTGTTCGGCTATTGTCATTGTTTACTTGCGCGTATGAATCGTGGATTTGCTCTAAAATCGTTTCGAAGTACAATATCGTAAAAACCTGCTTGTTGTAAAAGTGTTTTTACAGCACCCATAAGCGGCGCATGCCCTTCAAAAAACAGCTGTCCAGAGCGTGTAAGTTGTTGTGAAGCATAATCGCAAATATGTTCAAAAAAGCATAGCGGATTATGGTCAGGTACAAAAATGGCGTGGTGTGGCTCGTGATTTAACACATGTGCTCGGGTTGTTTTTTTCAATGCCTCAGGAACATATGGTGGGTTTGAAACAATTACGTCCCATGCTTTATTAGGAAGGTTTTGAGCTAAGATATCAACCCTTTGAAAATCTACATCCAAATCATTTTCTTTGGCATTTCGCTTTGCAAGACACAGCGTATCGCTGTCGATGTCCCAAGCTGTAATATTCCAATTCGGGCGGGCTTTTTTTAACGCTAGAGCGATGCATCCACTACCGGTTCCCATATCGAGAACCTGAAGTGATTTATGGGATGGAAAAATACTCAAAATCCAATGGATTATTTCCTCAGTTTCCGGGCGAGGAATTAACACCGACTCGTTTACGTTTATCAGCACATCAGCAAAATCTACCTTACCAATTATATATTGTATGGGCGTGTGTTTTTTAAGCCGGAATAAATCATTTTTAAATCGGTTGGAATCCGCTATTGAAAGTGTTTGTTCTAGACGCAAAACCACTTCCGTGGGGGAATAGCCAAAATACTCTTCACAAAGGATTGCAAAATGTTGTCGCACCTCCTTTGTGTCGTATATCAATCGAAGCTCTTGCTCAAAAATATTGCGAAGTTCAACTAATTTCACAGCAACAATTTAGTCATCCTAACAGGACAGGAACAATGACCTGTATTTCCCATTGTTGTGTCAATATATGTAAAGACCAACACCCTGCGCAAAACATGCGCAAGGGTTTTGTTGTCTTTTGAGTGAATAGGTCTAATGACACCCTGTGTTATCATGCGGATATTTGATATTTTTGCTAAAATACGTATTCCAGTTGCATAGCAGCCATCACACATTCATGCAAAGATGCCTTACGTTGGCACAAAAAGGTTTTGGCAACACCTACCCCAACCCAATGGTTGGTGCTGTGGTAGTCAAAAACGATATTATTATTGGTGAGGGGTGGCATCAAAAAGCAGGTACCGCACATGCAGAGGTACATGCTTTAAAAGGATTGAGTGCAAACACGCTTGAAGGTGCTACGCTATACGTAAATCTAGAACCATGTGCCCATCATGGCAAAACACCTCCTTGTTGCGAATTGGTTATTGCAAAAGGGATTAAAAAGGTGGTGATTGGTGCTGAAGATCCAAACGCAAAGGTGGCAGGTAATGGTATTAAAGCCATGAAAAAAGCAGGCATAGAGGTTATTGTAGGCGTTTTAGAAGCGAAGTGCAAAGAGCTCAACAAACGGTTTTATTGCTTTCACACCCAAAAACGTCCATATATTATTTTAAAGTGGGCGCAATCGGCAGATGGATATATGGCACCAAAAAATGATATCAAAGGCAGTGTCTCTTGGATTAGCGATGTGCATAGTCAACAATTGGCACATCGGTGGCGTGCTGAGGAACACGCTATTTTAGTTGGTCGTAAAACTGTCGAATCTGATAACCCACAACTTACCACACGCAAATGGACGGGTAGAAATCCCATCAGAATAATACTTGATCCTAACTTAAAAGTTGCTTCAACTGCAACTGTTTTTGATACTGCTGCGCAAACCATGATTTTCAATACGGTAAAAACAGCGGAAAATAAAAATATCCATTGGGAGCAAGTAGAAAAAGAATCCTTTTTGGAAACAATGATTCACAAGGCAACGCAATATGAAATACAGTCGATTCTAGTGGAAGGCGGAAGAATAACAATAAATCAATTTATGGAGAAAAATCTGTGGGACGAATGCCGCATATTTAAAAGTCCAAAAAAGCTAAATGGAGGTATAAAAGCACCAAAACTGCTAACGGAAAAAGGCGAAACTTTTCAAATTGTAAGGGATTACTTACAAATCATGAGAACGTAAATTTTTCAGTTAAAAAACTAGGGCATTTCATGGCTTTCATGGTGGTCTTATCAACAAAAACCAAACGCGTATAAGCGGTTGCTATTTTGGTTTTATGCTCATTTTCAATTTGGTAGGAAAATGTAACAAAATAATTGTCAAAAACGTCTAAGTGAGTGTGGACAAAAATCACATCATCAAAACGCAGAGGTCGTTTGTAATTTATGGAAATTTCGGTGAGTGGAAGTAAAATCCCATCCTTTTCCAAGTCGGCATAGCTAACTCCCTGACTATGCAACCAATCTATTCTAGATTGCTCTAAAAAGTAAGCGTATTGGGCGTGGTGAACAATACCCATTTGATCTACTTGATGGTATTTAACTTTTGTTTGATATGTAGTTTTTTTCTTACTCATTGTAAATGGAATATGTCAATTTTTACGTACCGTAATGCTTTTTAATATGCAACAAACTTTTTGAAAATTCAATAGCACATTGACTTTTTTTTAAAAAAAATTACACACATATTTGTAGGGCATAATTAAGCAGTTTAATTCAATGCCTAAACTGCTTAAGACGTGCAATAAAAACGAATAACAGTCAAAGTAAAAATGCAACAAACCGCTCACAGCGTCTGGGAAAATTGTTTAAATTTTGTTCAGGATAACATTCACAATCAGGCATTTAGAACATGGTTCGAGCCCATCAAACCCCTAAAACTTAATGGCGACGCACTAAGCGTTGAAGTGCCTAGTAAGTTTTTTTACGAATGGCTAGAAGAGCATTACATTAAAATTTTAAAAGTAGCCCTTACAAAAGAATTGGGTGCTAAGGCAAGGCTTGTTTACGTTATCCGTATGGAAAACACCTTCGGAAATAAAAAACCATTTACCGAGCAGATTCCAAGTCAAAGTAAGGGACTTATTAAAGTACAAGATGTTGAAGCCCCGATGCGAGCACAAACAACTGAATTAAAGAATCCATTTGTTATTCCTGGCATCCGAAATTTGAAGGTCGAATCTCAACTAAATCCGAGCTATAATTTTGATAATTTCCTTGAAGGCGATGCCAACAGACTAGCGCGTTCTGCAGGAATTGCTGTTGCCAACAAACCCGGTGGAACTTCTTTTAATCCACTCTTAATTTTTGGTGGTGTTGGATTGGGAAAAACACACTTGGCACACGCCATTGGGGTTGATATTAAAAGTAAATATCCCGATAAAACTGTACTCTACATTTCTGCTGAAAAGTTCACTCAACAATATATTGAAGCTGTCAAAAGAAATACACGAAATGATTTTATTCATTTCTACCAAGTTATGGACGTACTTATCATTGACGATGTACAGTTTTTCTCTGGGAAGTCTGGAACACAAGATGTATTCTTTCATATTTTCAACCATTTGCATCAAAATGGGAAACAGGTAATTTTAACATCTGACAAAGCCCCTGTTGACATGCAAGATATTGAGCAGCGTTTGCTTTCACGCTTTAAGTGGGGATTGTCTGCCGAGCTGATGCGTCCCGATTATGAGACACGCATATCCATACTTAAAAACAAATTGTACCGTGACGGCGTTGAATTACCAGAAGAAATCATAGATTTCGTAGCGCAATCCGTAAAAACCAACGTACGCGAACTGGAAGGAGCCATAATATCACTAATCGCACAATCTTCATTTAATCGCAAAGAAGTAACGCTAGACCTTGCAAAGCAAGTGGTGGAAAAATTTGTGAAAAATACCAAACGTGAAGTTTCCATTGACCATATCCAAAAAGTGGTTTCCGAATATTTCCAAATGGATGTTACTACACTACAATCCAAAACACGAAAGCGTCATATTGTTCAAGCAAGACAATTAGCCATGTATTTCTCCAAAAAAATGACCAAAGCTTCGTTGGCAAGTATTGGGGCAAAAATTGGACATCGTGATCACGCTACGGTGTTGCACGCGTGTAAAACTGTTGACAACTTAGCGTTTACAGACAAACAATTCCGCAAATACGTGGAAGACCTAAACAAAAAACTCACGCACTAAATCATGGCGACCAAAGTGCTTATGGTGTGTTTAGGCAATATTTGCCGATCACCTATCGCTGAAGGTATCTTTCGTCATCTTTCCAATAGCGCACATTTTGAAGTAGACTCAGCAGGAACGGCAAATTACCACTCGGGTAGCGTACCTGACAGGCGAAGTATAGCAGTTGCTGCAAAAAACGGTATTGATATTAGTAATCAAAAAGCACGCCAGCTTACCGTCAACGACATCAATATTTTTGATCATATTTTGGTTATGGACAAACAAAACCATGCCGATGTACTTTCGCTTTGCACCTCTAAAAAGCAACATCAAAAAATCAATTTACTTACCAAAGCTGGTGGACTAAACATCCCAGATGTTCCGGATCCATATTATGGCGATGAGAAAGATTTTGATAATGTATTTGATTTGGTATATCAAAGCTGCAGCGCTTGGCTAGCAAAACAATAAAAATGGATCCACGACCCAAAGGCATACTTTTTCTAATCCCAAACGTATTGGGCGACACAGCACCGTTGGAGGTAATTCCTATGTCAGTAAAAAAAATTATTGAAGGGTTACGCTATTTTGTTTTTGAAAAAGAAAAAGCAGGGCGTGCTTATGTAAAAAAAATATGCCCCGCGTTGCCACAAAGTGTTTTTGATGTTGTTACACTTAATAAATTTACCTCTCCGGAGGAACTCCAGGACATGATAGTCCCGCTGCAAAACGGGGAAAACGTTGGCTTAATTACAGATGCGGGCTGCCCTGGGGTTGCAGATCCCGGAGCAGATTTAGTCGCGCTTGCGCACCAAAACAACATCCGTGTAACTCCGCTTGTTGGTCCCTCATCTATAATTTTAGCAGTAATGGCTTCAGGGTTGAATGGGCAATCTTTTGCTTTTAATGGGTATTTACCCATCGATAAAGGCGAACGCAAAAAAGCCATCAAGCAGTTTGAAAAAAAGTCAAAAGAACTCCAGCAAACGCAAATTTTTATTGAAACACCTTACCGCAATAACACATTGTTTGAGGAACTATGCAAAAGTTTACGCCCCGAAACAAGATTAAGCGTTGCATGTGATGTTACACTCCCAACAGAATATATTAAAATGGAAACGGTAGCCAACTGGCAAAGAAATAAAGAAGACTTTCTTCGACGCCCTGCAGTGTTCTCGTTTTTAGCCTCTTAGCGATAGATATTACGCTGTCGTAACCAAGAAGTATATTTTTTTTTGTTTTTGTTGTGCTGACTTAAAGTGCTTGCAAAAAGATGGTACCCTTTGCGTTCTGGATCTGCAACAAAGTAGAGGTAGTTGTGTTTTTTGGGAAATAACACAGCATCAATAGCACTCACATCGGGCATGGTAATTGGTCCTGGTGGAATTCCTCTATTTCTGTATGTATTATAGGATGATTTAATTTTTAAATCCTTGTATAGTACCCTGCGAATGTCTAGATTAAAGTCGTTTGCTTTTCGTTTAAGTGCATAAATAACAGTAGGATCGGCCTGAAGACGCATGCGCTTTCGAAGGCGGTTTAGGTAAACACCCGCGACAGTAGGACGCTCATTTATGCGATACGATTCTAATTGAACAATGGCTGCCAAGGCAATGACTTCGGTGCGATCCAGATTGATGTTTTTACGAGCTGCCTCGCGTTTTGGTGTCCAAAATCGATTGTATTCCAACAACATTCTGTCTCTAAACTGTTCAGCACTGGTATTCCAAAAAAACTCATAGGTATTTGGAATACAGATAGAAAATATATTTTCTGTAGAAAAATTACTCTCTTTCAAAAAAGTAGAATTGTAAAACGCATTTACAATAGCAGCACTATCTGCCTCTATTTTTTTGCTTACCAGTCCCGCCAAATGCATTATTGTAGTTTGGTTGTTAAACGTCAGCTTTATTGGCGTGTTCTGGGAACGCAATTGATTAATCATTTCATTGTTATTCATTCCTCGATCTAGTACAAAACGTCCTGGAATGGGGTTGTACCCTTTACGTACGGCTGCTTGTTGGAACAAATCTATACGCTTTACTACCATAGATAGCGTATCATAAGCAGCCCTTTGCACGTCTTCGGAAGGGATTAATACCTCCTTTGTGGTGGTGTCAAAGGCGGTATTATCGGCAAAGAACACCCGATAAAAGTGTGCCACAAAAATTCCACCTATAAGCACACCGATTAGGGCGATGGCAACAAAAATTCGTTGTTTCATGTTTAGTTAATTTCCCAATTACCTGTAAATACTGGTGCTGCGGGGCCTTGTAGGACGATAGATTCATAACCGTTGGTAGTCGGCGAAAAAGAAACATTGAGATTACCACCACGCGTCTGAATTTGTATTGTTTTGGATGTAGTTTTTTTACTAATGTGCGCTGCCAATGCGGCAGCCGTAACTCCTGTTCCGCATGAAAGCGTTTCGGCTTCTACACCTCGTTCGTATGTTCTTACATAGAGGGTATTGACATCCATTAATTGTACAAAGTTTACGTTTGTACCGTCCGAAAAATAAGGAGCAGCATGTGCTATTTTAGCCCCTTCAGCCGTTACATCAACGGTATTAATGTCAGGTACAAAAATCACATGGTGGGGTGAACCCGTGTCTAAAAAAATAGCATTTTCGCGTTGTTCCCATGTTGAGATATTGTGAAGTTTAAGTGCAATCTCACTGTTGATAAATTGGGCGTGATGTACGCCATCTGCAGCAGAAAACATCACTTTACCTGTGGTCAAACCAAGTGTTTTCGCATAGTGGATGGCACAACGCGAACCGTTTCCGCATAAACTTCCTTCGTATCCATCCGAGTTAAAATAACGCATGTAAAAATCAGTAGTAGTATCCTTTTCTATGCAGATGAAACCATCGGCGCCAATACCAAAATTACGATGGCAAATCTGAGCAATGGCTTGATGGTTGGTGACAGGAAAGTGTGCTTCTGTATTGTCGATGAGCACAAAATCATTTCCAGTTCCCTGATACTTTACAAACGAAAAAAGCATGTGCAAATATAGGGCTATTTCGTCTCAAGCGAAGTTGTTAAAAATGCGTTAAAGCACTTTTTACTAACAAAACGAAACTGTATTTTTGAATTGAATATTTAATAACAACGCTATGAAATCAGTTCTTAAATACAGTGCAGTCGCCTTTGGTGCTGCATTTTTTGCCGTTTGGGCATTTTCAAAAATTCAACCCGTTAGTTACACAGTCGAAACAAATACACCACAAGTGGTGAATACAACTTTTACCACGCCAACTACTACCGTTAGTGCCATGAGTACCGATTTTACTGTGGCGGCCGAAAAAACCATTGATGCCGTGGTGCATATTACCAACACGAGCATTGGAAGATCGCGTCAGCCCAACAGTATTTGGGAATACTTCTATGGCACACCTGGTCGCGAATATCCCAAAATTGGTATGGGCTCTGGGGTAATTGTTTCCCCAGATGGGTACATCATAACCAACAACCACGTTATTGAAGATGCAAACGAAATTGAAGTCACCACCAATGACAACAAAGTATATGAAGCTGAACTTATAGGTGCTGACCCAAGTGCAGATATTGCCGTATTACGCATCAATAGCGAACAGGTTTTTCCTTATGTGCGTTTTGCAGATTCAGACCTTACCCGCATTGGTGAGTGGGTGTTGGCGGTAGGCAATCCATACAACCTCAATTCTACAGTTACAGCAGGAATTATTAGTGCAAAATCGAGGGATTTAAATAGCTATGACGAAAAAAATCAATCTTTTATTCAAACCGATGCTGCTGTGAATTCTGGGAACAGTGGCGGTGCATTGGTAAATTTAGATGGCGATTTAATCGGAATTAATACCGCTATTACCAGTAACGGAATGGGAACCTTTATTGGCTATTCGTTTGCAGTACCCAGCAACATAGCGCGTAAAATCTATGAAGATATCGTGGAGTTTGGAAACGTACAAAAAGCGCTTTTGGGGGTTAGTGGAAACGGACTCAACGCGCGCATTGCCGAAGAACTCGGCATTGAAGAAACCGAAGGGTTCTATGTTGCAGCTCTAGAAGAAGGCATGGGCGCCAAAGAAGCAGGAATGCTAGAAGAAGATGTTATCATTAAAATTAATGATGCACCCATTCGGAAGTTTGCCGATCTCACCGGGTATCTGGGCTCAAAACGTCCTGGTGACCGCGTGAATGTAACTTTTCTGCGTGATGGGGAAGAAAAATCACTATCGGTAGAGCTGAAGCGCACACCATTTATAAGTTATTACGGTATGCGCCTGCGTGATCTTAGCAGTAAAGAAGCAAAAAAATTAGATCTTAAAGAAGGTGTTCATGTCTCTGCTGTACAAAACGGACGTTTATATCGTCGCGGGGTACAACAAGGCGATGTGTTACTTTCTGTAAACGGAAAGGAAGTAACCACGACCGATGATGTATTGGCATTGGACGAAGACAGTATTTATGAATTGGAGTTTATGAACCAAGACAAAGAGCGTATGCGCTTTATTTTTGAGTAAAAACAATCCATTTTTTAGCAAAGGCTTTGGAATTTGCTTAAGTATTTTAAAAAAAGAAGCTGGTGTGAAATTTCCACCAGCTTCTTTTTTTTGACGTATTTAGTTAAATGATTTAGGTGTAAAGGTTGTGTTTAAAATCACAACATGATCGAAAGTCTCATTTTACATTATCTTTACTCCATGCGGATAGACATCATTAGCGTAGTGCCAGAATTAATCCAAAGCCCTTTTAATGGCTCAATTATGAAAAGGGCCCAGGAAGCAAATCTAGTAGAAGTACACTTCCATAATTTGCGCGATTACAGTACAAACAACTATAAACAAGTAGATGATTATCCGTATGGTGGGGGTGCAGGTATGGTATTGATGGTTGCACCCATTGACAGATGTATAAGCGCCTTAAAGGCTCAAAGAGATTACGATGCGGTTATTTACATGACACCAGATGGCGATGTGTTAAACCAAGGAATAGCCAATCAGTTTTCGTTGTTGCAAAACATCATAGTACTTTGCGGACACTACAAGGGAGTAGACCAACGCGTACGGGATTTGTTTGTCACCCATGAAATTTCCATTGGTGATTATGTACTTTCTGGTGGAGAGTTGGCAGCTGCGGTGCTTTGCGACAGTATTATTAGGTTGATACCAGGGGTATTGGGCAATGAAACCTCTGCCCTAACCGACTCATTCCAAGACGGATTACTGGCGCCCCCTGTATATACAAGGCCAGCAGACTATAAAGGGCATTGCGTACCTGAAATTCTAACCTCAGGGAATAGCCCAAAAATTGATGCATGGCGTGAAGAACAAGCACTAAAAATTACCAAAAAAAAACGCCCTGATTTATTAGAGTAGCACAGTATTGGATTGTATAACAGCCCTTTTTTTTGAGTAGATTAACCAGATAAAAAAAACACCAAAAAAACAAAGATCATCCAACCATTCCCAGGCTTAAAATCTCTAATTTAATACCTCTACCTGGAAGGTAGCTCTTGGTAGTATTTGATTATATCTTGTTTGGGCAGTCCGGATAATAGTACCACTATTAGTAAATAAAATTCAACATTATAATTTGCTGTTGTTGTAGGACTAATAATAGCTTCCATCCTAACACCGACAGTGTCATGTATTTTTGGCAAATTTATTTTCACATTTCAGTCAAGAGTATTAAAAATCGTTTTCAGCTAAAAAACCCTATGAAACTACGTTTTAAGCGGGCGAAAGTGCAAAAAAAGAGACAAAAACACCTTGTAAGTTTTCTCTTACAATGTATGGGCTTTGGCGTTTTACCGTGAAAATATCCTCAAAATTGTACAACTCATTACAAAGCTGTATATTTGCCGCCCGCTAATAAACCACTGGCGAAGTACGTGTATGTTTATTTGCGTTAATTTAAACCTTTTACAATGGAGGCCTTACTACAATATGTACAGGACGAGTTTGTTCCCAAAAAAGAATTCCCAAGCTTTCAAGCTGGAGATACCATCACTGTTTATTATGAAATTCGTGAAGGAGAAAAAGTACGCACCCAGTTCTTTAAAGGTGTAGTTATACAAATTAAAGGAAACGGCGCAACAAAGACCTTTACCATCCGCAAGATGTCGGGTACCGTTGGCGTAGAACGTATCTTCCCTATGAACCTTCCTGGAATTCAAAAAATTGAAGTAAACAGTCGTGGTAAAGTACGTCGTTCGCGTATTTACTATTTCCGTAACCTAACGGGTAAAAAAGCCCGCATCAAGGAGCGTAGACAAAAATAGCTTTCTTCATCTTTGTGTTATTTTTCCCATTTGGCTCCCAAATGCTGGAAGGTAGTTTCATAAAATAACAGTATTTAGTGAATAGATGTAATATATCTATGACAAATCACTTTTTACAACACATTTTGTTATAAAACAACTCATAACATATCGTTTTTCTGTTAGTGGTTTTTTTATCCCCTAATCCGGACGTATATTTGCACCCAATTTAATCAAACAAACCATGGCAAAAATTCATGTTGCTAATCCCGTTGTAGAAATGGACGGGGACGAAATGACTCGAATCATTTGGGACTTTATCAAACAACAACTTATTCTTCCTTACTTAGACATAGAGCTGTTGTATTATGATCTTAGTGTTACCTCTCGCGACAAGACCAACGACCAAATTACTATCCAAGCGGCAGAAGCCATAAAAAAATACAATGTTGGAATTAAGTGTGCTACCATCACTCCAGATGAAAATCGTGTCGAAGAATTTGGGTTAAAAGAAATGTGGCGCTCGCCCAACGGCACCATCCGTAACATTGTAGGCGGAACGGTTTTCCGTGAACCCATTATCATGAATAATGTACCACGCTATGTACAAGGATGGACACAACCTATTTGTATTGGACGTCATGCTTTTGGAGATCAATATCGGGCCACCGATACCGTAATTAAAGGAAAAGGGAAGCTTACCATGACGTTTACTCCTGAAGATGGTAGCGAACCCAAAACATGGGAAGTGTATGACTTTAAAGAAGGTGGCGTAGCTATGAGCATGTATAATATCGATTCTTCTATTTACGGATTTGCTCGCTCGTGCATGAACAGAGCCATCAGCAAAAAGTGGCCATTATACCTCTCTACCAAAAACACCATCATGAAAGCATACGATGGCCGATTTAAAGATATTTTTCAAGAAGTATTTGAAAATGAATTTATCGACCAATTTGAAGCGCTTGGCATCACTTACGAACACCGTTTGATTGACGATATGGTAGCTGCTGCCATGAAATGGAGCGGAGGATTCGTTTGGGCATGTAAAAACTATGATGGCGATGTACAGTCAGATACTGTTGCACAAGGATTTGGTTCTTTGGGGCTTATGACCTCTACTCTTGTAACGCCAGACGGTAAAACACTAGAAGCCGAAGCAGCCCACGGTACAGTAACACGTCATTTCCGTCAACACCAACAAGGTAAAGAAACTTCTACCAATCCTATTGCATCTATTTTTGCATGGACTCGTGGGCTAGCACACCGTGCAAAATTAGATAACAACCGTGATTTAGCAGAATTTTGCACCAACTTGGAAGAGGTTTGTATCCAAACTGTAGAAGGCGGACAAATGACCAAAGATTTGGCCATGCTGATCCACAAGGAAGAAATGACGCGTGAGCACTACCTCACCACACAAGAATTTCTGGCGGTTATCAAAGAAAATTTAGACAAGGCTTTAGATGCATAAGTTTGGATGCGTATCTTAGCAAAAAATTGCTTTGATACGCTATCTACTATTTATTTGGATCAGTGTAGGGGTGTCCTCCTATGCCCAATCCTATTCCTTAAGTGGCTCCATTACTGCAGCCGACACGCAAGAAACCTTATTGGGTGTAACTGTTTATGCGCAATCAACTGCCTTAGGAACGGTTACCAATAATTATGGTGTATATTCCATTACCCTCCCCAAAGGCGACTATCGCATAGTATTCCAAAATCTTGGATTTGAAACCAAAGTCATGGAGATTGCCCTAAACAGCGATCAAACACTTAATGTTTCATTAACACCCAAATCTGAAGAACTTGACGAAGTTGTGGTTACCGAAGATGTGGAACGCATTCGCTTACGTGCTCCTGAAATGAGTGTTGCCCGACTTTCATCAAAAAGTATTCAGCAAACTCCCGTGGTTCTTGGCGAATCTGATATCTTAAAAGTGATACAGCTTCTGCCTGGAGTTACCAGCGCTGGCGAAGGGGCTTCTGGGTTTAATGTAAGGGGTGGTGGCGCTGATCAAAATCTGATTCTATTAGACGAAGCAACCGTTTTTAATTCCTCCCATCTCTTTGGGTTTTTCTCTGTATTCAACACAGATGCTATCAAGGATATTCAACTTTTCAAAGGAGGGATTCCTGCTACCTATGGCGGCAGAGCTGCTTCCGTGTTACGCATCGACCAAAAAGAAGGGGCCAAAGACCGCGTGCGTTTTAACGGCGGTTTGGGCGTTGTTTCAAGCCGTGGATTGGTAGAAGGACCCCTAGGAAAAGGATCTTTTTTGATAGCAGGTCGTGGCACATATGCGCACCTGTTTTTAAAAGCATTTGACAATCCCAATATTGCGTATTTCTACGACCTTAATACCAAAATAACTCTCCCCATAAATGATAAAAATCGCCTGCTGCTTTCGGGCTATTTTGGCCGTGATGTAGTAGCGTTTGATAACACTTTTGTCAACACTTACGGGAATACAGTGGTAAATCTGAGATGGAATACCCTTTTTTCAAATCGAGTATTTGGAAACTTGTCGCTTATATACAGTGATTATTACTACGGACTTGCCTTAGATTTTGTTGGATTTGATTGGGACTCTGGTATTCAAAATCTAAACCTCAAATACGATTTAAGTTATAATATATCCGAAAAACTATCGATTGAAACAGGTATCCAAACAACATACTACAACTTTAATCCGGGCTTTATTAGACCCCTCACCGAAAGCTCGGGCTTTAACGACAATCAGCTACAACAAAAATTTGCTGCTGAAGCTTCTATGTATCTAAGTGCAGAGCATGAACTATCGCCATCACTGGCGATGCGCTATGGCGTAAGATTAAATCAATTTAATAGACTAGCGCAATCTGGGTTAGAACGTTACGAAAAGAATCAGCCCATTACCTATAATAATACGCTAGATATTTATCAAGAAGCGATGCCTATTGGCACCTATTCCAAGGAAGAAAGTACGGCGTCTTTTACTAATATTGAGCCACGATTCACACTTGCATACCGGACCCAAAAAAGTGCATGGAAAGCGAGTTATCAGCGTGTGCATCAATACTTACACCTAATATCTAATACGGCCTCACCAACACCACTTGATGTATGGACTACTAGCGGGAAATACCTTCAACCCCAACGCGCAGATCAATGGGCAGTAGGGTATGCCACTGAACGAGAAAATGGAAATTCGTTTGAAGTCGAGAGTTATTACAAAATTACCAAGAACCGCTACGACTATATCGACGGAGCAGAATTGGTAGCAAACGAAGCCTTAGAGCGTGTTTTGTTGGCAGGTAAGGGACGTGCCTACGGTCTGGAATTCCTATTCAAAAAAACACAAGGCGCGCTTACAGGATTGGTGGCCTACACGCTTTCAAAAGCAGAACAACAAACAGATGGGATAGGACAAAACGATCCTGGTATCAACAATGGAGATTGGTATAATGCGCCGTACGACAAAACCCACGATTTGAGCATGAGTATTACATACAAACCTTCAAAACACTGGGAATGGAACGCTAATTTTGTAGCTCAAACTGGACAACCCGTAACCTACCCCATTGGACAGTACGAGTTTATGGGTACAAGAGTACCAAACTACGGCAAACGAAATGCACAACGTCTTCCT
>CBFICG010000003.1:22307-41947 GCA_965661025.1 Flavobacteriaceae bacterium | reverse complement strand
TTGTGACTTCGTTTCAATTCCAGAGATGTCACGGATCAAATCATGTGCTTTTGGACCTTGCACTGCCAACAGTGCAATACCATCAGAAACGTTTATTAGTGTTGCGCCAAAAATATTGTTTTGCTTGCTTAACCACTCCCAATCTTTTTCAATATTACTGGCATTCACAACCAGCATATATCGGTTTTTGTCAATTCGGTAAATCAATAGATCGTCAACTACTCCACCACTTTCATTGGGCATATAGGCATATTGGGCATCACCAACAGCAAGGGCTGCTACATTGTTGCTCGTGGTGTGTTCTAACAGATCCAGCGCCTTGTTTCCAGAAACCAAAAATTCACCCATATGTGATACATCAAAGATGCCTACGTGTTCGCGTACACATAGGTGCTCTGCTTTCACCCCTTTGTAGGTGAGCGGCATATCAAATCCAGCGAACGCACCCATTTTGGCACCTAAGGCGGTATGTTGTTTATGTAATACCAATTGCTTCATGTCTTCAAAAGTAGTGTAGATTTAGTTACTTTAGCCAAAAAGAATATTATGTTACGCCTCATTTTATTCACATGTGTTGTAGCAATTTCGCCATATGCACAAGAGCTTCCGAAAGACTACTTAACACCTGAATTCCATGCCGAACGACGTGCTGAAGTTCGCGCTAAAATGCCACCTAATAGTGTTGCGATTTTCTTTGCTAATCCGATTAGAAACAGAGCTAATGACGTAGATTATCACTACCATCAAGATCCTAATTTTTATTATCTCACTGGCTTTAAAGAACCACATGCTGTTTTAATGATTTTTAAAGAAGCTCAAAGTATAGATGGTGTTCAAATGGACGAGATTCTATTTGTACAAGAGCGCAATCCAATACGTGAACAATGGGATGGATATCGACTTGGTGTAAATGGCGCACAAGCGCAATTGGGCTTTACGCATGTCTTCTATAACACTGATTTTGCTTCATTCAAAACGAACTTTGATCAATTTGATAGAGTGCTATTTTTTGATTTTAACAATGATGTTCGTGATGATGCTTCCAATGATGCGGACTTGTATTCTTTGATTAAAACATTTAAAGTCAAAGCTAATTTCTCATCAGACTTTTCAGCAAGCCGCACATCACTATACCGTTACATCACTACTTCCGATGCCAATCGCGCTGCCAATGTTGCACAAGTGTTAGATCGTTCTCTTCGTCGTGAAGATAAACTGGCAAATGATCCCCTTTTATTAGGCTATAAAAAAGCAATAAACGAAAAACAACGCATTGAATTAAAAAAGCAAATGCAAATCCAATTATCTAACTTGGATACTGAATCTCTTGGTGTGATTATGGGTGAGTTGCGTGAAATCAAGCAACCCGAAGAAATAGTGTTGCTCAAAAAAGCTATTCGCATTTCTGCAGTGGGACAAGTGGAGGTTATGAAAGCCATACATCCCAAGATGTCTGAACGTGAAATCCAAGGTATTCACGAATTTGTGTTTAAAAAATATGGCGCTGAATACGAGGGCTATCCATCTATTGTGGGCGGTGGACACAACGGTTGTGTGCTGCATTACATTGCTAATGATAAGCCTAAAGTGGGTAACGAATTGGTGCTTATGGATTTAGGCGCAGAATACCACAACTACACCGCTGATGTTACGCGTACCATTCCTGCTAATGGGACCTTTACAGATGCACAGCGTGCCATTTATGATATCGTATATGAGGCACAAGAAGCAGGCATTGTATCAGCGGTCGTTGGAGCAACTATGCGTGCACCTCACCAGGCTGCGCTTATGGTTATTGAAAGTGGATTAAAGGAATTGGGTATTATTCATGAATCTAGTGAAGTACTACGTTATTTTCCGCATGGCACCTCGCATTACTTGGGATTAGACGTTCATGATGCAGGGACCTACACACCATTTAAACACAATACACTGATTACAGTTGAGCCTGGTATCTATATTCCAGAAAACAGCCCATGCGATCCAAAATGGTGGGGAATTGCCATACGTATTGAAGATGATATTTTGATTACAAATGAAGGCCCAATAAACCTGTCGGATTTTGCCCCCCGTACATCTAGTGACATTGAAGCTATGATGGAAAAACCAAGCGTTTTAGACAATTTTTTATTGCCCGATTTAAGCTCTTTGGAGTAAGTACTCCTTAAATGCATTGTAGTCTTTTAATGCTGTTTTTTTAGGAGTTTTATCCAAAATATGTTGGATTTGTTCAGGGATTTCAAGATGAATACCTAGTGTTTTTTCCACGGTATCACGGAATTTTATGGGATGTGCAGTTTCTAAAAACACCCCATATGAATTTGGATTTACGCGCATATGTTTTTGTAGCCCCAAATATCCCACAGCACCGTGCGGATCTGCAACGTAATTATATTTTGCATACAATTCTTTTAACGCATCCTGCGTTTGGTTGTCGTCAAATGCATGCGATGAAAACTGTTGCTTTAAAACATCAAAGTTATTCTCATATAGCGATTGAATGCGAATGAAATTTGAAGGATTACCAACATCCATAGCATTAGAAATGGTTTGTTTTGAGGGATGCGGTGTGTACTGTTGTGTATCCAAATAGCGCGGCACTGTATCGTTGATGTTGGTACTTGCCACAAAATGATGGACTGGTAAACCTAATTTGTTGGCAACGATTCCTGCACAGATATTTCCAAAATTCCCACTTGGGACAGAAAAGACCAAATCTCCATCAAACCCCTTTTTTAGTAATTGCTGATAGGCAAAGAAAAAATAAAGGGATTGTGGTAACCACCGTGCAACATTAATTGAATTCGCAGAAGTTAGGTTATATGCCTTATTCAAATCGTTGTCCAAAAAGGCAGTTTTGACCATTTCTTGACAATCGTCGAAAACACCATCCACTTCAATGGCTTTAATATTGTTTCCGTTAGTAGTAAGCTGTAATTCTTGAATGTGACTTACTTTGCCTTTTGGATATAGAATAATCACTTCGGTACCTTCAATGCCTAAAAATCCAGAGGCAACTGCACCTCCAGTATCGCCAGACGTGGCAACTAAAACGGTTACTTTTTTAGGTTCTTGTTCGTTAAAATAACCAATACATCGCGCCATAAATCGCGCGCCAACATCTTTAAATGCCATAGTAGGACCATGAAACAATTCGAGCGTGCTCATGTTATTTTGAAGTGGCACAAGCGGAAAATCAAAACACAAGGTGTCTTCAACTATGTTTTGAAGACGCACATCAGTAATGGTGCCTCCCACAAAAGGACGCATGACTTCATACCCAATCTCAGGATATGTTTTGCTTTCTAGCTCTTTTAAAAAAGATTCAGAAAGACGCTGGATCTGTGTGGGAAAATACAGTCCTCTATCTGGTGCAAGTCCCTGAATAACGGCTTCTGCGAATGTGGCAGTATTGGCATTGATGGTTAGGCTGTGGTATATCATGTAATATCTTCTAAAAAGCTAACACCGTGTTGTTTTACCGGGCTAACATAGATTTCAAAAGGAATGTCTGTTTTTTCATAAACTTCTTGCATGGCTTGTGCAACTTTATGTGCAGTGGTCATGCCACGTGAGAGCGCAAATACAGATGGTCCAGAACCTGAAATTCCCGAACCTAAAGCACCTGCCTCATTGCATGCTGACTTTAGCGCTGAAAAACATGGAATAAGTATGGAACGTGCAGGTTCAACAATTTCATCCACTAATGAGCGACTTAACAATTCATAGTCTTCTTCATATAAACTTGAAACAAGTGCACCAACATTTGCCCACTGTTGTATGGCTTTTTCAAGGGAAACACGTTTTTTGAGTACCGCACGGGCATCGGAAGTTTTTACTTCAATTTTTGGATGGATAACTGTGGCAGCCAATTCTATTGGCGTGGGTAATTTACACACGTCAAGCGGATTGATATTACGTACTAACGTAAAACCTCCAAGAAGTGCAGGTGCTACATTATCGGCATGAGCACTTCCACAAGCTAAACGCTCACCTTCCATAGCAAACGGCACTAGCTCTGTTGGTGAAAACGGGTTTCCAAGCAGGTAATTTATCCCAGCAACCGTTCCAGCAGCACTTGCTGCCGAGCTACCAATGCCGCTTCCAGGCTTGATGTTTTTCTCAATCAAAATTTCAAAACCAAGCTGTGGATTATATGCCTCCAAAAGCGCAAGTCCAGCAACGCCGGCGACATTTTTTTTTGCTTCAAGTGGCAAATCTTGACCAACAATCGAAGTGATTTTAATTCCTGCCTTTTCACTGCGGCGTATTTCCATGTAATCTCCGATGTTTTCAAGGCAAAGCCCTAAAACGTCAAAGCCACACGAAATGTTGGCAATACTTGCGGGGGTGAAGAGTTTAACCCCTTTTAAATTAACTTTTTCCAATGCGAATAATATCTGCGAAAATTCCTGATGCGGTCACGGCCGCCCCTGCGCCAGCACCCTTCACAATAAGGGGCTGCTGTGCGTAGCGATCAGTGTAGAACAGTACAATATTATCACTGCCTTCTAAATTATAAAAATCATGCCCTTCTGGAATTGATTGTAATCCTACTGATGCTTTTCCGTTTTCGTATGTAGCTACATATTTTAAACGTGCGTTTTCCTTGACGGCATCGGCATATAGACTGTCAAAGTGCGCTTTATGCGCATCTAAACTTTTTAGAAAATCTTCATTTGTTTTGGTGTTTAAACACGCCTTAGGTAGAAACGCTTTGTTCTCAATGTCAGAAAGTTCAAGAGTATTCCCGCTCTCACGAGCTAAAATCAAGATTTTACGCGCTACATCAATGCCACTTAAGTCAATTTTTGGATCTGGCTCGGTGTAGCCTTCTTGCATGGCACGTTCCACCACTTCACGAAACGTGTTTTTGCCATCAAAAGAATTGAAGACAAAATTTAAACTCCCAGAAAGTACCGCTTGAATGCTACGTACACGGTCCCCTGATGCAATAAGGTTGTTAAGGGTATCAATTATTGGTAACCCAGCACCGACATTGGTTTCAAACAAAAAGGGAGCGTTGTATTTTCGAGATAGTTTCTTGAGGGTTTGATAGTTTGCAAATTCATCAGCACAAGCAATTTTATTACAAGTTACCACACCAATATTATTTTGTAGGTAATTCGTATACATTCCAGCAATAGTTTCGTTTGCCGTGTTGTCAACAAAAATGGAATTACGCATATTTAGTTCTTTTGTCTTTTCAAAGAACAACTCTTTATTTGCGCTTTCGCCATCCGCTAACAATGTTTGCCAGCGGGTTAAATCAATTCCCTTTGCATCAAAAATCATTTTACGCGAATTGGAAATACCTACAATACTCAAATTCAACTTTAAGTGTTCTTTTAAGAATTCGTGTTGTTGCTGTACTTGCTCCAAAAATTTACTCCCAACATTCCCAATTCCTGTTACGAACAAGTGCATTTTTTTGATTTGTGCTTCAAAAAAGGCTTCGTGTAATGTATTGAGGGCTTTTTTAATGTCGCTACTGTTAATTACTGCAGTGATGTTTTTTTCTGAGGCACCCTGTGCAATCGCTTTAACATTTACATTGTTGTTTCCAAGGGCGCGGAACATGCTACCGCTAATCCCTTGATGATTTTTCATGTTTTCCCCAACAAGCGCCACGATAGATAAATTTTTCTCTACTCGGATGGGGTTGATTTTTTTGGTTTCAATATCCACTGCAAATTCCTCATCGATGGTTTGTTGTGCAAAATCGGCTTCACTTGCATCAATACCTAAACAAATAGAGTGCTCAGATGAAGCTTGCGTAATCATTACTACATTGATGTGGTGATGCGCAAGAACGGTAAGTAATTTTTGTGAATATCCAGGAACGCCAATCATACCACTTCCTTCAAGGGTAAGTAAAGCAATGTCATTTATGTGACTAATTCCACGAACAGCTGTTTCGGCTTCTGTGGTGTGTGTAATTAGCGTGCCTTCATCCTCAGGCTTGAATGTATTTTTAATGTATACTGGAATTTGCTTATCGGTTATGGGTTGTAATGTAGGCGGATAAATAACCTTTGCACCAAAATGTGAAAGCTCCATCGCCTCTTGGTATGAAATTTCGGGAATTGCTTTGGCTTGCTTTACAAGGGTTGGATGCGCTGTGTACATGCCGCTTACATCTGTCCAAATTTCTAAATACGCTGCTTCAACAGCACATGCAATAATGGATGCCGTAAGGTCAGAACCACCACGTCCAAGGGTTGTTACTATACCGTTATTGTCTTTTGCAACAAAACCGGGAAGCACAACTACTTTATGATTGTTTTTCTCAAAGAAAGCGGTAATATTTTTGTTTGTGATGTCATAATCCACAAGAGTTCTGCCTAAAGCCTGCTTGGTAACAATGAGTTCTTGTGCGTTTTTTGCTACCGCATCAAGACCAGTAGATTGCGCCGCATGTGCAATAATAGTGTGCGATAATAGTTCACCAAAACTCAGCAGTGTGTCTTGCGTTTTTGGGGATAATTCTCGGATCATATATACGCCATCAAGAATAGTTTCGAGTTGATTAAGCATTTGTTTGGTGTTACTCAAAACGCCACTTTGCTTTGCAATAGGAATTAACTCTTGCACCAAATTGATATGACGTGTTTCAATTTCTTTAAGATGTTCAGCATATGCACTATCGCCATTAGCGGCTAACTTTCCTAGCGTATGCAAATCGTCGGTAACGCCACCCAGTGCCGATACCACCACAGCCAATGGCTTGTCTTGTTGTGCCAAGATGCTAAGCACTTTACGTATTTGTGTTGCATTTGCAACCGACGAACCACCAAATTTTAAAACTACCATCTAAATTGATTCAAAAAAAACGTTACAAAAATAACCGATTAAATCTAATAAAGGGGTATTCTCATTTTTTTGTTTACGATTATGTGATGTTAACGACTATGCAATAAAATATTTAGTGATAAAACACTCATCGTTAGGGAAATTGACACCTTTTTACGAAATTTGAAAAAGAATTCCTTCCATCATGCCGCAAACAGACATGAAATTACTTTATAAAAAAGGCTTTGTAGATGCTCCTGTACCCAAAAACATCAACATTGTTGACGAAATTCTTCGATTAAAAAAAGAAAAAAACGCAGTACTATTAGCCCATTATTATCAAGAAGATGCCATTCAAGATTTAGCTGATTTTCTTGGCGATAGTTTATATCTAGCGAAAGCAGCGGCCACTGTACATGCAGATGTGATTGTCTTTGCAGGTGTTCATTTCATGGCAGAAACGGCAAAAATTATCAATCCAACAAAAAAAGTATTGCTACCCGATTTAAAAGCAGGATGTTCATTGGCAGATTCTTGCCCACCAATAGATTTTGCTGCTTTTAAAGCACAGTACCCTGATGCCATTGTAGTGACCTATATTAATTGCTCGGCTGAAATAAAGGCGTTAAGTGATATTGTTTGTACTTCGAGTAATGCCGTGAAAATAATTGAGAGTATCCCAAAAGCGCAGCCCATTATTTTTGCACCAGACAAAAATTTAGGTCGGTATTTAATCAAAAAAACGGGTAGAGAGATGATTTTATGGGATGGTTCTTGTATTGTACACGAGGCGTTTTCATTTGATAAGATTGTACATCTTGCACAGCAATATCCCGATGCAAAGTTTATAGCACACCCCGAAAGTGAGTCACAAGTTCTTGACATTGCACATTATATTGGCAGTACTTCTGGATTGTTAGACTTTGTACAGCAAGATGCTGCCCAAACGTTTATTGTTGCTACCGAAGCGGGTATTTTGCATGAAATGAAAAAGCGCGCTCCTCAAAAAACTTTTATTCCCGCTCCCGTTTCAGACGACACCTGTGCTTGTAGTGAATGTGCTTTTATGAAGCTAAATACACTTGAAAAATTATACCTGTGTTTGGAACATGAATTACCCGAAATCGAACTCGACGCAGCTCTTATGCAATCTGCTAAAGCTCCTATTGACCGCATGTTAGAACTTTCGTAATATGCACGCAGATGTATTGGTTATTGGAACCGGAATTGCAGGACTGAGCTATGCGGTTCGGCTTGCCGAAATTGCCCCAAAGGCAAAGATTATAATGATTTCAAAGCGTGACTTACTGGAGAGTAATACCAAATATGCGCAAGGAGGTATAGCAGTGGTTTCTGATTTTTTTAAGGATTCTTACGAAGAGCATGTGCGGGATACTATGAGCGCTAGTGGGAACACATCAAAGCAAAATGTTGTAGATTTTGTGGTTAGAGAAGGTCCTGCGCGAGTAAAAGAATTGATGGCATGGGGTGCACAATTTGATACTCAAGGCAATAAATTGCATTTGGGTAAAGAAGGGGGGCATTCAGCAGAACGTATTGTTCACTACAAAGATCAATCTGGATTACACATTCAAAATGCATTAATTGCCAAAGCAAGATCAATTGAAAACATTACGTTTTTTGAAAATTACTCTTTGGTAGACCTTATTACCGACCACCATATTCCCAACTCAAATCAAAGACGTTGCTACGGCGCATATGTTATTTCAAAATCCGATGAAGAAATTGTAAAAATTACCGCACAACTCACGATACTTTCTACCGGCGGTGCAGGGCAAGTTTATGCACATACTACCAATCCAAACGCTGCTACTGGAGATGGCTTAGGCGCAGCATACAGAGCTAAAGTGCATATTGAGAATTTACATTTTGTACAGTTTCATCCCACGGCACTATTTCCAAAAATTGAAGGAAACACCTTTCTAATTTCGGAGGCGATACGAGGTGCTGGCGCTATACTTAGAAACCATAGGGGTGAAGCCTTTATGGCGCATTACGACAAACGAAAAGAGTTAGCGCCGCGCGATATTGTGTCACGGGCGATTTATTCCCAAATGAAGAAGTACAATCAACTACATGTATACCTTGATGCTACTCAAATTGATTTGAAAAAACTAGAACAAGAATTTCCAACCATTTTGACAAATTGTAGAAAAGTAGGGATTGATATCACTACAGATTACATCCCTGTACTTCCTGCGGCACATTATATTTGTGGTGGTATAGATGTAAATGAATTTGGTCAAAGTAATTTGGAAAGTCTTTATGCTATCGGCGAATGCAGTCACACCGGATTACATGGGGCAAATCGATTGGCATCAAATTCGCTTTTGGAAGCCTTGGTGTTTGCATCACGAGCAGCAATTCATTCAGCACGTAAGCTTTCTGGAAATTTAGTCCCAACCTCTTTTTTTGAAAGTATTCCCGATTGGACGGGAACCGAGGATGTGTCAAATCAAAAAACAACTCAAATTCATGAATTGCGCTCCAACTTACAGGAAATCATGAGCGCGTACGTAGGTATTATCAAATCTGGTAAAAGTCTAAAAAAAGCAGAGATGGAGTTGCATCATGTGTATGTAGCAACCAAGGAATTATATCAGCAAAATAAGCTCACGCCACAACTAACCACACTTCGAAATTTGGTTAGTGTTGCTTACTTAATGATTAAGCAAGCGCAAAAATATCCTGAAAATAAGGGAGTCTATTTTAACGAAGATTATGTCTAAATCATTCTCAGAAACATATCAAAAAGAACTTTTACAATGCATACAATCTGCAATTGAAGAAGATTTAAACGAAGCAGGTGACCATACAACCAAAGCTATTTTTCCGTCAATGCATCAATCCACAGCAACCCTTATTGCCAAGGGGAACGGGGTGTTTGCTGGTGTGGCGTTTTGTGAATTAGTGTTGCTCCATCATGCTAAAAATGTTACGCTTACACCTTTAGTTTATGATGGGGATTTTTTTTCAGCCGGGGATTCTTTACTGACTCTTGAAGGCAACACACAAAGTATACTTTCTTTGGAGCGTATTTTACTAAATATTTTACAGCGCATGAGTGGCATAGCAACTGTTACGCAAGAAATTATACGGTCAATTGCACACACAAAATGTAAAGTTTTAGATACACGTAAAACCACCCCGAACTTTAGAATTGCCGAAAAATGGGCAGTGAAAATAGGTGGTGGTGTAAATCATCGTATGGGATTGTACGATGCTATGATGCTCAAAGACAATCATGTTGATTTTTGTGGTGGATTGGTTCCGGCCTTACAAAAAGCAAAGTCCTATGTGGATAGTTTATCGAAGCCAATCCCTGTAATTGTAGAAAATCGCACCTTAGAAGATGTTGCCATTTGTTTGCAACATCCATGGATTAGTCGTGTATTATTGGACAATATGACGCCTACAGAATTGGCAAAAGCCGTGAAGCTTATTGATGGGGCTGTTCCAACAGAAGCCTCTGGAAATATTACATTAGAAAATTGTGTGCACTACGCAGAATCAGGTGTTGATTTTATTTCTTTAGGATACATTACGCACTCGGCACCTATCATCGACTTGAGCTTACGCGCCATTTAGTCCATTTTAGGCACGTAATTACACCGTTTTTCTATTGATTTTATCATCATTTGCGCAATGTCTTTTTGGGTAGCAGCTTCAATGCCTTCAAGGCCTGGAGAAGAATTTACTTCCAAGACCAAAGGCCCTGAGGCAGATCGGATAATATCCACACCTGCAACGCGTAAGCCCATAGCTTTAGTTGCTTTAATGGCAAGTCTGCGTTCTTCAGAAGTTGCGCGTATAATTGACGTAGTGCCACCTAAATGTACATTGGCACGAAATTCACCCGGGGGAGCAGAACGCTGCATTGCAGCAACCACTTTCCCGTCAATAACAAAACAACGAAGGTCTTTTCCATCTGCCTCTTTAATAAATTCTTGTACTAGTATATTGGCATTCAAGCTTTTGAAGGCATTTATAACGCTTTCTGCTGCTTTTTTTGTTTCTGCCAAAACCACTCCTTTTCCTTGTGTTCCCTCTAATAATTTTACAATAAGTGGTGAACCACCTACCATTTGAATCAGGTCATTTGTATCTAAAGGCGAACTTGCAAATCCTGTGGTTGGTATTTGTACCCCTTGACTAAGTAACAATTGAAGTGAAAAAAGTTTGTCGCGTGACTGTATAATCGAATCAGAATTATTTAAACAAAACACCCCCAAACTTTCAAAAAGACGAAGTAGGGCACAGGCATAAAATGTTTGTGCAGGGCGAATGCGCGGAATCACTGCATCTAAGGGTTCAATTGCGTTGCCTCCTCTGTAGTGGATTTGCGGTGTCGTGGCATCGAGTTTCATAAAACATTGGCGAATGTTGTAAAACTCAATCTCATGTCCGCGCTGTTCTGCAGCTTCCATAATTCGCCTGTTGCTGTATAGGTTTTGGTTTGACGCCAAAAGTCCGATGCGCAACCCCTCGTTTGGCTTTTTAAATTGATGATACGATTTAAGTATGATTTCATTTTCAACACTTCCTGCCAAAAAGCTTTCCGAAGGATCTACAATAATACGCCCCATCATGGCGTGCCTGCCTAAAAGCATTCGGTAACCCATAGAATCTCGATTAGTAAGCGTAAGTTCAATATCCCATTTTTGTTCATTGAGACTAATTTCAGTACGCACTACAAAGCGCTCTTCTCTATCACCACTAGAGCTTTTTACCACGCGTTTATCAACTACTAATGCTTTACAGGTGATTTTGCGCTTACCGTCGTTTTGAATGGGGAAAACATCAAAGTTTACCCAAGTTTCGTTGTCTTTTTGGTAAGGTTGAATATTTGTAGCATGTAAACTTGATGTTTTTGCACCACTATCCACACGTGCTTTAACATAAGGAATTTGGAGTTCACTTAGCGAAACCCATTCTTCAGAACCAACAACTGTTTTCATTGCGAAAAATTAATGCGCAAATGAAAATAAAAAAACTTTAATAAAAACTACCCTAACAAAAAAAAATCGTTAAGATTTTGTCGGTTTTTTTGGATTTTTAATAGCAAGTGATAATTCCTCACTTTTTTCGTCCCAATCAAAAGTAATTTGCACTCCGTTTGAAAGGGTGTTTTTAATGATTTCTCCAGCAAGTTTATCTTCTACATAGCGCTGTATGACTCGTGCAAGAGGTCGTGCACCGTATTCTTTGTCATAGCCTTTGTCAATTAAAAAACGTACAGCATTATCAGACAACTTTAAGGTATATCCTAACTCTTTGACGCGGTTTTGCAATGTAGCCAGTTCTAAAGCAATAATTTTGGTCAAATCGTCCTTGTCCAAAGTGTTAAAAATGACAATGTCATCAATTCGGTTTAAAAATTCTGGTGAGAATGTTTTTTTCAATGCGTTTTGAATAACACCGCGGATATTTTTGTCTTCTTGCGATTTTTGAGCAGAAGTCCCAAAACCAACACCCAGCCCAAAGTCTTTTACTTGTCGTGCACCAACATTAGAAGTCATGATGATGATGGTATTCTTAAAATCAATTCGTCTTCCTAGAGAGTCAGTCAAATACCCATCGTCCAACACTTGTAAAAGCATATTAAATACATCTGGATGAGCTTTTTCAATTTCATCCAACAGCACCACCGAATAGGGTTTGCGTCGTACTTTTTCACTAAGCTGCCCCCCTTCTTCATAGCCAACATATCCAGGAGGTGCTCCAATCAATCTTGAAATAGAGAATTTTTCCATGTATTCGCTCATGTCTAATCGGATAAGTGAAGATTCACTATCAAAAAGTTCACGCGCCAATACTTTTGCAAGTTGTGTTTTTCCAACTCCAGTTTGTCCTAAAAAAATAAATGAACCAATGGGCTTGTTTGGATTTTTGAGTCCAGCGCGGTTACGTTGAATGGCTTTCGCTACCTTTTCTACAGCACTTTCTTGACCAATAACCTTTCCTTGAATGAGCTCGTTAAGTTTTGCCAATCGCTCACTTTCTCCATCACCAACACGCTGCACGGGAATTCCAGTTATCATAGAAACCACATCCGCAATATGATTGTCAGTAACCGTTTCCCTATTTTGGCGTTGCTCCTCTTGCCAATCTTCCTGTGCCAGCAAAAGCTCTTTTTCTAATTTTTTTTCATCATCACGTAGCTTTGCAGCTTCTTCGTATTTCTGACGTTTTACGACCGTGTTTTTTTGCTCACGAACCCGCTCTAATTCTGCTTCAATAGCAACAATTTTCTCAGGTACTTCCATGTTGGTAATGTGTACCCTAGAGCCAGCTTCGTCTAGTGCGTCAATGGCCTTATCTGGTAAAAAACGATCCGTAATATATCTATCTGATAAGCGTACACATGCCTCAATAGCGGCATCGGTATAATTAACATTGTGATGCGCCTCGTATTTATCCTTTATGTTTTGAAGGATTTCGATGGTTTGATCAACCGTGGTTGGTTCAACAACCACTTTTTGGAAACGTCGTTCAAGTGCTCCATCTTTTTCAATATTTTGACGGTATTCGTCTAGCGTAGTAGCACCTATGCATTGTATTTCACCGCGTGCTAATGCGGGTTTAAACATATTTGAAGCATCTAGACTGCCTGTGGCACCTCCTGCACCTACAATAGTGTGAATTTCGTCAATAAACAGAATAATGTTGCTGTTTTTCTCAAGCTCGTTCATTACGGCTTTCATACGTTCTTCAAATTGGCCGCGGTATTTTGTTCCCGCCACAAGTGATGCTAAATCTAAAGTTACCACGCGTTTGTTGTATAACACTCGAGAAACTTTCTTTTCGATAATGCGAAGTGCCAATCCTTCTGCGATGGCAGATTTACCAACGCCTGGTTCACCAATAAGTAGGGGATTGTTCTTTTTTCTTCGGCTAAGGATTTGGGAGACACGCTCAATTTCTTTTTCGCGCCCAATCACAGGATCCATATTGCCTTCAAGGGCAATTTTTGTAAGGTCTCTGCCAAAATTATCCAACACAGGGGTACTTGATTTCTTCGATTTTTTTTCATCAGATGAAGTAGAATACGATGAAGATTGACCTTTGCTTTCTTCATCAGCAGGGTCGTCTGGAAAGGCATCAGCTGTAGGCATATCAATGTAATCATCATCAGAATCTACTGACATGTACTTGAATTGATCCTTAACGGTCTCATAATCTATTTGAAGTTTGTGCAACACCTTTGTGGTTGGATCGTTTTCGTTTCTGAGAATGCACAACAATAAATGCGCAGTATTAATCGAACTACTTTGAAACAATTTTGCTTCTAAAAACGTCGTTTTTAAGGCCCGTTCAGCTTGTCGGGTGAGGTGCAAATTTGTTTTTTGTTGCAGTTCTGGCGCATTCGTTGGATTAGCAGGAGATAGGATTTCAATTTTACGGCGTAGGTAATCTAAATCAATTTCTAGATTTCTGAGAATGGAGATGGCTTTTCCGTTTCCGTCACGTAGCAAACCAAGCATGAGATGCTCGGTTCCAATAAAGTCATGTCCAAGGCGCAATGCTTCTTCTTTGCTGTACGTAATGACGTCTTTAACGCGGGGTGAGAAATTATCGTCCATAATTTTTTTCTTTTTTGTTGGTCAAAAATTGAACCAAACGTGCAAAGGCACATAACGAATAGACAAAAAAAATCATTGAAATACAAATAAAACTGAACAAAAATTTTCAATAAGCGAATGCAATTAAAATGTTAATAAGTCATAAGAAAAAGGGCTTGTTTAGTGTAATAATTCATTCGTTGAATGCTTATTTTAGCAATACTGTCATAACATTAAATTTACATTGAATGTCTACAGAAGATAAGTTGATTCCGATCAACATTGAAGATGAAATGAAGTCGGCATACATCGACTATTCCATGTCGGTCATTGTGTCACGTGCACTGCCAGATGTCAGAGACGGACTTAAGCCTGTGCACCGCCGTGTTTTGTTTGGAATGCATGAATTGGGTGTAAAAGCCAACTCCTCTTACAAAAAATCTGCCCGTATTGTTGGTGAAGTTTTGGGAAAATACCACCCACATGGCGATACGTCGGTTTACGATACCATGGTGCGTATGGCGCAGTCGTGGAGTTTGCGCTACATGATGGTAGATGGACAAGGAAACTTTGGTTCTGTAGATGGGGATAGTCCTGCGGCCATGCGTTATACTGAGGCGCGTCTTCAAAAAATATCTGAAGATATGATGGCAGATATTGAAAAAGACACGGTGGATCATCAGTTAAATTTTGATGACACCCTAAAAGAGCCCACGGTTTTACCTACACGTGTGCCAAATCTTTTGATAAATGGTGCCTCTGGAATTGCTGTGGGTATGGCCACCAATATGCCACCACACAATCTTTCTGAAGTAGTTGATGGTACAGTTGCTTATATTGATAATTCGGAAATTGATATTGATGGCTTAATGGAATACATTAAGGCACCAGACTTTCCCACAGGTGGTGTGATTTATGGATATGACGGGGTGAAAGAAGCATTTCATACTGGTCGTGGACGAGTACTGGTGCGTGGAAAAGCAGAAATTGAAGAAGTCAATGGCAGAGAATGTATCATTGTAACTGAAATTCCTTATCAAGTTAACAAGGCGGAAATGATTAAAAAGACCGCTGAGATGGTTAACGATAAAAAAATTGAAGGCATTTCAAATATCCGTGACGAATCTGACCGAAAAGGAATGCGAATCGTTTACATCCTTAAACGAGATGCTATTCCAAATATCGTACTAAATATGCTGTATAAGTATACGGCACTGCAATCATCTTTTAGTGTAAATAACATCGCGTTAGTAAAAGGGCGTCCTCAAATGCTGAATTTAAAAGACATGATTCATCATTTCGTGGAGCACCGCCACGAAGTTGTGGTTAGGAGGACGGAGTATTTGCTTAAAAAAGCAGAAGAACGTGCCCATATTTTGCAGGGATTAATAATTGCATCAGACAATATAGATGAAGTTATTGCTTTGATTAAAGCCTCAGCCAATGCCGATGAAGCGCGGCAAAAACTCGTTGACACATTTGATCTTTCTGAAATTCAGGCAAAGGCTATTGTGGAAATGCGGTTACGCCAATTAACAGGTTTGGAGCAAGATAAATTGCGCACTGAATACGATGAACTCATGAAGACCATTACGGATTTAAAAGATATTCTTGAAAAGAAGGATCGTCGGATGAGTATTATTAAAGACGAGCTGCTTGAAGTAAAAGAAAAATATGGCGATGCGCGACGTTCTGCCATAGAGTATGCAGGTGGAAATTTCCGTGTTGAGGACATGATTCCTGATGAAAAAGTGGTGATTACGATCTCTCACGCAGGCTATATCAAGCGTACACCTCTTGCAGAATACCGTACACAAAATCGTGGTGGTGTTGGACAAAAAGCATCAACCACTAGAAGCGAAGACTTCCTTGAGCATTTGTTTGTTGGGACCAATCACCAATATATGCTTTTCTTTACCCAAAAAGGAAAATGTTTTTGGCTGCGGGTATTTGAAATTCCTGAAGGAAGTAAAATATCAAAAGGACGTGCAATCCAAAACCTTATCAATATTGAGCAAGATGATAAGGTAAAAGCATTTATTTGTACACAAGATTTAAAAGACGAGGAATATATCAACAGTCGTTTTGTGGTTATGGCAACCAAAAAGGGACAAGTTAAAAAAACTTCACTTGAGCAATATTCGCGTCCAAGGACTAATGGTATTAATGCGATAACAGTCCGCGAAGGCGACGAGCTATTGGAGGCAAAATTGACTACAGGTGTATCGCAAGTCGTTTTGGCAGTAAAGTCTGGTAAAGCGATACGTTTTGAAGAAAGTAAAACACGCCCCATGGGAAGAAATGCTTCTGGGGTTCGCGGAATAACATTGCAAGACGCTCAGGATGAAGTGGTTGGAATGGTTGCTGTGAACGATTTGGATTCTGATATTTTGGTAGTATCTGAACACGGCTACGGGAAACGATCCAAGATTGAGGATTACCGCATTACAAACCGTGGTGGTAAAGGGGTAAAAACCCTTGCACTAACAGAAAAAACAGGTAATTTAGTGGCCATTAAAAATGTATCAGATGCAGATGATTTAATGATCATCAACCGATCGGGTATTGCTATCAGACTTGGTGTTGAATCACTACGTGTAATGGGCCGAGCTACGCAAGGTGTTCGTCTTATTAACCTAAAAGAAGACGACACTATTGCTGCGGTAGCCAAAGTGATGAATGATGATGAAGAAATTCAAGACGTTTCTGATTTAGATGTAACAGTAGAAGACAACGAATAATTAATTCCCATTTTATGAAAACGTACTATTCACTCATTCTTGTTATCGCAGTATCTTTTTCTGCGTTAGCCCAAAAAAAAGAGCTTAAGGCTGCCCAGAAACTTGTAGATGCAGCGTCATTTGATGCTGCGCTGTCCATGCTAAATGAAAATGGAGATATGCTAAGTTCTGCCGAACCCAAGTATGCAGCTCACTATCATTATTTGCTAGGAGTTTCTCAACAAGTAAAAAAAGAATTTTTCAAAGCTCTTGATAATTTTGACAAAGCTAAATCTATTGAAAAGACCGACGGTCAGAGTAAGTTTACCCAACTTATAAATAATAATGCAGCTCGCCTTATAGCCGATGTTGTTAATGAGGCTGTAAACTTCAACACGAGCCAAAATTACAAAGCTGCAGGGAAGTTACTCTATTTGGCATACACATTGGATGACGAAAATTTAGACTACTTGTACTACGCTGCTTCTAGTGCAGTTAATTCAGGGGATTATGAAAATGCTCTTTCTTATTATACTACCTTAAAGGAAAAAAATTATACTGGAATAACAACCAAATATTATGCTACTGAAGTTTCTACAGGGGTGGAATCTGAGGTAGACGAAAACACCTACAATATTTATAAGAGATCGAAAGAGTTCACCAATTTCCGTGAAGGTCTATCTGATTCAAGGCTACCTGAAATTGTAAAAAATATCGCCTTAATTTATGTCAGTAAGGGCGATAATAACGCTGCTATGTCCGCTATTAAAGAGGCTAGAAAATTATCTCCCAAAGATGTTGGCTTGATTTTAACAGAAGCAGATTTGTACATCAAACTTGGCGATGAGGAACGCTTTGGTGCCTTGATGCAGGAAGCTATTGAACAAGACCCAAACAACGCTATTTTATACTATAATCTTGGCGTTGTTAATGGAAATGACGGAAAACGAGATGCCGCTATTGGGTATTACAAAAAGGCGATTGAATTGGACCCATCATACGAGGCAACTTATCTTAATTTGGCATCTTTGGTATTAGAGGGTGAAGCTGATATTGTTAATCAAATGAATGCCTTGGGGACTTCTGCTGCGGATAACCGAAAGTATGATCAATTAAAATCAAAACGTGAAGGCCTGTTTTTAGAGGCTGCTCCCTATCTAGAGAAATTAGTTAGTATAAACCCAAAAAATAGAGAAGCCTTAACAACGCTAAAAAATATTTTTGGTACAATTGGCGATACTGCCAACTTTAAAAAATACCGTGACATGTTAGAGGCCTTATAAAGTCTATTACAACAAAAAATAAACACCCCGCTTTTGCGGGGTTTTTTATACGATAGATTTGATTAGGCGCAGTTTGTGGGTATGTTTTCGTAGCTCGGGATTAAAAATCCCTGTTTGGTCTAACCTGTCAACACGCACATGTCCGTGGGCATGAATGATGTGGTTGTTCTCTAAAATAATTCCTACGTGAATGATTTCTCCCTCACTATCATCAAAAAAAGCTAAATCTCCAGAATCAGATTCTTCAATAAAGCTCAAAACAGTTCCTTTATTTGCTTGTGATTTGGCTGTTCTAGGTAGTGCAATACCACAAAGCGCATATACGATTTGCACAAAACCATCTGCATCAATGCCAAAAGGGGACTTCCCACCTTTGCAAAAGGGAGTATTCATAAACATAAACGCCATACTCCTTAGGTTTTCTTTTTGAATTTTTTCTCCTACAGTTTTTCCATCGAAACGATGTCCTAAAAATGCTGCACGCTGAATCAAACTACCAATGGGTATGGGAAATAATATCTGATGGTCTTTGTAAATAAACTCGAATAGATCAGAAGATATTCTTGATGTTTTCTTGGATAGGCTTTCAAAATCTATGGCTGATATTTCTTGAATTTGGGTGTTATTTATCCAACCTTCTGTTTTGTCTTCAAGACGAACTTTACTCCAATGTTTTTGAGGTGTAAGTATTTTAAAAATAGTACCGTATAACACTTCGCTTACAAGTGGCGCATTGTGCTGTGCTGCCTCTCGCAGTGGGAGTATGTTCAGCGCACAAATTCCGTAAGTCATGACTCAAAAATAAGCGAAAAAGTGCATCACTCAATCGATGTGTTGAAAAGTGGTATTTTTGTTTAAATCTTTTTTATGTCACTTTTATATCGCTATCAAGCTGCCTTTTTTAGAATCTTCTTGTGCTTGATCACAACAGCTTTAGTGGTATACCTATTGCCTAGGGGAGCTAGTTTCCAGTATGAAATTCAAGAAGGGAAGCCATGGCAGTATGAAACGCTCTTAGCACCTTACGATTTTCCAATTCAAAAATCGGAAGAAGAACTACAGCTTGAGCGTCAAACATTGGAAGCAAATGTCCCGCGTTATTTTTCATTTCAAGAAAATAGAGCCATTACAGCCTTAGATGCTTTTGATGCGTATGTAGCTAACCTTCCTACTTCGTCAAATCTAAACGCTATTTTGGTTAACTGGCGCACCATATTAGAAGAAATGTTTAGACATGGCATTATTGCTGAGGATCAAACTGT
>CBFICG010000003.1:0-22297 GCA_965661025.1 Flavobacteriaceae bacterium | reverse complement strand
ATACATTGCTCTTGTACGCGGTACACTTCAATCGACGGTTAAAATATCGGATTTGAACACTGAAAAACAAGCCAAAGAAGTATTGCTTAGTCAATTAGAGGTTTTTGAAACAGATGTGCTTTCAGATGTCACGTTGGAGTATTTGCTATCACTGGTAGTTCCAAACATTTCTTTTGATCAAGATCTAACACGTCAGTTCAAAGTAGCGGCAACGACAGAAGTTGTTACTGTTCGGGGGTTAATTACTAAAGGAACGCGCATCATTGCCAAAGGAGAAGTAGTTGAAGGAGAAAAACTACAAAGATTGAAATCACTTCAACAAGAGTTTGAATCACAAACATGGACACAGTCAAATACTACGTGGATCATTTTGGGGTATACACTTTTGGTGTTTATTCCTGTGCTATTATTGTTTGTGTTTTTGTGGCGAACTCGTCCAAGAGTATTCGAAAACAACAAACGCCTTACTTTTTTGTGTGTAAACGTGTTATTAATGGTGCTACTTACTAAAGTAGTTGTTGATGTTAACACTCAATATATTTACGCTGTTCCAATATGTATGCTTCCCCTTTTGATGCGCACATTTTTTGACACTCGTGTGGCACTTTTTACGCTCTTAATAGCCTTGTTTTTAATCGCTTTTTTGGTGCCCAATAGTTTTGAGTTTATCTATTTACAAATCATGGCAGGTATTTTGGCTTCACTTACTGTTAATGATTTATATCGTAGAGCCAAACTTTTTATTTCGGTTGGACTCATTGTTGGACTGTACGCTTTCTCCTATGTTGCTTTCACGCTTATCCACGATGGGAATTTATTGCAATTATCCTATGATGTGCTATTACTTTTTGTTGTTAATGGTTTGGCAATTTTATTCGTACAACCACTAATTTACATCTTCGAAAAAGTGTTTGGATTGGTGTCAGACGCATCTTTACTTGAATTGACAGACACAAACAGCAAATTGTTACGAGAACTTGCAGACAAAGCACCAGGAACGTTTCAACATTCCTTACAAGTAGCAAATATTGCCGAAGCTGCAGCCAATGCCATTGGTGCAAACGCATTGTTAACTAGAGTTGGTGCATTGTATCACGACATAGGAAAAATGAAGAATCCAGTGTTTTTTAGCGAAAACCAGTCTTCGTATAGTCCTCATGACGATCTTGAACCTGAAGTGAGTGCAAAAATCATTATAGATCACGTATTAAACGGTATTACAAGTGCTCGAAAGGCAAAATTACCAGATCGTGTCATTGATTTTATCAGAACGCACCACGGTACCACAACTGTGTTATACTTTTTGCAACAAGCACAACAAAACGACGCAAGTATTGATATCGCGCAGTTTCAATATCCTGGACCAAAACCTTTTTCTAAAGAAACAGCTATTGTGATGATAGCTGATGGGGTAGAAGCCGCATCAAAAAGCCTAAAGGAACCCACAGCAGAAAAGATATTGGCTTTTGTAGATAAAATCGTACATCGCCTTATGGAGGAAAAGCAATTTTTGGAGGCGAATATCACACTTCGTGAAATTGAAACCGTAAAAAACGTACTTACAGAAAAACTCATAAGTAGCTATCACTTACGGGTGTCTTATCCCAAATAAACGTAGCTGAAAGTTTTTCTCTTTTTATCGTAAAAATTAAAGTTATTCATACGATAGAAAAGCTTCTAAGAAGATGTCTCCAAATGTTTTTTAATTCTTAATAATAGAAAACAAAATCTATTGATATTGATATTCCGTGCCTGCCATACAACTTATTAGTAAGATGGAAGCGGGTTAAAAAGTTCTGCTCCCCGATTAACAGAAACAATAAAGCCAGTATTATATTATTGCGTCATATTGGTTTTAATTCTACATCCTTTTTCTGGATTTGGATACGGTAATAATTTTTTAGATCTCTTGTTATTTTTCTATGCTATTATGTTAATTTATTGAATGAATTTAATTTTTGGATTTAACACATTTGTTTTATTATTAATTAACGTCATATATGAGATGTATCATCTTTAGATAAGGCTATTTATTTTGTGCAAATACATACAGAGAGTGGTTCTTTAACACAGAAATTTATTAAAGAATAGCCATTGTCACTTGTCATATAGCTAAACATAAAACCTCACAATTTTGTGAGGTTTTTTCATTAGATAAAATAAACAACAATCTATTTCTTGACTGATTTGTGATGATTTTTTTAAAGGATACTTACCAGAAACAAAAAAACGCTCAAGCAAGCTTGGCGTTATTTTTTGTTGTGTAATTTATTTGTGATCGCGATAGGATTCGAACCTATGACCGTCTGCTTAGAAGGCAGATGCTCTATCCAGCTGAGCTACGCGACCAAAAAAAGCGGAGAGACTGGGATTCGAACCCAGGCAACACTTACGCGTTGACAGATTAGCAATCTGCTCCATTACCACTCTGGCACCTCTCCTTTTGCGCGCTAAAGCGAGGGCAAAAATACGTTTTCAAATGCAATCCGCCAACTAATTATCGCGTTGGTCAAAATCTTCGCTTTGCCTTTGGCGAAATCTGTTGATAATGGCAACTATTACACCAATACCCACTGCAATCCAAATGAATACCGCCATCCTAATTTAATTTTACTGCAGTGCCAAAAGCTAATATTTCTGAAGCCCCTTGTGTAACCACCGATGTAGTAAATCGGACACAAACAACAGCATCGGCGTTCATACGCTTCGCATCGGCAAGCATACGCTGAAGAGCTTGTTCTCTGGCATCGGCTTGAAGTTTAGTGTATTCTTCAATTTCACCGCCCACAATATTTTTAAGGGATGCAAAAATATCACGCCCAATATTGCGTGAACGAACGGTACTGCCGCGCGCAAGTCCTAAGGATTCTTTTATGGTTGCACCAGCGATGGTTTCTGTAGTTACATAAATCATATTACATGTTTTTTGTTAAGGCATGAACAAGTCGGTTATTACTTAAAAATTCACTTAGCACAACTTTTATTACAGTGTATATGGGCACTGCCAATAGCATACCCAAAGGCCCTGCTAGTAAGCCAGCCAAAATTATAACCAAGAAAATTTCCAATGGATGCGACCTAACGCTATTGGAAAAAATAAAGGGCTGCGAAAAGAAATTATCAACCATTTGACCTGCGATAAATCCTATAAGCACATAAATTGTTTTGGGAACAATTACGGTTGCCACATCAGCCCCGAGATGACTTGTCATGGTGAGTACAATCATAAACAAGCCGCCAACTAATGGACCAATGTAGGGGATGATGTTAAATAGCGCACAAATAAGGGCTATAGTCAATGCGTTTGGAATACCGAATAAAAGCAGTATCCCAGCGTAAAAAAGAAATAAAATTGTAATCTGTAAAAGGATTCCACTAAAATAACGCGACAAAAGTGTGACAATTCGCGTAAAGGAACGTTCTATGCGTTCTTTTTGGTCAGCAGCAAATACAAGAAGTAGGCTTCTGAGCAATAGCGAACTGTCTTTGAGTAGAAAAAAACTGATAAATAAAACCGAAAACAATGCAATGGTAAATCCGCCCAAAAAACCTAAAAATCCATTGATAAAATTAGGAAGAAAAGCAAAGTCAATTTTTGAAAAAAGGGAAGTGATTCGATCAGTAAGGTTTATATCGTATTTACTAAAATAACTATCCAAATCAGAAACAAGCACAAGAAAGTCCGTTTCCCATTGGTCGATTTGTAAAAGAGATAAATTTTGTGCTTGTGTAGCAATTACCGGAACAATCAATGATCCCAATCCAAACAAAAGCATCAGCAGTAACACCAAAGTGAATACAGTTGCTACGTTATTTTTGAACTTCAATCGCCGCATTAAAAATCTTTTTGCTGGCTCTCCAATGAGTGAAACTACAATGGCTAAAAAAACATACCCCAGTAACGACTTTGCCAGCAAAAGGAGTTTAAAAAGAGCAATAATGCCAACAATGATAAGAAAAGCCTGTACTATTCCGCGTGTAAGAGAATTTGCATTCATATTTTAAAGATACATTATTTTGTTAAGCGTTATATAGTATAGCCGTGTGAAGGGCTACTAGTGCTGCAGTTTCCGTACGTAATCGTGTATTCCCCAAAGCAACAGGATGCATGTTGCTGTTGGTTGCCCATGTGATTTCTTGCGCGGTAAAATCACCCTCTGGGCCAATAAGGATGCAACAATTTGGTTGGTTTAAAATAACTTCTTTGAGCGGTGATTTTTTTGAATTTTCACAATGCCCCATAAATGAAACTGGTGCCGTTGTGTGCAAATCCTTAAGAGTGGTTAATGGGTCTAAAATAGGGGCATAAACGCGTAGCGACTGTTTTACTGCGGCAGCAATGATTTTATGACAACGCGCTAGCTTGAGTTGTTTTCGTTCACTTCTGCTACATAAAATAGGTGTAATTCTATGCACCCCAAGTTCTGTTGCTTTTTCTAAAAACCACTCAAACCTATCTATGTTTTTTGTTGGTGCAACTGCCATATGGACTGCTATTTTGGGAGGGGGTAGGTGTTTGCATTCAGATACTGTTACCATGCATTTCTTAGGGCCTAATACTTCAAGTACGCCCCACAATAAATCACCTTTACCGTTGGTTAGGCGAATCTGTTCACCAGAAGTCTTTCGAAGTACACGCACAATGTGTTTGCTTTCTTGCTCGTCAAAGACATACTGAGCATCATTTAGCGAAATATCAGGGGTAAAAAATTGTTGCATTAGAATGGCATTCGCGCTTTTGGCTCGCTATGAAGCGAATCTGTTTTATTTTCCTTGTACTTTAAAAATCCTGCCATGGCAATCATTGCAGCATTGTCTGTAGTGTAGGGTAGTGGTGGCAAAAACACATTTGAACGGGTGCGCTTAAGTGCTTCTCTAAGTCCGCTATTTGCTGATACACCACCGCCCAAAACCAATTGCGAGAGTCCTGTGTCTGCAATGGCGCGTTTCACTTTTTCTACAAGAATATCAACAATGGCTTTTTGAATTGAAGCACACAAATCATACAGATTATTTTCGATAAACGCCGGATTTTTATCTTGTTGTTCACGTAAAAAATACAGTACACTTGTTTTAAGGCCACTAAAACTAAAATCTAATCCGTCAACAGACGGCTTACCAAAGCTAAACTTTGCGGTTCCTTTTTGGGCATATTTGTCCATTATTGGACCCGCGGGATATGTAAGACCTAGCATTTTGCCCGTTTTATCAAAGGCTTCGCCCGCAGCGTCGTCTTTGGTTTCGCCCAAAACAGTAAATGATGCAGGCCCGTTAACCCTAACAAGTTGGGTGTGCCCGCCTGAAACGGTAAGACCCAAAAATGGAAAATTTGGTGTAGGGAAATCGTCGTTAATAAAATGCACCAACAGATGTGCCTGCATATGGTGTACAGCAATAAGCGGAATGTTCAGCGCCAAGGCTAATGATTTTGCAAATGCATTTCCGACCAATAATGAGCCCAATAGACCAGGACCTTGTGTATACGCAATCGCTGTTAGGTCTTTTTTATCGATATTTGCTTTGGACAAGGCTGCTTTCACAACAGGAACTATACGCTCAACATGAGCGCGTGATGCCAGTTCAGGAATCACACCGCCATGTGTTTCATGTTCTAATTGCTGTGAAACAATATTGGCATGTAGTTTGCCATCAATAAGCACGGCAGCAGCAGTGTCATCGCACGAGGTTTCAATTCCAAGAATAATTGTTGCCACAGAATTAGTTAACAGTACAAAATTAAGACATTGAAGCAAAAACCTAAATCAACTCGAAAAATTTTACGAGTACTTGGTATTGTGGTTTCAGTTTTTGTGCTCTTCTCGGTATCATTACTCTTGCCAGTTACCCAAACTTTTTTAGGTCAACGACTTACCAAAAGTTTATTTGATCGTTTTGGAACACAACTCAATGTTGACAATATTTATATTTCCCCTTTCGGATTTGCAACGCTTGAAAATGTTTTAGCAATTGACCACAAAAAGGACACGCTTATTTTTGTTGGCTATGCACGGATGAGTGCATTTAGATTAAGAGCAGTCCTCCAAGGAGACAAAAACTTAGGATCTGTTTTCCTTCGCGACGTATCCTGTAATATCAAAACCTATCGCGGCGATGACACATCCAATATGAAATTCTTCTTTGATCGATTTGGTTCTGATGCGCCAAAAAACACAAGTGCTTCTTTGTATGTTTCTTCTATTCAATTGACCAAATCAGAATTGCAAATACAGAACGAAAATAATCCAAATATTACACCTATACGCTTCTCAGAAATCAATGCCGATATTAAAGATTTTAGTGTGGTTGGTGATGCTATTGAGTCTAAAATAAATCAATTAGACGCAAAAACAAACTGGAAAAACATGCAGCTTACATCCCTATCGGGAAGCTATATGATGTCACCAAATCAAATGAAACTTACCAATGCAACTATCCAAACTACCTCAAGTGCTATAAAAACAGATATAGAATTACAATATCCAAAAAAGGGACTAAACCGATTTACAGAAGCGGTTAACATGGGTGTGCGTATCAAAAAAGCGTCGCTTGGGGAAACTGATTTAAAATATATTTTCCCAAACTGGACATTGGGAAATATCGATTTTAGTGGAAATCTACTAGGAACCTTACAAGATTTTAAAGTTGATAATGGCATTGTTTTAAAAGATAAGAGCCGCTTGGAATTTTCGCTAAGAAGTGACAACATTCTTGATGTAAAAAACCGGAAAATCACTACAAATTGGGAACTAAGCTCTGGTCAAATCAGTGTATTTATGGGGCCCAAATTAGCTGTGAAAAATAAAGATGCTATCGCTTCAATGGGTACTATTTTTTCAAAGGGAGATGCTACATATTCGAACAATACCTTGTGGTTAAAAACAATATTGGACACCAAACTTGGCGCGCTAGAAGCAGACGTTAATTACCAAACGTTATCGCAATCACCTTCTTATACAATTAAATTAAATGCTACGCTTTTTGATATTGGAGCGCTCTTGGCGGTTCCAACATTACGTACCGCTGGATTTGATATTTCACTTACTGGAAAAGGATTAAATATGGCGCAACTCAACGCAGCAGCTGATGGAACACTTACGCATTTATCTTACAGAGATTACATCTATGACAAAGTGGTGTTGGAGGGGGATTTGAGCCCTGAGCGTTTTGGCGGAAAACTTTATGTCTCTGATTCTTCACTCGATTTGGACTTGGAGGGAGATATTGACTTTGCCTCTGACGTGCGAAATTTCTCTTTTGCTACAAATATCAGAAAAGCCGATTTTGCGGCTTTGGGCTGGATTCCAAAGGCCATGGAAGGTGTTTTTTCGGGTTCTGTAGATTTGGCTTTGCAAGGCAATACATTGGACGAAATGATTGGTGACATGTATATAGAGCAAGGACAGCTTCAAACACGAAATAAGACCTATTCTTTTTCTTCTGTTGCTGCACAATCACGTCTCACCAACAATATCCGTGTAATCAATTTAACCTCTGATGATGTAGCTACAGGGCTGATGATAGGTGAATTTAAACCCACAGAGCTACCAAAGTTGGTACAAAATGCATTGGGGAGTCAGTTTAAAAATTATGTTCCAGAGGTAGTTACACCAAACCAATATGTTGATTTTAATTTTAACCTAAGAGGTAAAATCGCTTCGGCACTTTTCGGCGAAGGGGTCGTGTTAGATGACAATACTTTTATTCAGGGTAAAATAGACCCAAATGAAGAACTTTTTCAACTCGATATTCGCGCCCCAAAACTTGAAGTTAATGCCACCAAATTGGATAAGTTGGAAATTAAAATTGATACTAATAATCCATTGTACCACTCCTTTATTTATGTTGATAAATTGGAAAATCCTCGTGGTAAATTGCTTCATTTGAATTGGATTAACTCACAAATTAATGACAAGCTTTACGGAAGGGCAGAGTTTGCTTCTGAAGCCTCTCCTGATAAATTAAATCAGCTTAATACATTTTTTACCATAAATAAAAATGCTGAGGCTGTACTGGGTGTTCAACAGGCTGCATTTTATTTCAACGACAGGCTTTGGAAACTTGATGCATCAGACACCGTCCCCTTGCTAACGGCAAAAAGCACTACGGATTTTTCATTATCTAAACTTGTATTAAGCAGTAATACTTCTATCATATCAATAGCCGCAACCCAAAAAGGCGAGGATTCGTTTTCACTTGGATTAGACCTACAAAAGGTTTCGTTAAATGATATATTATCTTTTGATAAAGACAAATGGGAGGGTGCGGCAGATGGATTTTTAAACATCAAACAGACCCCAAAGGGCTTTGGTGGTAATTCAAGTTTACAGTTTTCAGATTTAAAGCTTAATGATGTTTCGCTTGGCGATGCCTTTCTTACCCTCAGTTCACAATCGAACAGTCAGGTTTACGATCTTGCCTTTCGTGTTGAGGAAAATGGTATTGATGTAATTTCTGCTTCGGGAAATATTGGAATGAAAAACAACACTACCGTATGGAATATAGATGCCACCTTTTCTGAGTATAATTTAGCTGCAATCGCTGGGCTCACTTCTGGTGTTTTTGCACCTTTCGATGGAAGTGCAACCGGAAATTTACGTTTATATTCTGATGATGGTAATATTTCTTCTTCGGGTGTTTTAAATGTAGATGATTTTCGCTTGGGGATTCCATATTTAAACACGCATTATAGCTTTAAAACCAACGTTCCTTTTGTTTTTGATAACGGAAAAATTTCTATTAAAGCTACGCCATTTGAAGACACAGCAAAACACAATGGAATCCTTTATGGAGTATTAACGCATAATTCTTTTTCGAATTGGGGATTAGACATGCGAATAAGTGCCGAAAATCTAGCGGTATTAAATACTGGCTTTTCCGAAAACGCATTGTATTACGGCAATGCATTTTTTACAGGTGATGCACACTTGCATGGCCCGTTTTCTAATATGGAAATCGATGTTACAGGGGAAACTGCTAAAGGCACGAGTTTGTTTATTCCCATACAATACGACATTGCAATTGGCGATGTTTCGTTTGTCAGTTTTGTTAAAAAAGACACGCAAGACACTCCTCAAGATAGTGCTCGCAGTCAAGTAAAAGGTGTACAAATGAACTTTGACCTCGATGTAACCACTGATGCAGAAGTTGAAATTGTAGTTGACCCAGAAACCAAAAGCTTTTTACGCGGGGTTGGTGCGGGAAACTTGTTGTTGGAAATTGACACAGCAGGTTCTTTTGCAATGTGGGGAGATTTTATCGCCTTTGAAGGAATATACAATTTCAAAAACCTTGGCCTTATAGATAAAACGTTTCGCTTACGACCCGGTGGAACAATTGTATGGGAAGGTGACCCCTATGGTGCACAGATTAATATGCAAGCCGTATATAATGTTCCAGGTGGGGCAAATCCTGCCATTTTATTGGAAGGCGATAACATAAGCCAAAAAATCCCGACAGAAGTCACTATCAACTTGTTTGGTAACTTGTTAAAACCCGAAACACCAACTTTTGAAATTGACTTTCCAAATGCATCTGGTGTAATGAAAAACGAACTCAATTACAGGCTTAGCGACCAAGAGCGAAGCCAACTTCAAGCGATTTCATTGTTGTCGCAAGGGTCGTTTATCAACCAAGTCTCATTGGCTGCCATTTCAAGTCAAACTCTTACAAATAACCTTTTTCAAAAGGCATCGGGAGTTTTTGACAACATTTTTACCAGCGAAAATGACAAGCTGAATTTTAGTTTGGATTATTTACAAGGGGACCGTAATGCCGCGGCATCAATACAAAATCGCGATAGACTGGGAGTTAGCCTTTCCACCAATATTAATGAACGTGTGATTATAGATGGGAAAGTAGGTGTTCCGGTTGGTAGTGAAGAAGAAACAACCATTATTGGAGATGTTACTGTAGAGTTTTTACTAAATAAACAGGGAACCCTGCGCGCACGTGTGTTTAATAAAGAAAACGAATTTCAATATTTTGGTGATGAATTGGGTTATACACAAGGTATAGGACTAAATTATCAAGTACGCTTTGATTCATTTGAACAGCTTGTTCAAAAAGTATTTAAAAAAAATAAATCTCATCAATAAAAGGTAGCTTAAAGTCAAAGTAAATTTCATAATTTTGCTACTCGATTTTTTCTAATGTCTGAATACACCTCATCTCAAAAAATTCAAAAAATTGCTGTTTTGACATCCGGTGGCGATGCGCCAGGAATGAATGCTGCGCTTCGTTCTGTAGTACGTTCGTGTGCTTTTTATAAGATTACTTGTTTTGGAGTTAAACGCGGTTACCAGGGCATGATAGAGGGCGATATCAAACAACTCGGTCCACGGGCAGTAAATAATATCATTAACAAGGGAGGAACAATTCTTAAATCTGCTCGCTCCAATGAATTCAGAACTGTAGAAGGCCGTAAAAAAGCTTTTGCAAACCTTCAAAAAAATGGTATTGATGCACTTATCGTTATTGGTGGTGATGGCAGTTTTACGGGCGGTCTAATTTTTCAAGAAGAATTCCACATTCCTGTCATTGGTATTCCTGGAACTATCGATAACGATATTTACGGTACTTCACACACTATTGGCTACGACACAGCTTTAAATACTGTTGTTGAAGCAGTGGATAAAATTAGGGATACTGCTATATCTCATAACCGTTTGTTTTTTGTAGAAGTTATGGGTCGTGATGCAGGCCATATTGCCTTAAACACTGGTATAGGAGCAGGCGCAGAAGAAATTTTAATCCCAGAAGAAGATATGGGATTAGAACGCTTATTGGAGTCTTTAAAGCGCTCTAAAAAATCTGGTAAATTATCTAGTATTGTCATGGTAGCAGAAGGTGACAAAATTGGGAAAAACGTATTTGAACTTGCGAAACACATTGAAGAAAATCTTCCCGATTATGAGGTTAGAGTTTCGGTTCTTGGACATATGCAACGTGGTGGTGCACCCTCTTGTTTTGATCGCGTTTTAGCAAGCCGCATGGGACTGAAAGCGGTTGAAGGACTCCGCGATGGCGTTGCTGGAAATATGGTCGGAATAGCAGATGGAAAAATGATATTTACTCCTTTAGAAAAAGCGATTAAAGGAGAATCGAAAATTGATACCGAGCTTGTTCGCGTATCTGAAATAATGAGACTTTAAACTATAAATTTTATAAACTATGGCAACCCTTAAAATTGGAATTAACGGATTTGGTCGCATCGGACGTATGGTCTTTCGTGCATCATTAAAAAGAGATGATATCGAAGTCGTTGCAATTAACGATTTGCTCGATGTTGAGCATTTAGCATATCTATTAAAATACGATTCCGTTCATGGTACAGTAGATGCCACTGTTGAAGTGGTTGATGGTCAATTACTTGTAAACGGAAAAGCCATTCGGATTACTGCGGAGCGTGATCCAAAAAATCTAAAATGGGATTCTATTGGTGCAACAATTGTTGCTGAGTGTACTGGGATTTTCACCACATTAGACATGGCAAAATCACATATTGAGGGCGGTGCCAAAAAAGTAGTAATCTCTGCACCTTCAAAAGATGCCCCTATGTTTGTGATGGGGGTAAACCACAAAGATGTAAAGCCAGACGATCTTATTGTCTCCAATGCTTCGTGTACAACAAACTGTTTAGCACCGCTTGCAAAAGTACTTAACGATACATTTGGTATTGAAGAAGCGCTTATGACTACAGTTCACGCGGTTACGGCCACGCAAATGACTGTTGACGGGCCGTCAAGAAAAGATTACAGAGGAGGGCGATCTTCCATGCTTAATATTATTCCAGCCTCGACCGGAGCAGCAAAAGCAGTAACTAAAGTTATTCCTTCATTAGAAGGGAAGATTACTGGAATGGCATTCCGTGTACCTACTGCAGATGTTTCTGTTGTTGATTTGACTGTTAAACTTGGAACTGAAACAAGCTATGATGGTGTTATGAAAGCCGTTAAAGAAGCCTCAGAAGGCGCTTTGGCGGGTGTGTTAGGGTATACAGAAGAACTTGTCGTATCACAAGACTTTATTGGCGATGCGCGAACTTCTATTGTTGATGCAAATGCAGGTATTGAATTAAATAGTTCGTTCTTTAAAATCGTTACTTGGTACGATAACGAAGCGGGGTATTCTAATAAACTTCTTGACCTTGCACTGCATGTAAACCAACTTTAATACAATAGATGAGACTTATTGTTGATAGCGGTTCAACCAAAACAGATTGGATTGCGTTAGACGCCAATAATGAGGTGTCTTTCGAAACGCAAACTCAAGGCTTGAATCCACAAGTGCTTTCTGATCAAATTATTGAGGAACGCATTGTTAATAATTACGAGTTATACCGTCAACGCAATACAGTCCAACAAATTTATTTTTACGGGGCTGGATGTGGTACATGTCCACCCCGTGATTTGCTTAAGGTAGTATTGCAAGGAATTTTTGTCAACGCTCAAATTGATGTGAAGGAAGATACCTATGCTGCTGTTTATGCTACTACAACTGCTGAGAAAGAAAGCATTGTTTGTATTTTGGGTACAGGTTCTAATTGCAGCTATTTTGATGGGGAGGCAGTAGAACAACGCATTACGTCGCTGGGGTATATTTTGATGGATGATGGAAGCGGGAATTATTACGGACGGCAATTACTACGTGACTATTATTTTAATAAAATCCCTTCTGAATTGACAAAAAAATTGGAAGAATCGTTTGATTTATCATCAGAGTCCATCAAAACGAATCTGTATAAAAAGCCAAATCCAAATACGTATTTGGCCAAATTTGCGCGGTTTCTTATTGAAAACAAAGAATACGCATACAGCCAAGAACTCATCAAAAAGGGGTTCAATTTGTTTGCCCAAAACCAAATACTACAGTTTGAAAACGCAAAAAAAGTACCTATACACTTTATAGGCTCTATTGCTTTTTATTTGCAAGACGAGCTAAAAGAAGTCTTGGAACATCTTGGCCTTAAGGCAGGACATATTCTTAAAAAACCTATTGAAGGTTTGGTGGAACACCACAAAAAATAGTTTTAACGCACTGCAATAAGCGAAATTTCGACATTGACATTTTTTGGCAATACTGACACTTGTACTGTTTCACGTGCGGGAGCTGTTTCGTTATTAAAATATGCACCATATATAGCGTTTATTGCAGCAAAATCATTCATGTCAGAAATAAAAATGCTACACTTTACCACATGTGAAAAATCCATTTCAGCGGCATTGAGTACGGCCGCTAAGTTTTCCATTACTTGTGTGGTTTCAGCTTTGATGTCACCCGTAATAAGTTCGTTTGTTTTTGGGTGAATAGCGATTTGCCCACTAGCATAAAGCGTATCGTTTTTTAAAATAGCTTGGTTATAGGGCCCAATTGGAAGCGGTGCATCTGTTGTTTTGATTATTTTCTTCATTGTTATGATGTTAAAGTCTTTTGTCGGGTTCTCTACGTTTGTCGTATTTTAAATCACGAAGCATTCCAGATTTAACACCAATAAAAAAATACCACGATTGACGATAGCCAAATGGCGTCCACGAAATGTTCATGTTCCAACTGTCTAAATCACGATTGATACCTAAATTTGTAAACGTTACTCCTTTGTTTTTGAAATCATACCCTGACGAAACATTAATTTTCCATTTTGGCGTAAGGGATACATTTGCCGATGCCATAAGCGAATTATTGCTTATTTGCCTTTCTTGCCTCCGGTTTGAATAAGTTAAACTATGTCTTAGGTTAAGACTCCACGGTATGTTTGTGGTATATAGTCCTGTTTTTTCTTTCTCTGGTGTTTCTTCTGAGTCTTCATCACTATTAAGACCAAATCGTCCTGCTTGTTCATCAATCCCTCTGTTGTTGTCTAGCCCCGGAATAGCACTGTCGTTATCGTTTGTGGATTTTTTATTCCCTTTGCTTTTAAACGTGTGTCCCCAGTTGATATTAGCACTTGTCATCCTAAAAAGAGGACCGCCATTTTCAATATTAAACCTGTTAATGCGTGTCCCTTTTTCATCAATAGCATATGGGTCAAAAGATGCGCCTACATTAATATTAAGTTTATTGTCTAAAATGGGAATAACGGTGCTCATTCTAACAGGGCTCCAACGAAGAGAATCTGCCGTAATGTTATAATTTGTAGAAAAGTTTAAGTTGTTTAGGATCTTTACTTTTTTGGGTTCTGTTGCGGTTGAATCTCTATCGGATACTTTTGCCTCTAAGGTGTTGCGTAGGGTAAATCCAATTGAACTAGATTTTTGATTTCCAGGTCTACCGTAAAGACCACCCTCAAAGCGTGTATAGTCTCTTGTATTCCCATTGGCATCAATTATGTATTCATCAAAATACTGTTCAAAACTTGGGCTATTACTGTAACTGGCACTTGCATTGATTACATGGCGGATGCTTTGTATTTTTTTATCTTTTTTAAAATTAAACACGCCATAGAGTGTTGTGTTTACGGCTGCGTTAAAGCTGTATTGTGCAAATCGGTCAAATCCTTTTATGGTGTCTTGTTTTGGAATAGCATCTAAAAGCGGGTCATAGTCGTTTTTCTTTATTGTTTGATTTGTCCACACTTCGTTATAATTCCCACCAACTGAAAAATTAAAATGCTTGGCTATTTTAAAATTTGTAGCAAGTGGAATGCTGTGTTTCACTCCAGATTTTGCCCCGTAAAAAAGCCCTTTTTCAGCGATGATTTCATCGGTACTATTAATGCGATTATCGCCACGCATCGTGTATTGGAAATTGATATTTTGGAGCGCACCTTTCTTAATACCGTTTCGTTTAGCAAACGGATAAATACGCTCCATGTTCGCCGTCAATGAAGGCAGTGTCATGCTCACCGATTTGGTTTGCGTATTTTGACTGTGTGTTGCAGAAACAGATAAATTGACTGAAGGATATTTTGGAAATGTTCGTGAATAGGAAACAGATGAATTTAGTGTATTGTTTAAAAAGTTGTTGGTGTTTATTTGATTTAGTGATTCTCTAAAATAAGAGCTTGTACCCAAATTTACAGATGCGGAAAACCTGCTATTTGGATTCGACTTTCCATCTTTGCTATGGGACCAACGTAAATTAAAAATGGTTGACTTTCCGTAATCGGGAAGTCCGCGTTCTCCATTGATCAAGTTTTCATATCTAAATGCAAAATTACCTCGGTATTTGTATCGTTTGTAATAATTGTTTTCAACTCTAAAACCATAGCTACCGTTGGTGTAATAATCCCCCATAACGGCTACATCCAAATTATCGGAAAGCACAAAATAATACCCGCCATTTTGTAAAAAATATCCCCTATTAAAATTTTCACCAATGGTTGGAAACAAAAAACCTGTAGCGCGTTTTTGCGTCATAGGAAAATAGGCAAATGGAAAAAATAGCGGAGTGGGGACATCGGCAATATACATATTGCTTAACCCTGCAATCATTTTTCGTTGCGGAACAAATTTTGCCGTACGCACTCGAATGTAGTATTCAGGATCATCAACATTTTCGGCTGTGGTAAGTTTGGCATTTCGAAGGTAATACACAGAGTCGTTTTGTTTTTTGGTCGCTACAGCCTTCACGTTCATTCCTTGTTGTTCACTTCGAGAATTCCAAATGATGGCCTTTTTAGTTTTAAAGTTAAATCGAATCGAGTCTGGAAAAACTTCATCCTGACCTTGTTTAAACGAAGGGGATTGTACCAATGTGCCTAAAGAATCTTTAATACGTCCAGCAGTTACTTCATTGGTTTTATAATCGAGTACAATAACCCCTGATTTAAGCACAATGTCCTGATAATAGAGTTCTGCACCATCGTACATATAGAGTTTATTTTGCTTTCGGTCAATGACCATATACCCATCGGCATGACGTTTGATTTTATCCAAAAGAATGGGTTCTTTTTCATGGATGGAATCTTTAATTACAGGTGGTATTGAATCTGTTACAGGGGAAATTTCTTGTGCGTTAGCAAAACCAAAAACAAATAAAATTGTACTTAGTAACAACGCATAAAATGGCATACCAGAATATTGTCTTATTTTTGACAAGGAGTTCATCTTGATTGAGTTCAAAAATACACATATTTTATCCAGTATGCGCCTCATAGTGATTGCATCTTTTTTCGCTGTTTTAAGTTTTTTTTCTCCCCATAAAATTTATGCTCAAAATAAAAAACCCTTTACGGTAGTATTGGATGCTGGTCATGGTGGAAAAGATCCAGGAAATAGAGGGAATAATTATTACGAAAAAAAAATTGTTTTAAATATTGCCTTAAAAACAGGTGAATTACTCAAAAAAGAAAAAGGGGTGAAGGTAGTTTATACACGCACTACAGATCGCTATGTTACCTTAAATGGAAGGGCAACTATAGCCAATAAATCAAAAGCAGATTTGTTTGTTTCTATTCATTGCGATGCGCATAATTCAAATGCCTATGGCGCAGGTACTTTTGTGTTAGGACTGCATCGAAATAAAGATAACTTTCGAATTGCGCAAAAAGAAAACTCCGTAATTTTTTTAGAAGATAATTACGAACAAGAGTACGATGGTTTTGACCCCAATAATCCGGAATCAGTGATAAGCTTGGTGTTGATGCAAGAAGATTATCTAAACCAGAGTATAGAAGTAGCAAATCTTATTCAACAAAGTTTTGTTAAAAATCTAAAGCGCAAAAATCGCACTGTCAAGCAGGCGGGGTTTTTGGTTTTGAGAAATACGTACATGCCCAGTGTCTTGATTGAAACAGGTTTCTTAACCAATGCTAACGAAGGGGCCTACTTAAATTCTAAACGTGGTCAAAATGAGATAAGTCGCGCTATTGCTAATGCAATTATGAAATACAAATCTTCATTAGATGGTACATTGTTTTCAGGGCTTTCTATGAACAATGTTTCTACAACAGATCTCGTCTCTGAAAATTTCGAGTCGTCTGTAGTTTTTCGTATTCAAATTGCTGCAAGTACCAAAAAATTAGACACAACCCCTTACAACTTCAAAGGTCTTAGTCCTGTTACACGAATCCAAAAAGGAAGTTTATACAGATACTATTTTGGTAGTTTCAGTTCCTACAAAAGCGCTAAATCTGCTGTAAAAGACGCTACACAAAAAGGATATAAAGGTGCCTATATAAGGGCATTTAAAAATGGTAAAGAAGTGTCAATAACTCCTGAAATGAAATCAAGATAAGGTGTCTGAGCTGCCCAAATAATGCTTATTTTTGAAAAAATACCTGTTGCGTGAAATTTTCAAACGAAGTAAAAACAGCATTGCTATTCATTTTTGGAATGGGGTTGTTTTTTATTGGCTTTAGCTATCTAAAGTCGAACGACGTTTTTGTTTCGGATAGGGTTTTTTATGGAATTTATGACAATACCGAAGGTCTTGTTAACGGAACTCCTGTCACGATTAACGGATACACGGTTGGGGCAGTGGAATCCAGCGAATTATTGCAACCCTCAGGAAAAATTTTGGTCACATTTCGTGTTGAAAACGATTTTCCATTTTCTAGTAACAGTACGGCTCAAATTTATGAATCTGGACTTATTGGAGGTAAGGCACTTGCCATTATTCCCTCCTTTGATAATGGAGCTGAAGCAAAGCATCGTGATACCCTACAAACGAGCGTTGCACCTGGGCTAACGGATTTGGTTAATGAAAAACTATCTCCATTGCAAGAGAAAATTGAAAGTATGATTGTTCATGCAGACTCGGTTTTAATTGCTTTTAACAACGTATTGGACACACAGCACCAAGAAGCATTACGTCAATCGATTGACCAATTCAACGAAACCACAGCGGCATTGACAGTGCTAACAAAATCGTTAGATAAAAACCTAAATACTAGCGATGGAATGTTGAATAAGACATTTTCTTCACTAGCCCGTGCTTCAGCCAATGCAGCTGCGATTACGGACTCCTTACAACAAGCCCCATTGGGTAAAACCATTCGTGCGTTACAGCAAACATCTCAAGACCTTGCGCATATTACATCCAAAATCAGCGCTGGGGAAGGGTCTTTGGGTAAATTAGTACAAAGTGATTCACTTATCAATACATTAAATCAAACCAATAATCAGGCACAATTACTACTCAAAGACTTGCGTCTAAACCCAAAACGCTACGTTCACTTTTCATTGTTTGGTAAAAAAAATAAACCTTATCAAGAATCTGTTAAATCTGAGTAGCAATGCATACTTATATTCCTAACATTGCTTTTGCAGTTTTGTTTTTTTTATTGGTGGGGCTTTTTGTCCGAAACGTGCGTCGCATTATTCGCAACATTACATTAGGAACACCAGCCAACAGGTCAGACCAACCTCAAAAGCGCTGGTTACACATGGCACGTATTGCACTTGGACAGTCAAAAATGGTGCGTAAACCACTTTCAGGGCTACTCCATGTTATTGTTTATGTAGGCTTTGTTGTTATAAACATAGAACTTCTTGAAATTATCATTGACGGATTTTTAGGTACTCACCGTGTTTTTGCACCACTTCTGGGTAATTTGTATGATGTGCTTATTTTTACTTTTGAGATCTTTGCAGTTCTTGTGTTAGTAAGTGTCTTTTTATTTTGGACACGGCGCAATGTGATTCGTATCAAGCGCTTTTGGCACACTGAAATGAAAGGTTGGCCTAAATGGGATGCCGATATTATTTTATATGCCGAAGTGGTACTAATGGGATTGTTTTTAACCATGAATGCTTCGGATTATTGGCTTCAAACGGTTGCGCAAGATGCGCATTACGAATTGGCGGGAAGTTTCCCTGTCAGTAAACACTTGCTTCCAGTATTTGACGGCATGACAACACAGCAAGTAATCGTAATTGAACGTACTGCATGGTGGCTTCATATCACAGGTATTTTATTGTTTTTAAACTATTTGTACTACTCCAAACACCTCCATATTATTTTGGCTTTTCCAAACACCTATTTTGCCAAGTTATCTCCACAAGGTGAACTTTCTAATTTGGAAGCCGTTACCAATGAAGTAAAATTGATGTTAGACCCAAATGCAGACCCGTATGCTGCTCCAGTTTCTGAAAGCGAACCTGCTACTTTTGGTGCTGCAGACGTAACGGATTTAAATTGGGTTCAACTCATGAATGCGTACTCGTGTACAGAATGTGGTCGCTGTACAGCAGCATGTCCTGCAAACCAAACAGGTAAGAAATTATCGCCGCGTAAAATTATGATGGACACACGCGACCGCATCACAGAAGTGGGACTTGCTTTAAATAAAGGCGAAGAACCGAATCAAAATACACTCTTAGATAATTATGTCTCTAGAGAAGAGTTGTGGGCTTGTACCTCGTGTAATGCTTGTGTAGAAGCCTGTCCAATTGCCATAGATCCATTAGCTATTATAATGGATATGCGTCGCTATTTAGTGATGGAACAATCGGCTGCTCCAAACGAATTAAACGTAATGATGACCAATGTAGAAAATAACGGTGCTCCTTGGCCATTTAATCAACAAGACCGTTTAGCCTGGCGCGAAGAATTAAATATATAAATATGGATAAAGAAAAAGTAGATCAATTACTTAAAGAAAAATTAGAAGACGGAGATCATGTTAGTCCGGTCCTTCCAGAAGGAATCAAAAATTATTTGATTGATATTGATGGGACTATTTGCGACGACATTCCCAACGAAGAGCCAGAGCGCATGGCTACAGCAAATGTTTATCCTGATGCTTTGGATACACTAAACCGTTGGTATGACGAGGGACATCTGATTTGTTTCTTTACTTCACGCACCGAAGAACACCGTGATGTTACAGAAACTTGGCTCAAAGAAAACGGCTTTAATTACCATTCACTTCTTATGGGAAAACCACGGGGCGGAAATTACCATTGGGTAGACAATCACTTGGTACGAGCTACTCGTTACAACGGGAAGTTTACCGATTTGGTAGAAAAAGAAGTAACGATAGAAGTCTTTGACGATGGCGTTCACGACTAACATACCCACCATGTCTGAATTGGCGGCTCAGGGCAAACAGCCCGAGGTGCTTTTTTGGGTGGGATGTGCGGGTAGCTTTGACGAGCGAGCCAAAAAAATCACAAAAGCTTTTGTAAAACTTTTACTTAAAGCTGATGTTTCATTTGCCGTACTTGGGCCAGAAGAAAGTTGTACCGGAGACCCTGCCAAACGCGCAGGAAATGAGTTTTTATTTCAAATGCAAGCCATGACCAATATAGCGGTACTCGATGGATACGAGGTTAAAAAAATAGTAACTGCATGTCCGCATTGCTTTAATACCCTTAAAAATGAGTATCCTGGTTTGGGGGGAAATTATGAAGTTATGCATCATACACAGTTTTTAAAACAGTTACTTAACGAAGGAAAATTAAAAGTGGAAGGCGGTTCTTTCAATGGAAAACGCATCACTTTTCACGATCCGTGTTATTTGGGTAGAGCCAATAACGAATATGAAGCCCCCAGAGCGGTATTGTCAAAACTTGAAAGTGAACTTATAGAGATGAAAAGCTGCAAAGCAAAAGGACTTTGCTGTGGGGCAGGAGGTGCACAAATGTTTAAGGATGCAGAACCTGGAAATAAAGAAGTTAATATTGAACGCACCGAACAGGCCTTAGCAACTAACCCCGATATTATTGCAGCAGGGTGCCCATTTTGCAACACCATGTTGACCGATGGTATTAAAAACAAAGAAAAAGAAGGAAAAATTGCAGTAATGGATATTGCAGAACTACTAGAACAGGCGCAAGACCTATAATATGTTTGTACCCTTTGACGAATTAACTAACGATGCACGTGTGTGGATTTATCCATCAAGCAGGCCTTTCACCAAAGCTGAGTGTGCTACAATTGCCTCAAAATTAGAATCTTTTATTGCTGCATGGACCGCTCATGGGGCATCGCTAAAAGCAAGTTTTCTATTGCCCTATAATCGATTCATTGTTATTGCTTTAGACGAAAATACACAAGCTGCTTCGGGTTGTTCTATTGATGCATCGGTACGGATCATTCAAGAATTGGAAAAAACGTTTGATGTAACTCTTTTGGACAAAATGAATGTCAGCTTCAAACAAGGCGAATTTATTACCTACAAACCCCTTCTTGATTTTAAGAAAATGGTCAAAGACAACTCCCTTACTAAAAACACGATTGTTTTTAATCATTTGGTGGTAAATAAAGGAGAATTTTTAATGCAATGGGAGGTTCCTGCAAAAGACAGTTGGCACGCGCGCTATTTTTAGCCTATATTTAGGCTATGCTTCGCTTCTTTTTAGTCATATTCTTTATTCCCACATGTTTTTTTGCCCAAACACAACGTCAATGGGTAGATAGCGTTTACAACGCGATGACCTTAGACCAAAAAATTGGGCAGCTATTTATGGTAATGGCATTCCCCGATGGGGACCTTTCCAAAAAACAAAACACAACATACAATATTAAGAACTACCACGTTGGTGGTATTTTGTTTTCAAAAGGCACTTCATCTCAACAACTAAAAGACACAAATTACTATCAGCAGATAACCAATACTCCCTTACTGGTAGCAGCAGATGCGGAGTGGGGTATGGCTATGCGATTGCAAGATGTGGTTCCTTTCCCATACGCCATGACTTTAGGTGCATTAGCAAACGAGGATTTGATTTATGCACTCGCCAAACGCATAGGTGTTCGTAAACGACAAATGGGTGTTCATGTATCCTTTTCGCCTGTTTTAGATATACAAACCGAAAGTCAAAATCCCATCATTGGTGTTCGTGCATTTGGAGAATACCCCATGCGTGTTACAAAACAAGCTCTTTCCTTTATGGAAGGATTACACGATGCTGGCGTATTGGCGGTTGCTAAACATTTTCCGGGTCATGGTGCTTCAACATCCGATTCACACAAAACGCTACCCAAGATTAACCGAACAAGAGAGGCATTAGATTCAATTGATTTAGCCCCCTTCAAACAGCTGATTTCAAAGGGATTACAGGGTATCATGGTGGGGCATTTAAATATTCCAGCATTAGACGATTCGGGAACACCGGTCTCTGCTTCCCCAAAAGTCATGACGGATTTGCTCCAAAAACAAATGAATTTTGAGGGGTTGATCTTTACAGATGCATTAGACATGAAAGGAATTACCACAACAGTTAAATCACCTGCTTTATCTTCATTTTTAGCAGGAGCAGATGTCTTGGTTATGCCGTTGGATGTAACAAAAGCAATTTCAAATATTAAACATGCTTATACCATTGGCAAGGTATCACCTAAGCGATTAGCGACTTCAGTCAAAAAGATATTAGCTGTAAAATTTGCATTGGGATTGAATCAAAAGCGTCCAATG
>CBFICG010000002.1:42687-42925 GCA_965661025.1 Flavobacteriaceae bacterium | reverse complement strand
GATAACACTTCCATTAATCCAAATTCCTTTGTGTTGCTTTAAGCGTGTGGTAATGCTTATTTTTTGGCGTTTACCTCCACGTTCAAGCACAGCTTGCCCGCGCCATTGCAGCGTTTCAAAGGCAAGTGCATTTGCAGTAATTTTTTGTTGTAACGCACGCGGCCTTAATGCGGTATCTACCGTGGCGGAAGGCGTTACGGGAGTTAACGATTTACATCCTACCACCAAAACCAATCCA
>CBFICG010000002.1:32152-42677 GCA_965661025.1 Flavobacteriaceae bacterium | reverse complement strand
ACGCGTGTAAACTGCCCATTGTAGTGAACATGATTGCCAATCATCGCTCCTTTTAGTGTTGCGTTTTCAATGGCACTATTTGATTGAATAATACTGTTTTCAATGGTACTTTCTGTAATTGAAGTGCCAGCACCAACAGAAACATGCGGACCTACTGTACTATTGCTAAGCATCACGCCATCTGCAATGTAGCAGGGCGGAATAATAGTGCTGTTATTAAGCGTAACATTACCAATAAGTGTTTGGTCTTCAGCAGCAAGAAAATCTAACATTTTGGCATTGGTTTCTATGGTAACTTTTGGGTTACCGCAATCCATCCAAGCAGTTACTTCACCGGGGACAAAACGTTTTCCGTTTTGCATCATCCGTAAAATACCATCATTGATTTGATACTCACCACCACGAGTTAGGTTTTCATCTAAAACACCTTGAAGTGCAGCTTTCAGCACTTCTATCTCTTTAAAATAATAAATCCCAATGACTGCCAAATCAGAAACAAAATCTATTGGCTTTTCCACTAAGGCACTAATGTCACCTGATTTATCCAATTGAACCACACCAAACTGCTCGGGGTGTTCCACTTTTTTGACCCAAATTACGCTATCAACATCTGCATCTAATGTTAAGTCGGCACGGATAAGCGTATCGGCATACGCCACTACTGCAGGTCCAGAAAGCGAAGGTTTAGCACACATGATTGCATGTCCTGTGCCCAAAGGCACATCTTGGCGGTAAATGCTTGTTTTTGCTCCCAAACTGTTGGAAAGAGCGGTCAGTGCAGCCACTACGTCATCGCCAAAAAAAGCAGGGTCTCCGAGCACATAGGCAATTTCAGTTACGGGTTCGGGGAGTACCCTGGCAATATCTTGAACCAATCGGTGTACAATGGGCATGCCCGCTACGGGAACCAAAGGCTTTGGAACGGTTAATGTATGGGGGCGAAGGCGTGATCCACGACCCGCCATGGGAACAATGATTTTCATATTATGCGGTACCTGTACTGCCAAAGCCTCCCGCTCCGCGTTCGGTTTCGGATAGTGATTCAACTTCTTTCCATTGGGCGCGTTCGTGTTTAGCAATGACCAATTGTGCAATTCGGTCTCCAGAATTGATGGTAAACGGCTCGTTGGATAAATTTATAAGGATAACGCCAATTTCGCCTCTATAGTCTGCATCAATAGTGCCGGGAGCATTAAGTACCGTAATGCCTTTTTTAAGTGCCAATCCACTACGTGGACGTACCTGGGCTTCTACTCCAACGGGGAGTTCAATAAAAAGTCCGGTTTTTATAAGTCTGCGCTCCAGTGGTTGTAATATAACGGGGGTATCGGAATACGCGCGGAGGTCCATACCTGCCGAAGCTAAGGTTTCGTAGTGCGGTAATGCGTATGGGGATTGGTTTACTATGTGGATGTTCATAACTACAAAAATAAGAAAAGCCCCTATTACACCACAATTTAAAACGCATCGTGATGAGTAGGAGCTTTAAGCGGAAAATTTTTTTATTTGCTTAATCTAAAGCGTATTTGTACACTAACTTGAATTTTTTGCGGTGTAAGCGTTATATCGGGTTGAGTTATTTCTTCTATATCTACAACGTATGCCTCTACTACTTCGTCTAATGGATTATGCTCGTAGCCTACAAATTGTGAATGCAAATCGGAGATAACTATTGCCTCAGCAACCTGCTGTCCCAACGGATTTGCCATCGCTTGATCACGTTGTTTAGCTTTGGCAACAGCGTTGCTTAGTAACTGTAATTGGAGTTCTTCCAATTTACTGTATTCCGTTTTGGAAAGGTGTACATTATAAATGCCTTTTTCTTCAAAGGCTGCCAACAAATGCATTGCTGTATTGGCATCGTGGAGCTTTAGCTCATAGCGTTTGCTTTTATGGATGTCTTTTTGGTGTAAAAAAGAGGTTGTTGTATTGCTAGATGATGCATCCGGCTTAAGTTGCTTTTCTATATCAATATCCAGTTTACGTAAGGCATCAAACATGCGTTTTTCAAGTTGCTCCGTAGATATGTTATTGTAGCGGTCTTGCTCCAGTAGTTGAATGCTTAGATAGATTAAATCTGGAATCACTAGCGAGTCTGCCATGGCAGTAGTTTCAATATAGGGGATGTGATTTTCGGCTTGAGGTTGTGCCCATACCAATAATGGAAGGGCAAATAGGGTGATTATAAGGGGTTTCATAAAGTAAGTATTTATACCTTATCGATCAAAAATAACGCCAAAGTATTAATTCCCCGCTACAGCAGTCCCAAAAACACCTACCGCTAACTCCATCCAAAGAAGGAGTACCAAAAGAATAAAAATAAATAGGAAAATGTTTCTTAAACGAAACAAGGTTACCCGTTTAACGCTTCAGCTCCCCCAACAATTTCCAAAATCTCATTGGTAATAGCGGCTTGTCGCGCTTTGTTATAGGTTAGCTTTAGCTGATTGCGTAAATCAGTAGCGTTATCTGTTGCTTTGTGCATGGCGGTCATTCGCGCTCCGTGTTCACTAGCAAACGAATCGCGTAGTGCTTTAAATAGTTGCATTTTTAATGCCTTTGGTAAAAGGGTATTAAAAATTTCTTCTTGCCCCGGTTCGTAGATATAATCCATTTCGGGTTGCACCTGTGAGGCATCTTCCGCAACTAAAGGTAAGAACGGTTCAACAGTTACCAATTGTGTAGCTGCATTTTTAAAGCGGTTATATACCAAATGCACTTCGTCATATTTTTCAGCAACAAAACCGTCCATAAGTTGTTGTGCTAAGTCGGAAGCATTGGCAAAACTAAGGTCGTCGAAAACAGCAATGTTATGTCCCACAACATCAAATTCCTTACTCAATATATCATTTCCTTTTTTACCAATAGTAAAAACGGCAATTTCTTTTTGATTGGTAATTGCACGTCCTTTTACTTCTTTAATAATATTTGAATTAAACCCACCACAAAGCCCACGGTTGGAGGTAATAGCAACATAAAGTATACGCTTTACGTTTCGCTTTTTCGTATATGGATTGGAATCGCCATCTTGAACAGAACCACTAAGGTTTTGAAGCAATTCGGTTAACTTGGCAGCGTAAGGACGCATTGCCGTAATGGCATCCTGCGCTTTTTTTAGCTTTGCCGCAGAGACCATTTTCATGGCACTAGTAATCTGCATGGTTGAAGATACAGAACTAATCCGATTGCGTATTTCCTTAAGGTTTGCCATAAGTTATGCGTATTGCGCAGCTAAATCTGTTGCCACTTTTGTTAGGGTGTCTGTTACCTCATCGGTAAGTTTTCCCGCTTTAAGGGTGTCTAGTATTTTGCGATGTTTGGCATTTAGCAATTCCAAAAAAGTTTGCTCAAATTCTTTGACTTTATTTACAGGAACTTGACGAAGCAAGTTTTTTGACCCTGCAAAAATGATAGCAATCTGTTCTTCAACGGAAAACGGATCGTTTTGCGCTTGCTTTAAAATTTCTACGTTACGCTTTCCTTTTTCGATTACATTGAGTGTTGCTGCATCAAGGTCAGAACCAAACTTAGCAAAAGCCTCCAATTCGCGGAATTGCGCTTGGTCTAGTTTAAGCGTACCCGCGACCTTTTTCATCGACTTAATTTGTGCTGAACCTCCTACGCGTGATACCGAAATACCAACGTTAATTGCTGGGCGTACTCCTGAATTAAATAAGTCCGACTCCAAGAAAATTTGTCCGTCCGTAATCGAAATAACATTCGTAGGAATATAGGCAGATACATCTCCGGCTTGCGTTTCAATAATAGGCAATGCAGTCAATGATCCTCCTCCTTTTACTTTTGATTCTAACCCTTCGGGTAAATCGTTCATTTGCTTAGCAATACTATCATCTGCAATCACTTTTGCGGCACGCTCTAATAAGCGGGAGTGCAAGTAGAAAACATCACCTGGGTATGCTTCACGCCCTGGCGGACGACGAAGTAATAACGATACTTCACGATAGGCTACCGCTTGTTTGGACAAATCATCATAAATAATCAATGCCGGGCGACCAGTATCACGGAAATACTCGCCTATGGCTGCTCCTGCAAAAGGGGCATATACCTGCATTGGCGCAGGGTCAGAGGCATTTGCGGCTACCACAGTAGTGTATGCCATAGCGCCTTTTTCTTGAAGCGTATTTGCAATGGCTGCTACCGTAGAGGCTTTTTGACCAACAGCAACATAAATACAATATACAGGCTCGCCTGCGTCGTAAAATTCTTTTTGGTTTAGAATGGTGTCGATACACACGGTTGTTTTTCCTGTTTGACGGTCACCGATAACCAATTCACGCTGTCCACGACCAACGGGAATCATGGCATCAATAGATTTAATACCAGTTTGAAGGGGTTCGTTTACGGGTTGGCGGTAAATTACACCAGGCGCTTTACGCTCTAATGGCATTTCTACGGTATCCCCTTCAATGGGACCTTTACCGTCTATCGGTTGTCCCAAGGTATTTACCACACGACCAACCACGCCTTCGCCTACGTTAATGGCGGCAATGCGCTGCGTGCGTTTTACCGTATCTCCTTCTTTAATTCCTTTTGATGGACCTAAAAGCACCACCCCAACATTGTCTTCTTCAAGGTTTAGCACAATCCCTTCAAGACCAGAGTCGAAGGTAACTAATTCGCCATACTGCGCATTAGAAAGCCCATATACCCGAGCAATACCATCACCCACTTGGAGTACTGATCCTACTTCATCTAAAGAGACACTACTGTCAAATCCAGTTAATTGTTGTTTTAATATCGCGGAAACTTCCGCAGCTTTTACTTCTGCCATGATATTTCGTTTGAACGTAAGTTTTGTTTTAATGTAATGAGCTGATGTGCCACACTTGCATTTAGTTGAACGTCATCAATTCTAAGGATAAAACCACCAATAATTTCTGGATTAACCTTGTTTTTGAGGGTCACTTTTTTGTCTGTAAGTGTAGCGACCTTTTCCAATATTTCTTTTTCTAGCACTGGGGTAATGGGCACTGCGGTTGTGGCAATTGCCTCTACAAGGCCTAGGTGCTCCTGATATAATTCTTTTACCTTTAGGGCAATGCCGTCAAGGTTGTGTGCGCGATTGTTTTCGGCGACCAAACGCAATAGATTTTTGCCGGCCTTGCTACATTGTGCAAATACAGCTTGAAGCACATTGTGCTTTAAGTCTATACTAATAACAGGACTTTGCAAAACGGCTTCTAAGTCACGGTTGTTTTGTACGGAATTGTACACCACTTCCATGTCTTTGGCAAGGGCTTCTAAAGTGCCATCTTCAATGGCTTTTTGAACGGCTGCCTTAGCGTATCGCAATGCTGCTCGAGTACCTATCATCCTTTAAGATCTACTTCTTTAAGTAATTTTTGAACCAATTCGGTTTGCTTTTTGTCAGACGAAAGCTGTTCTTTAGTTAGACTTTCAGCAATTTGAATTGATAAGTCTGCAACTTCATTTTTTAGCGATGTAATGGCTATTTGCTTTTCACTTTCTATCGCTTCGCGCGCTTGCGCGAGGAGTTGCTCAGATTGTGCTTTTGCCTCATCTTTTGCCTCATCAATCATTTTCTGACGCAACTCACGAGCTTCTTTTAGCAATCCGTCTCGCTCTGCACGAGCCTCTTTTAAGATTCGCTCATTGTCAGACTGAAGGTTTTGCATCTCTTGACGTGCTTTTTCAGCGGATTCCATTGCCGAACGAATTCCTTCTTCTCTTTCGTTAATGGTGTTTAATATGGGTTTCCATGCAAATTTGCGCAGCAACAAAATAAGTGCCACGACAATAACGGTTTGCCATATAAACAGCCCAAACGAAAATTCGCCTAATAATTTTTCCATAGGGTTCTAATTTAAGTGGGACAAGTGGCAGCCTGGCTACCACCTGTCTTAAACTTATTTTTTGTTATACAGCGAATAGTGCTGCAAATCCAATCCCTTCAATAAGAGCGGCTGCAATCAACATAGCTGTTTGAATTTTCCCGTATGCTTCAGGTTGACGAGCAATAGCTTCCATAGCTGAGCCACCGATTCTACCGATTCCCATACCTACGCCGATTACGACAAGACCTGCTCCTACGATTACTGGAATTTCCATGTGTGTATATTTAATTGTTAATGTTAATGTTTAATGCGCTTCATCATGATGTTCTTCCACGGCAAACCCAAAATAGAGCGCCGATAACATGGTAAATATATAGGCCTGCAATGCGGCCACTAATAATTCGATTATAGAAATAGCAAAGGATAAAACAAAAGACAAGCTACTTCCAATCCAGTTGTTGAATATAAACATAAGTCCAATAAGACTCATTAATACGATATGCCCCGCTTGCATGTTGGCGTACAAACGGATTAATAATGAAAACGGTTTGATTATTACGCCAAGCAGTTCTATGGGCATTAAAGCAATCTTCATCAAAACGGGAACGCCAGGCATCCAAAAAATATGCTCCCAATAGTTTTTGTTGGCCGTTAGATTGGTTAGCAGAAAGGTAATCAATGCTAACCCAAAAGTTACTGCAATATTTCCTGTTACATTAATACCCAAAGGCGTTAGCCCCAACAGGTTTAAAAACCATATAAAGAAAAACACCGTAAGTAAAAAGCTCATATAGCGACCATAGTGCTTTTGGCCAATATTTGGAATGGCAATATCGTCACGTACATAGAGGATAATCGGCTCAAAAAAGCGCCCAATTCCAGCGGCGATGTTTCCGTTTTTGGCATAAGAACGGGCAAGTGAACGAAACAAAAAGAACATCAATGTGGCCGTAAAGAGCATGGTCATGACGCTTTTTGTCATGGATAAGTCCAATGGTTTTTCGTTAGTAGGATGATGTGCCTGATCATAAGAGATAGTACCAGCAGCATCTGTTTTGTAAATTTTTCCATGATACAACTTGTAATAGGCGCCTCCTTTTTGTACTACAGCCTTACCATGTTTGAACTTAGCGGATGAAAATACTTTAAGACCATTGTCCCAAAGGATTACAGGAAGCCCAATATACCCGATGTACTTTTTTTTATCACCCTCTGTGTAAGAACCCAAATAAAAATCATGTGAGTCTTTAAGGTGGTGTTGGATGTAGGCCTTGATTTCTTCTTTGAGCGACCCTTCTTTTACAGGTTCTTTAGCCGCATCAGCCGCAAATGAATGAGTGGTAAAAAGAATGAAAAAGAAGTAAAATAGATGTCTCAATGATTTTGTTTTATTTCTTACGCTTTGGTCTCAATTAAAACGCTGCAAATGTACACTTTTAGCAAAAAGAAAAAAAGTTAAAAAGCGGAAAAATATGTTGCCGTTTTTTGAGAAGATAATTTGGAAAGAAACAGGGTAACTAAAAGGCAAGTCTAATTGTACCGATTCAGAAATTTTATCAGCCCATATATGTTTACCCCTAACACCAAAATAAGCAAACTAAGCGTCATGATTTTTCCTGTTTCCCAACGCGCATCTAGCGCTTTACCTCCTAGAGAGGCAAAATACAAACTTCCCCCTAATTGAAAGGTGAGTCCCGTTAAAACAGCCCAAGTGTTAGGCCGTTTTTTCGGATTTTTTGGGTTCTTCATCAATGATAGACTTTACTGCGGCAGATTTCATGCTACATTGTGCATTAAGTGTTGCGCCAGACTCAACAGCAAGTTTCCCCACTGTAATTTGACCTTCAACAATTCCGTCAGACTTTATGGTAAGTAAACTATTTACAACCAATTTACCATTAAAATTCCCCATAATGTCTGCATATCCACAGTGCACCTCGCCTTGTACATTTCCTTCTTTACCAATGACTACACGCCCTGAAGTGTTTACTTTTCCTTCCAAATTCCCATCAATGCGAAAATCTGATTTTGATTCAATTTCGCCAACGATACGCGTGTTAGGTTCAATAAAATTGATTTTTACTGCGTTTTTATTTGAGTCCATATTTTTTTGTTTTTTTTCTGAAAACATTCTCTAATCATTTTCCAACTGTTCCAAGCGTTTACTCACAAGGGCATTGCGATAATTGGACGCCAAAACTACAATATTTTTGGTTGCTATCAAACGTGGGTTGCTCTCTTTCATTAAGTTACGCGTTTCTCCAGCACTTTCCTTTGAACTAAACCCATGGACTACTAAGGTTTCTGTATTGCGGTCAAACACATCTATGGAAAGGCGCAATTTCCCTGCAATCCCTTGTTTATCAATCCACTCTGAAATCCATTTTTGATCTTTCTCAGATTGTTTGCGAGCCTCTGGAGTACGTACAAAAACTAATTTAGCCTTTTCACTCTCTGTGGCTGTGATGTTATTATAAACTTCAAAGCCATCGAGTTGTTCTTTTGCTTTTGATGCACTTTCAGTTTTTGGATAGGTTTGCATTATCACGGTTAAGGCATCTTTATACGCATCTAGCCCGTCCAGCCTACCAAGTGAAATGGCCCGCAGCATTGCCCATTCTGCTTGAAGTGCTTTGTCTGTTAGTAATGGAATTTGTTCCTCACTTTTTGTAATAATAGATGTATAATCTTGCATAGCCAACAGCTTTTTAGCATTCGCCAATACACCTTTATTTTGTTCTTTGGTTTGTGCCAATGCTGCTGGGTTTTGTATCATTTTGGCGAAATCGCTTTGTGCGTAGTTCGCTAATATTTTATCCCTGTAAGATTGCTGTTTTACACGGTTATTGGAATGTAAATCATATAAATGATACAAGGTTGGTGGCAAGTATCGCTCGTCTGGATCCGTTGACAATAGCGATGTAAATCGGTTAATGGCAGTTTGTGTTACTCCAAACTGCTCTTTGTATGCTAATCCTGCTTGAAAATAAGCTTCGTGCTGTAGTTGTCTCAGGCTATCTGCAGCTTGAGGTGGTGGAATTTGCGTCAGATATGTTTGTGGATTATACGCAGGATTTTCTTCTCTTTCTGTAGTCGCCTCAGGGATTGATGGTGTAATAGGGGCAGTCGAATTGGAGGTATATTTCCAGTTGTCAACCAAGCTACTCTTTGCCCAATCGCGTTGAAAATCACGTTTGCCGTTTTCTACCTGACGGCTGTTGTAGAAATAGAAACTTCCCATGAGCAAAGCAGTACCTGCATCTTGTGAAATTCCCTCTTGATGGGCCTTAGCAGCTTCCGCTTTAAGCAGTTTTATGTAATTGTCCACCACTTGTTGTTGTTGCTCAGGTGACATGTTTATTAACCGTAATAAACTGTCTGTTTCGGCAATTGTTTTTTCATATAAAATGATATCGTCCAATTTGCCGCGTTGACGTTTTAGTTTGCGATATCGCCTTGTTTTTTCCGCTACATTTTGAAGCGTACTGTCTAGATAGGCACCTGCCACTACAAACGCCACTTGGTCGATGCGGTTATTGGCCAATTGCTCATAAATAAGCGATTTCAAGTAACGGTCATGTGTATCGGTTTTTAAAGAGGCATACAACTCTTTTTCTCCTTTTAGGGTGTCTGCACCCTTTAACAAATAAACGCCGTGAAAGTAATGGATTTTGTCTCTAAATCTCCTGTCCTCATCACTGCGCAGCAGTTTTTTATAGGCAAGTAGTGTGGCAGCGTCTTTTGGTTGGTTGTTTTTAAGCTGAGCTAATCGCGCATGAATCCACAATTCGCGAGGAACCCGACGATTTAAATCCAATACTTGCTGATAGGCAACTATCGCTGAATCAGGATTGTTTAATTCTTCGTAAAGCTGTCCCAACAAATAGGCGTAACGACCACGTTTAGCAGTCGATTTTTCGGTTGCCATGGCCCGCATTAGGGGCTGTGTAGCCAAGGTGTCTTTGCCTTCTCTCAAAAGCGCATCGGCAAGCGCCGATTGCGCAAGTGTATACTGTTTTGTAGTGAGATTACCGGACTGAGAAATGTTGGTAAATTCCCGAGCTGCACGTGCTTCTTGACCCATTTCCAAATAACTTTTTGCACGCCACAATTCGGCTTCAATTGCCTCATTGGAGTTACTCATGTTTTTGATCAGATAGGTAAATGCCTCAACAGCTTGTAGGTAGCTCCCATTAAAATATCGTGCCTTACCAAGAAGTAAATAGGCTTTAGCAATTTGCTTGTTACGTTGTTCACCCTCAATAATCATGGAGTGTTTTTGAACGGTAATGGTGGCTTTTTCTTGGGCTCTATCAAAAAATTCATTGCTAGTTTCTTCATCGATATAGGCATCAGGAAGTAGGTAAGGATCAACGGATAGTCTTAGCCAGTAATTGTCTTTATGCTTTTGGGTGATGTCTAATATTCCGTAGCGCAACGCTTCTTGTCCGTTAAATAAGGGGTTAAATTTTGAAGTGGTGCTATGAAAAGCGCGATTGATGGCAGCGTTTTTTTTGGTAGAGCAAGCCATTACCATCACAATTAACCCTAAAAAAAGAACTGCTTTTTTCATGTCATAAACCTATGATAAAAACTGAAAAAATGGAGCTTTAGTATACATAATTTATAATTGTTCACGGAAAAAAGCTTCTAATTCCTGTAATGTCTCTGTTGAGGTTTTCTCATCACGAACAACTTTTCCTTTATGA
>CBFICG010000002.1:0-32142 GCA_965661025.1 Flavobacteriaceae bacterium | reverse complement strand
GATTAGAAATGTTTTTCCTGTTGCACTGGCTTCTTCTTTTAGTAAATTCTTTAGTCTGATTTGCGTTGTTGGATCAAGGTTAGCAAAAGGCTCATCTAAAATTACAATAGGTGTATTAGAAAGCAGGGTTCCTACGATACCTATCTTTTTTTGATTTCCCTTAGAGAGATCGCGGATGTATTTTTTTTGTCCCAAAACTTCTCCATGGAAAAAGGCGATGTATTGCTTAAGGGCAGTGTTTACTTCTTCTTTTTTCATACCGCGTAGCCCTCCAATAAAGGCAAAATACTCTTCTGGGGTAAGATAACCAATAAGGAAATTCTCATCTAAAAATGCAGCTGTGTGTGATTTCCAATCCTCACTTGTCTGTACCACAATGCCATTGTTGGTTACTGTTCCTGTTGTGGGCGCAATAAGGTCTAGTATCAAGCTAAAAAGGGTAGTTTTTCCTGCGCCATTGTTCCCTACAAGCCCAAAGGTTTGTCCTACAGGGATATGTAATTGGTCAATGTCAAGTACGGTTTGGTCGCCGTAAATTTTAGAAAGGGAAGCAATGTCAATCATGTGTTTTTTTGTTTATATGCTTGCAGTGTTTTGTGTTTTTCTTCTTGATATATTTTTTCTATCCACCCAAAAACCAAATTGCGAAATGCGAACCCCAATACACCTACAAGCCCCACAAGAATCAGCCCCAACAATTTACTTTGCACAAGTACGCCTACGTAAAACAAAAACATGGGAACAGCGATTTTTGGAATGCTCAGTAAAAGTGTTTTTACATTAAACGATCGCTTATCGCCAAAGGCCTTATTGTTAGCGGTAAGGTCTATGGGAACACGTGTGTAAGCACCCGAGAGGAGTACCAAATGCGCATTGATTCCTAAATTATAAATACCACCTGCCAAAATAGCGAAGTACGTCTCCCAACCAAATAACAGATAAAAGCAAGACAAAAACATACCTGCTATTGTCCCCACAACGACCAACCACCATTTGGAAGCCAAGTATTCTTTATAGGCGATGTTCTGGCTCATTAACAGCGGATAGTAGCTGCTGTCCCAGCTGGGGACGTATTGTCCAAAACCAAACAAAAAACCACCGCTCACAAAAATCCCAACAAAGACCATCATGGCAGAGCCGCGATAGAGATCACTCATAAAAATGAGACCGTAAAACAAAAAACCTACACCCATCCAAACAGCCATACGCGCACGTTTATTTCGGACAATGAGTCGGATGTCGTTACGTAGGAAAAGAGCAGTTCTGCCAAATCGGTCTAACCAGCCGAGTTCTGCTGCATGATGCGTTTCTGTTTTTGGGTGCAACACTCCTCCATCTAACATCAATTTGTTCTTAAAGTGGGCGAAGCTCCACCTATACGACAACACTAATAGTCCAACAGGTATCAAGGCAAAAACAGGCTGCTTGTAAGGTGCCAAAAACAGCGGGCTAGTAAGCGCCGTGAGGTCAAAAATCTCAAAATAGTGCAATCCAAAAACACCTGCTAGCAGTAGGGCAAGAACAATAAGGAAACGGTCAACGCTATTGAGCATGATGTTTAAAAAATTAGTAGCTAGAATAATACTTCCGATAGCAACCCACCATCCTACCACTCCAAGCGGATGATAATCTTGTTGAATAAGAATAATGCCAAAGGGGATAAAAAAGAAGAGGTTTCCCACATTAAAAAAACTGAATACTGTTTTAAGTAACCCAAACCGAACAATTCTTTTCTTAGAAATAGGCAACACTAATAATGGTTGTATGTGTAGTATTGGCATTTTTTGTAAAAAGTAACGCACCACAACCCATAAGGCAAAGGCATAAAACAAATTGCCGCTAACAAAAACAAGGGGGTCTAGTCCCATGTCATCTTGTACTACCCAAAACGCTACAAATGCAAGTCCCACTAACAACCCCGCGAAGTATAGCCAAGCAAAACCCAATAGAATCTTTTGTGCCAAACCAGTAGCAAAGCCGGCACCGCGCGTAAAAGATTTCCATTGCAAATAAAAAACCCGTTGTAACATCGTAGCTTCTATGTAAACAAATATAATTTTTTGCGAATTAATTTCTTTCAATTATATCCAACGCCAATTCAATCACGGCTTTAGGACGAATGCTACGCATAGCATCTTGATATCCCTTCACTTTTTTATTGCCATAAACAGAGGTGGGCAGTAAAGGATATGCCACAAGGTCGGGAGTGAGGCTATTTTTTATCGGTTGCTCAAACGGAGCAAACCCTAAGCATGGATGCGTACTGCCCCAAAGTGTTAGCACAGGAATGTTGTGGTTTGCGGCCAAATGTCCGTTAGCAGAGTCCATTGAAATCATCAGATCAAGTTGTGCAATAAGCCGCAGCTCAGCGCCGAAATCATATACACCTGTAGCATTTGCTACATTTGGATAGGCATTTGCCCAAATGTCTAATTGGGCATGTTCTTCCGCTCCAAAGCCAAATAGTATGATTTGATGGTCTTGTTGCAAAAACGCCACCACCTGTTGCATAAGGTCTAATGGATATTGTTTGCTTACGTGCGCAGCAAAAGGTGCAATACCAATCCATTTGCGATTTTCTGCTAACCGTAGTGCTTCTATGTTTGGACAAATGAGTCGCGGCGGGAATTCGTGTGCAACAAGCGACAGCGGAAAACCAAGTTTTTCAAACACTTGCGCATAACGATGTACTTGTGGCAGTAGCGGTACTAAAGTTTTGTTTTTTAGGCGGGTTAGTCGTTTTTTTTCATATCTGCCTTTGTTTATATGTGCTTGTTTTATACAAAAATAAGGACGGAAATACAAGCCTAATACTCTTGTACGTAGCACTTGGTGAAGATCTGCAATGGAGGTTGGGCGTAGTTTTTTTAGGGCTTTAAATAGCGCATACAAGCCTGAAAGCCCGTTGTGTTCTCCTTCAAAATCCGGAACAAAAAATTTCACATTGGGCAACTCTTCAAACAATGGCACATAGCGTTTTCGGGTTACTATGGTAATTTTTAGTTCAGGATAAGATTGTGTCAAACAACGCAATACAGGAACGCACATGGCAACATCACCTAGTGCGGAAAAACGAAACACCAAAATGTGTTTGTCCTTCATTAAGAATTTTTTTGATACAAGACTGGATTCAATGATTCGTCATTGTACATTTTCATTTGTTTGTATTCTTTCATGTACTTTTTCCCTGCAGCCATATCTTCTAATAATTGGTCTATAGCCTTGGATAAGTCTGTTTTTTGTTCTAATAATACTGCCAATTTTTTGGCACAAGCCTCACGGTGTGCCTCACTAGCCGAGGTGCGATTTGCTTCCTCTTGCATGTGGTAAATTTTAAGCGCCAAAATAGATAAACGGTCTATTGCCCACGCAGGACTCTCGGTATTTATGGTCGCATCTGGGCGGGTTGAAATGCCTTTAAACTGCTGTAAAAAATAGCTGTCAATATATTCTACGGTATCTGTTCGGTCTTGATTTGAGGCATCTATTTTACGCTTGAGCGCTAAGGCAGCAACAGGGTCAATATTTGGTTCACGAATCAAATCCTCAAAGTGCCATTGCACGGTATCAATCCAGTTTTTGCGGTATAGCAAATGGTCAAGCGTTTTGGCATCGAAAGGATTTTCAAAGGGTTGGTCAACCGTATCTAAAATGTGATAGTTATTGATGCTTTGTTCAAAAATAGCGAATGCTGCTGCGCTTGTCATGCTTAAATTTTTGTCAAAGATAGGTCAAAATCCAAAAGTTCATAGAACTTGCATCACATCCATTTTAGGCTTATTTTTGCTGTGCAAAACCAAGATTATGAAAGCCTTTTTTGAAGCTATTGCCTGCCTTTTTGAAGAAATTCTTTTTATTCCCTTAAACATGCTTCGTGAGCTAGAGCTTACGAGTTGGTTTTTTGCCAATGTATTTAATTGGCTCTTTTTGGGTGTTGGTTTTGCGGGGATGCTTTATTGGTTGCGACAGTTAAAGAAATTTAACGCCAACAACGAAGAGGACCGCGACTCTACTTCGCACTCGTTTCTATAAATCGAAACCTAAATCTTTTCGAAAATACATCCCGTCAAACGATACCTTTGCAAGGGTTGTATATGCTGCTGCGAGGGCCTCGTGAACGTCAGAGCCAAAGCCGGTAGATGCCAATACACGTCCGCCGTTAGTCACTAATTTCTGATTCTTAAGTGTGGTTCCTGCATGAAAAATTAACGCATCGCTAGGAATGCCTGAAATTTCTTTTTCTTTTTCATAAGCGCCAGGATAGCCACCTGAAACGCCCACAACCGTGGCTGCTGCTTTAGGGCTAATGGTAATTTCAACTTCATTTAGACGCTTTTCTGCGGTTGCCCAGAGCAATTCTACCATATCATTTTCAATACGAGGTAGCACCACTTGGGTTTCGGGATCCCCCATACGTACGTTGTACTCGATCACAAATGGATCATCACCAACGCGGATTAATCCAATAAATATAAATCCAACAAAATCGATATTGTCTTTTTTCAGTCCTTCAAGTGTGGGTTGTATGATGCGGTCATCAATTTTTTGTTTAAAAACGTCATCGTTAAAGGGTACGGGTGAAACTGCGCCCATGCCCCCAGTGTTTAACCCAGTGTCGCCTTCGCCAATGCGTTTGTAGTCTTTGGCAAAGGGGAAGGTTACGTGTCCATTGCCATCGGTAAGCACAAAACACGAAAGCTCGATGCCGTCCAAAAATCCTTCGATAACCACTTGCTCGCTAGCGGAACCAAATTTTTTGTTTGCTAACATATCTGTTAGGGCTGTTTTGGCTTCTTCTAAGTCGTGTAGAATCAAAACCCCTTTTCCCGCAGCAAGGCCATCGGCTTTAAGCACATAGGGTGCAGGAATGGTTTCCAAATAGGCCAAGCCTTCGTTGAGTTTGTCTGCGGTAAACTGTTTATACGGGGCAGTAGGGATATTGTGGCGTTCCATAAACGCTTTGGCGTATGCCTTGCTACCTTCGAGTTGTGCGGCTTCTTGTTTTGGGCCAATTACGGGAATATGGCTCAAGGTTGGATGTGCCTCAAAAAAGTCGTGGATTCCCCCAACAAGTGGTGCTTCTGGACCTACTACAATCAGGTCAATGCGGTTTTCGCTTACCACAGTTGCAACGGAGTTAAAATCGGTTGGGTTTATGGGTAGGTTTGTGCCTAGCGCTGCAGTACCAGCATTTCCAGGTGCGGTAAATAGTGTGGGTTGTTGCGGACTTTTTGAGAGCTTCCAGCAAAAGGTATGTTCTCTACCTCCACTGCCTAAAATAAGAATGTTCATGGAAACGTTTTGGCAAAAATAGGAAAAGCCAAGGGAAAATAATTTGTATATTGGACATCCCGAAAATTACTGTAATGAAACTTAAAAACACAAAAGCTATAAGCTTTACGCTTGTTTGGATTGGCGCACCCACATTTTTTTTACGCTCTTCAGTTTGCTTTATTTTGAGATCACACTTGTGAACTACTTCCATATTGTAGCGGCATTGGTGGCAATAGGATCTTTGGTAAATTTTTCCTTAAGCGTTGATCTAAAGCGAGATCAGTATACGGCTACGATTATTTCTGAAATTTATAAAAAGGAAATGTCTGAGGCATTATCCATGCTAGGAAGGTTGTTTAATCATACCAACACCAATAACATGTTGAAGCAAAAAAACATTATCGCTATTGAAGAGTTTTTATCTGAAAATAATGGAGTTGAATTAAGCGTAATACGTATGTTAAATTATCTAGAGTCTATTGCTATTTTATCCAAAACAAATTTAATCAACGAAAAACTTGCCGAAAGGCATTTAAAAAACCTGGTCATCAAGATTTATAATAATTTATATTTTTATATCGAGTTTAAACAGCGTAATACGCCCAGAGCTTGGTGTGAATATGTTAAACTTTCCCAAAAATGGATTGAACTAGAAAAGAAAACGTAATTTGGATTTTATAAAACCTACATACCATGTTTTTATTTATTAAAAGAAAAGATATAGGCGGTTTTTAGCTAAAACCCACAAAATACATCTAAGCACCTTTGGTTTTTAAAAACGAAAACCAAAGGTGCTTTTTTTGTGTTATAGATAATGCATGTTTTTCGGTCAATGTATTGCACATTACACTACTTTTGCAACATTATATGACAGACTTTTCATCATTGGGTATTGAACCCATGCTTCTAGAAGCCATCGAAGCGTTGGGGTTTCAAACACCAACCGAAATTCAACAACAAGCCATACCCATTTTGTTAACCCAAGAAAAAGACATGGTTGCCTTGGCGCAAACGGGTACCGGCAAAACTGCGGCTTTTGGGTTGCCCATGCTGCAACGTATTGACACCAACAGCAGGATTACTCAAGGTCTTGTGATTGCACCCACACGAGAACTTTGTTTACAGATAAGTAAGGAGTTGGAAAAATATGCCGGCCAAAAAAAGGGATTACGAATCGTTCCTATTTATGGCGGGGCGAGCATTTCAGATCAGGCAAAGGCCGTTAAAAAAGGAGCGCAAGTTTTGGTTGCTACACCAGGGCGAATGCAGGACATGATGCGTCGAAAGATGATTAACATTTCTGCCATTTCGTATTGTGTATTGGATGAAGCAGATGAAATGCTTAACATGGGTTTCAAAGAAGATATCACCAATATACTCTCCCACACCCCAAACGACAAACTTACCTGGTTGTTTTCGGCAACCATGCCTAAAGAAGTAGCCAGTATAGCAAAGGAGTTTATGTATGCTCCAGTTGAAATTACGGTAGGCACTAAAAATGCGGCTGCTAACAACATTCAGCATGAGTATTATGTAGTAGCAGGACGTGAGCGTTACAATGCGTTGAAACGACTTTCAGACACACATCCTGATATTTATTCTATTGTGTTTTGCAGAACCAAACGCGACACGCAACGGGTAGCCGAAAAGCTTATTGAAGACGGCTATAATGCCGGGGCGTTACATGGCGATTTGAGTCAAAATCAGCGTGATTTGGTCATGAAATCTTTTCGTGCAAAACAGATACAAACACTCGTGGCTACCGACGTAGCAGCACGAGGAATTGACGTGGATAACATCACCCACGTTATTCACTACCAACTTCCAGACGAAATAGAAACCTATACCCACCGAAGTGGACGTACGGGTCGTGCAAACAGTCAGGGAACCTCTATGATTATCATGACCAAAGGAGAAATGGCTAAAATCCGTAAACTGGAACGCATCATTAATGCCAGTATTTCTGCCACATCACTCCCAGATGTTTCTGAAATTCTCACCACGCAACTCCAGTATTTGGCAAAACAAATCAAATCCACGGATGTACATCCAGATATTGAAACCTACCTCCCTGAAGTACATCAAATTTTGGAGCACTTTTCTAAAGATGAATTGGTGCAGCGATTGATGTCCGTCGAGTTTGCAAGATTGCATTCGTATTACCAAAATAAATCCAATTCGATGACACCGCAAACCTCTGACGATGCTGGCAGACCAGCAAAAGCAAAAGACACGCGGTATACCATAAATATAGGCAGTAGAGATGATTACGATTGGAAAAGCCTAAAAGCGTTTTTAACCGATTTCTTATCAATGAATCCTGGAGACATCTATCATGTAGATGTGATGGATAACCTTTCCTATTTTAATACTGCAACGGATAAAAAAGAGGCTGTTTTGGCTGCTTTTGAAAAATTTGCTCTAGACGGCCGCACGATAAGCGTGCGTATTACGCAAAAAAGAGGTCAGCATTTAGATGGAAATCATGACTTTGGGCGAGGCTCTCGAAAAGGAAGAGCCAAAGGGCGCGGCGGAGACGACTTTAAGCGTTTTTCAAAAAAGAATAAAAAAAGACGCTCAAAGCGATAACACCGAGAAACCGAGTAGTGTAGATGTGTGGCCTGTTATTTTTACTTGGTACCAGAGGATGCCCCAGCGACAGCTAAAGGGATGGTAATATTTTTATTCCGCTAAACAATTTCCTTATCGTTTTTTTGTAGGTTTGTTAAGCAAATCTTAAACACCTACTTATGAAAAGTCTACCTTTTTCACTCTTTGTCTTATTGTCAACATTGCTATTTGCCAAGAATAAATCTAGCTAGAAATATTTGCTTGTAACTCAAGGAGCTGCGAAGCACACACTCTTTAGCAAAACAGCATCCCTGAAAATGACTCCAATAACATGGACGCCCTTATCACTTACAAATACGACCGTTACAAACCCAACAGGGTTTTGCAATTGTAGAATAATACAGGAAATACCAAAATGTACTTCTTAAATCACATAGAAATACACCATACAAAAGTGGCAACTGGCACCACCTAAGACAAAAAGATGCCAGATAAAATGGTTGTATGGAATGCGTTCAATAGCATAAAAAAGCACTCCAACGGTATAGGATATCCCTCCTGCTAGTAGCCAAATCATAGCAGCAGTGTCTAATGCTGCGGTAAGTGCTGAATAGGGAATAAGAGCCAACCAGCCCATTGCAAGGTATAAAAAGGTTGAAAAGCGCTCAAAACGCCCTGTAAAAAAGAGTTTTAAGATGAGCCCAAAGGCAGCGATCCCCCATACAACCCAAAACAAGGTCCAACCCAAGCTGTTGGGAATGGCAAGTAACAGCACTGGGGTATATGTTCCTGCAATCAACAAATAAATACTGATATGATCGGCTACCCTAAAGTAGTGCTTGCGCTTGCCGCCCTTTATGGCATGATAGCACGTAGATGCTAAAAACAACAAGATAATGGATAGCCCATAGATAATAACGCTAAACAGTCCAAAAGGATGGGTTTGGTCTACCCCCAAAAGCATCAAGACTAGAGCGGCTATGCCCAAGCTAACACCTAATCCGTGTGACCATGCATTTAATTTTTCTTCTATATGCATTATTCCGTGTAAGAAATGGCTATCATGATTTCGTTGCGGCGGTTATAAAATTTATAGGGACTGTCATAGCCTAAAATCTCTACGTTTCCTAAAGCAGCGATGCCATTCTCTTCAAGTGTTTTCAGTAGCTTTAGTTTGTAGGTAGCTTCCTTTTTGGCGCTGGTATAACCTCCATACCGAATAGCTGCCACATAACGGGGTTCGGTAACACGCAAGGACACTTGCTCGCCTTTGGGCATGGGCGCTCCTTTTTGATGCACGGAAAGGGGCATTACAAATGCCATTTCGGACTTATTCTCATTCATATACACTGGTGCAGTCATGGCAATTTTTTCCTTGCTTTCGTTGTTTCCCGAAATGTATTGAAATAGCTTGCCAAAGCTGTTTCCACCACGGGTTTCTACTAGTGTGGCACTTGGGTAATAACGAATTTCTACGGAATCAATTTTTTTGATAAGTTCATAAGGTTGTATTTCAGTGTCTTGTGCCATAGTTAGTGGAATTGTTATAAGCCATATAGCTAAAAAACCTAACAGAAATATTTTCATCATTAAAATGCTTTTTTGATGTCTTTACAGATATCTTTTTGAACTACAGCTAAGTATTTTTTGCGCTTGGCATCGCTTACGAAGGGCACCGACCAAAACTGTTTGGTTTTGGTAAATAGCGATAACTTCCAGCCAAATACAAATGAATACACCCCCATTACAAGTCGTAGCTTGACAGAATTTAGGTAAAGCGTTTTTACAGGAAGCGCAGGTGCGCCATGGGTGACATAAGTTCTAATCTTTTTGTCTTTTAAAAAGGGCTTCGGATAGGCGTATAGCTTGGTCACATTAACAAATTTATAAGCAAAGCCGGGAGTGAGAACCTCGTCGAAGAAGATTTCCATACGTGGCGTAAGTCGAAACCACCATACGGGTGAAATAAAATAGATACGTTCCGACCAAGTAACCAACGCTTTGTATTTCGCAGTTACAGCATCTCTTGGACGTGTAAAACTATCGCGATATAAGTCGATGATTTCTACATCTTCTTGGGCACCTTTAAGCCCATCTACAATGGTTTTAAAAATACCATTATAACAAAAGGAGGATTGGTCCGGATGACCAATAATAACCAGATTTTTCATAAGCAATTTTAACAAAGGTACAGCTTTCGTATTACGCCTTTGTAAAATTTGCATGTGAGGGGATTCAAGCCATGCTGCGCTTTAGAAGTATAATAGCTACACAACTAAGCAACATCAGCGTAGAAGGCGCTGTAGGAATGACAGGATCACTGATGCTAAAATGAAAATAAATCGCAGCAACCATAAAACAAGCCATAACAAATGCGGCAGGTGTTACAAGCTTCTTAAATCGTAACCCCAACAGCAACGCAAGGGCAGTAATTACTTTTACAACGCCAACCACAATCATGGTGTTTTCACTAAGCCCGTACTCATAAAACTCCTCTAACATATTAGATGCCTCTCCACCACGAAAAATAGAACTTTTATTTATTCGAAATGTCCAAACGCAAAGCACTGTTAGCGATACAACAAGTACCAGAAAGGTGTAAACTTTTTTTATCACGAGTAAACTATTTTTCCTAAAATTAAGATTTTTATATGAATACAACGTTAAATATCAGCGTATAAAAGAATAATATGTTTGATGTTTTAGTACATTTACATCGCTATGAAATTTGATTTAACTGCCACAGGACTTCGGTTTACGCAACATGTCCCAAAGCATCAAACACCCTTTGAGCGATTATTTGAGCTCTTTAAAGAACTTATTATACACACGTCTGGTGATTTTGAGGAAGCGATTGACTGGATGCGCGAATTGGATAAGGAGTATAAACTCACCAATAGTGATTACACTATCGACGACTTTGTCAGAGACCTACTTGAACGGGCATACATTCAGCCCAAGGGTGATGGCAAAGGCGATGGCTCGGGCATGATACTTACTTCAAAAACAGAAAAGTTATTGCGCGAGCATGCGTTAAAGCAAATTTTTGGTAAGCTAAAAAAGGCGGGAGCGGGAAACCACAAAACCAAAAACACAGGACAAGGTGCAGACGATACAGGCGCGTTTAAACCCTATCAATTTGGCGATCCTATTGAAAAAATCTCCATGACCGAAAGCCTTCGAAATGCGCAAATCCGTTCCGCAGGGACAGATTTTAATTTACATCACGAGGATTTAGTCGTCGAAGACAGTTTCTACAACACACAAATGAGCACTGTTTTGATGATTGATATTAGCCATAGTATGATTTTGTATGGTGAAGACCGCATTACACCCGCCAAAAAAGTGGCTATGGCGTTGGCAGAATTTATTACGACACGCTACCCAAAAGACACGCTTGATATTTTGGTTTTTGGAAACGACGCATGGCCGATATCCTTAAAAGAAATTCCGTATTTGCAAGTAGGTCCTTATCACACCAATACGGTTGCAGGACTGTCATTGGCTATGGACATGCTACGCCGACGAAAAAACAGTAACAAGCAAATTTTTATGATTACGGACGGCAAACCAAGCTGCCTAAAAAACCCTGACGGAACCTATTACAAAAACAGTATGGGGCTAGACGATTTGATAGTCGACAAATGCTACAACATGGCACGACAGGCACGAAAGCTGCATATTCCCATCACTACTTTTATGATTGCGCAAGACCATTACCTCAAAGAGTTTGTACGCACTTTTACCGAAGCCAACAAAGGAAAAGCCTTTTTTACAGGGCTAAAAGGGTTAGGCGAAATGATTTTTGAAGACTATGAGCAAAACAGAAAAAAACGATTAGGATAAATGACAAAAAGCAACACTTTAGGCGAGTTAAAACAAACGAAATATACCCCTTGTTCCATTCAAGAAGAATTGGCGCGGAACTTGCGCGAGCGCATTAAAAATGGAAAACCAACTTTTGAAGGATTGTTAGGATATGAGCACACCGTAATTCCTGATGTTGAACGTGCTATTTTATCGGGGCATAGCATGAATTTATTGGGGCTTCGTGGCCAAGCCAAAACACGTTTGGCGCGCCAAATGACGCAGCTATTAGACGAGTGGATTCCTGTGGTGGCAGGTTCTGAAATCAATGACGATCCGCTCGCTCCAATCAGTAAATACGCTAAGGAATTGATTACGCAGCACGGCGACAAAACTCCTGTAGTGTGGCTGCATCGTGATGAGCGGTTTTTTGAAAAGTTGGCAACGCCAGATGTTACTGTCGCTGACCTTATTGGCGATGTTGATCCCATCAAAGCATCAAACTTAAAACTGTCGTATTCCGATGAGGGTGCAATTCACTTTGGGATGATTCCTAGAGCACACCGCTGTATTTTTGTGTTGAATGAGCTGCCCGATTTGCAAGCGCGGATTCAAGTCGCGCTGTTTTCTATTTTACAAGAAAAAGAAATTCAGATACGCGGATTTAAGTTACGTCTTCCCATTGAGACTCAGTTTGTTTTTACGGCAAACCCCGAAGACTACACCAATCGAGGAAGCATTGTAACTCCCCTAAAAGACCGTATAGGGTCACAAATTTTAACACACTACCCGCATAGTACAGAAATTGCCAAATCTATTACAAGGCAAGAGGCCAAAATTAGCCCAACACTAGCGGAGACCATTCACATTCCAGAGTTGGCGCGCGACCTTTTGGAACAAATTGGTTTTGAAGCGCGAAAAAGTGAATATGTGGATGCAAAAAGTGGCGTTAGTGCGCGGATGAGCATTACAGCATTTGAAAACCTTGTAAGCACTGCAGAACGCAGACTGCTTATGAGCGGCGAGGCAAAAACAAGCGTTCGTATGTCAGACTTTTTGGGAATTATTGCAGCCATTAACGGTAAAGTGGAGCTTGTGTATGAAGGCGAACAAGAGGGTGCTGAACAAATATCGTTTCACCTTATTAATGAAGCGGTAAAAACGCTTTTTCCGTCTTATTTTCCTGAAATTAAGAAACTGCAAAAGCAAGATGAAGACGGTCCCTACGATCGTTTGTTAGGGTGGTTTTACGGCGACAACGAACTTTTTTTGGAAGATACACTCCCAGAAGATGTATATAGAGACACCCTAGATGCGGTGCCAAACTTACAGTCACTTGTCAAGAAGTACCAGCCTAATAGCACAGAAAAAGACAACTACTTTTTGATGGAGTTTTTGCTTTGGGGACTGGAGGCCAATAAGCGTTTAAACAAATACCGTACCCTAGAGGGCTTTCAATTTAAAGACGGTTTGGGTAATTTGTTGGCAGGACTTTAAGCCGCGCTGTTTTGTTGCTTGATTAGATTTAATGCAGAACCTGCTTTAAACCATTCAATTTGCGCTTCGTTATAGGTATGATTTGCTTTAATCACATCTGTTGATCCATCTGTATGAACCACTTCAATGGTGAGCGGTTTTCCAGCAGCAAAAGCACTAAGGTCTATAAAGTTAAACGTATCATCTTCTTGAATAAGGTCATAATCTACTTCGTTGTCAAACGTAATACCTAACATGCCTTGCTTTTTTAGGTTTGTTTCGTGAATACGCGCAAAGGATTTGACCAAGACTACTTTTACCCCTAAATGACGTGGTTCCATCGCGGCGTGCTCACGCGAAGATCCTTCGCCGTAATTGTGGTCACCCACAACAACAGTTTCAATACCAGCGGCTTTGTAGGCGCGCTGTACGTCTGGGACGCCGCCGTATTCGCCGGTAAGTTGATTTTTGACAAAATTAGTTTGCTCATTAAAGGCATTTACGGCTCCGATTAAACAGTTATTAGAGATATTGTCCAAATGTCCTCTGTAACGTAACCATGGACCTGCCATAGAAATATGATCTGTGGTACATTTTCCGTGTGCTTTAATAAGCAGTTTTGCCCCCATTAGGTTTTCGCCATCCCAAGGTGCAAAAGGGGTTAACAGTTGCAGTCGTTCAGAATCATCATTTACCACTACATTTACGCCAGAGCCATCTTCTTCGGGAGCTAAATAGCCATTGTCTTCAACATCAAAACCACTTGGGGGTAATTCTAACCCTGTTGGTGCTTCCAAACGCACTTCCTCCCCTTCTTGATTTACCAGAGAATCTGTAATCGGATTAAAATCCAAACGTCCTGCTATGGCAACGGCAGCTACCATTTCAGGCGATGCAACAAAGGCGTGTGTATTTGGATTTCCGTCGGCACGCTTGGAAAAGTTTCGATTAAAGGAATGAATAATCGAGTTTTTCTCTTGTTTATCGGCGCCTTCTCGTGCCCATTGCCCAATACAGGGACCACAAGCATTGGTAAAAATTTTCGCCTCTAAGTCTTCAAAAATTTGCAATAACCCATCTCGTTCTGCCGTATAGCGTACTTGTTCTGAACCTGGATTGATACCAAATGTAGCTTTTGTTACTAATTTTTTGTCTACCGCTTGCTTAGCAATAGAAGCAGCACGGGATAAATCTTCATATGAAGAATTGGTACATGAACCAATTAGTCCCCATTCAACGTCAATGGGCCAGTCGTTCGCAGCAGCTTTTTTGCCCATTTCAGCAACTGGAGTTGCTAAATCGGGAGTAAACGGTCCGTTAATATGTGGTGATAGCGTGCTTAAATCAATTTCGATAACCTGATCAAAATAGAGCTCTGGATTTTCGTACACTTCAGCGTCAGCAGTAAGGTGTTCTTTTACCGCGTTAGCCGCATCGGCAACATCGTCTCTTCCGGTAGCACGTAGGTAACGCTCCATAGAAGCATCGTAACCAAAAGTTGAGGTGGTAGCACCTACTTCGGCCCCCATGTTACAAATAGTGCCCTTCCCTGTACAAGACATGGCTTCGGCACCTTCTCCAAAATATTCAATAATAGCACCAGTACCCCCTTTGACGGTAAGAATTCCAGCCACTTTAAGAATTACATCTTTTGGGGCAGTCCATCCGTTAAGTTTACCTGTAAGTTTGACGCCAATAAGTTTGGGGAATTTCAATTCCCATGGCATATCCGCCATTACATCAACGGCATCTGCACCACCCACTCCAATAGCAAGCATGCCTAAGCCCCCCGCATTCACAGTGTGTGAGTCGGTTCCAATCATCATACCGCCAGGAAATGCATAATTTTCTAAAACAACTTGATGGATAATTCCAGCACCGGGTTTCCAAAAGCCAATACCATATTTGTTGGAAACAGATTGAAGAAAATCAAATACTTCTGCGGAGCTATTGTTGGCGGATTTTAAGTCGGCAGAAGCACCTTCTTTAGCTTGAATAAGGTGATCGCAATGGACGGTAGTAGGCACTGCAACTTTAGCTTTTCCTGCTTGCATAAACTGTAATAGTGCCATCTGTGCGGTAGCGTCTTGACAGGCAATGCGGTCTGGTGCAAAGTCGACGTAGTCAGCTCCTCGTGAAAATGTAGTTGTGGGCGTTCCGTCCCAAAGGTGAGAATACAAAATTTTCTCGGCTGCAGTTAACGGTTTTCCTACAAGCTTACGTGCTGCATCTACGCGCTCAGCTAAGCGCGTATAAGTAGCTTTTATCATTGCGATATCGAATGCCATTTTCCTTTGTTTTTAAGTGACTGTAAAAATATAAAATAGCAGGGTTTTATTTTACCTAATAAACAGATTTAGTTTATTTCCAAATAAAGCTAACAAATAGTTAAAATGTAAAGTTATTAGAACTAACATTAAAGCAATACATTTGAAGTATGAAAAAGGCAGTCATTGTAAGTGGTTATTTTAACCCGATTCACAAGGGGCATTTAGAATATTTTCACAATGCCAAATCAAACGGTGATGCGCTGTTTGTTATTGTAAATTCAGATCATCAACGCGCATTAAAAGGGTCTAAAGAATTTCAGGATGAGCAAGAACGCATGATTATTGTGTCAAATTTTGCTGTCGTGGATAAAGCAATATTGTCCATTGATAAAGACCGAACTGTATGCGACACCATTGCGCACATTCACAAGGAATTTGGAAATGACTATGCGCTAGCTTTTGCTAATGGTGGAGATCAAAACAACGATACAATCCCCGAGCGTCCAGTTTGCGAAGAACTTGGAATTGAACTCATAGACGGATTAGGCAATAAGATTCAGTCATCTTCTTGGTTACTAAAGAAGTAGTTATTCAAATGGTCATTCGTGTTTATCCAAAAGACATTTGTTTTACGCTTATATAAATTAATCGCATAATTTTGGATTCTATTCTTGAAATTATGTTACCAAAAAGACTTCTTTTTTTTATCGTTATTGCTACACATGGATTAAGTTTTGCCTTGATATTGCCTGCGAGTACTTCGGAACGAAAAGCACAACACGAGCTCAGCACAACTAAAAAAAATTCTGCCTATTATGTTAGCGCCACGGGGAATGACAACAATAAAGGAACGGAAACTGCGCCATGGAAAACCCTCAAAAAAATAAGCGAGATTACACTAAATCCGGGCGATAAAGTATTTTTCAATCGAGGGGATCGTTTTGATGGGCACTATATTGTAAGAGGTTCAGGAAGTAAAAAAAACCCCATTATCATTTCGGCGTATGGTGTAGGGCCAAAACCCATCATAACAGGGATGGTCGGGGCTAAAGGCGGCGGAGATTTCAGAGAGGCGGTTCTTGTGGAAAATGTAAGCCATATTGTTTTTGAGCATCTTGAAATTCAGAATGAACGGTTAGTTTCAAGACCTGGTGTTAAAGACACTGATGCTTTTGGAATTTCAGTTCATAACAGCAGTGATGAAATTATGCAAAACATAATTTTTCGAAAGATGATATTCAAAAATGTTTTTGCCGTGCAACCCATATTAGAAAAATCTAGTTTTGATGCTATCCAAGTATCAGGGCTAAGGTTTACCTGCACAAAAAATAAAGTTAAAGGGAAAGAAAAAAACATTCAAGATATACGTATTGAACACTCTGAATTTACGCATTTGCAACGGCTAGGAATACAGTTTAAACACAATGGAGGACTTAAAGGCGTTGGGAATGAGTCTATAAACAGGAACATGAATATTGTGGTTAGGAATAATGTGTTCTCCTATAATGGTGGTACAGGCGTACTTCCAAATGCTACCTATAACTGTTTGATAGAGCATAATCTTTTTGATCATCCTGGCGCTTCGACAGACCCCCGTATGCCCGGTAGAGGAAGTTCAATTTGGAATTATAATTCAATTAATACTGTTATGCAATACAATGTGTGTTTAAGCACACGTGGCTGGTTGGATTCTCACGGCATTCACATTGACAATCACAACAAAAACACTTTTGTTCAGTATAATTATATGGAGGACTGTGAGGGCGGTTTTGTAGAAATACTTAGAGGGAATAAAAATGCCGTTTATCGCTTTAACGTAAGTGTAAATGATGGATGGCGTGTAAATGAAAATTGGAATACAAGTAATCATACTATTTGGGTACATACCGTAAGGCACAAAAAAGAAGACTTTAAACCCAATGATCATGTTTATATTCACAACAACACAGTTGTGATTAACAAGCCATTTAAAAACAGAACGTTTACTTCTGTTGTTATGGATGCTAGTAATTTGAATGTTTATAATAATATTTTTTCATCTACAGGCGGTGGCCCCACGATTGGTGGACATTTTGCAGTAAAACCAGAAAGTGTAGTTGGAGGTCCTATCAATATAACAAACAATCTTTTTCATGGGAATATCGGACAAAAATTTTTACAACAAGACCAAAACCCAACCTTAAGTCCCCCAACTTTTGTTGGACTTCACGAAGGGAAGTTTGCCTATCAATTGAATGAAAAAAGTGCTGGAATTAACGCTGGAGTACCCCTCCAAAGTCCTGTAATTCCGGGTGCTGGGAAAGGGGTTTTTGAACACATACCGCCCTATCCAACTGTAGATTTTTATGGGAATACTATTGATTTATCTTCTGGGACGCCGAATATTGGCGCATACAATGGGAAATCGGCTTCAGATATTTCTATTCCTGCAAAGGAATGGTCTAAAAAAAGCACCGTTTCGGTTTATCCCAATTCCGATTTAAATAATGTTGTTATTGTCGATAATAGCTATTTTTCTGAGGGGGAGGTAAAAGTGTCTATCAACGATGTTACAGGCGAACACCATTTAGAAGAAAAAATAGCCGTTTTAAATGAGCAGCAACAGCTCACACTTAACCTACCAGCCACTCTGCCCAATGGGATTTATCAAATTAACATTGATAATAACGGCAAAAAACATCAACAAAAAGTAGTTTATTTCAAATAGCAGAAGCATTAAGGTGTCTGCAATTCTAATTTAAAAACGGTTGCAATATCGTTCATGGTTGTTTCTGGTATAGTGAGGTAAAAACTCTCCGCAGTATGCTCCCATTTTACTTTCACATCAGCCCCTAACAACTGAACATTAGAAATGTTTCCTGGTGGGATATTTCGGTGAAAACCACCTAGCGTTCGCAACTGAATACGCTTACCGCTTTCTGGCTTCCCTAGAAAAAACACATACATTGCTTTTTGGTCTTTAGCGACGGTAAAACGGACGTCATTAGCTGTATAAGCTACTTTTGAAGATTGTCCATCATGAGAACCTTGTTCTGCTACCGCTGTGCCATATCCAAACACAAGATGCGGCCTTGTTTCAAATACGGCCTCTCCATGAATGTTCAGCCATTGACCAATTTGCGTTAAAATTTGTTGCTGTTCAATAGGAATTGTTCCATCTGCTTTTGGAGATACATTTAGCAGCACAATACCATTTTTACTCCAAACATCTATCATGTTTCGAATGACTAAAGCAGCGTCCTTATTAGGGTGGTCTTTCACATACATCCATCTACTTTCACCAAGGGTAATGTCTGTCATCCAAGGTATTGGGTAAACATCCCTTCTTCCTCCTTGTTCAAAGTCATAAATGCTTATTTCTTGCGGTAAATCATTTTGCTTGTGGCACAACACTACTTCTTTATGTTGCTTCAATCCGTTATTAAGGTGATACGCCACCATTTTTAAACGAAATGCTTCAGGGATTAGGTTTAACCAAGAATCAAACCAAATAATATCGGGACTGTATTTGTCAACAACCTCATTGATTTGATCAAGCCAATAGGCATTAAAAACATCTATGTGTTCAAAATTTCCGAACAATTTTCTCAGTTTAGGATCTGTAGTTGCGGTTGGCAAATTAGGGTGATACGGGTAGTGGCTGTTGTATCCTTTTCTTCCCCAAAGCTTAGGATTATTTGCATTTCGTTGTCCATTGCGTGCATGATGAAAGGTGGCAATGGTTTTGAGGTTTCGTTTTCTTAACTCATCAAACAAGTCGCCCAATATATCGCGTTTTGGTCCCATAGCTTTTGCATTCCATGGATTAATGTTGCTATCCCACATGGCAAAACCATCATGGTGTTGTGCTACAGGCCCTGCAAATTTTGCACCACTCAACGCAAATAAATCAGCCCATTGTTTTGGATCAAAATGTTCTGCTTTAAACAAAGGGATAAAATCTTCGTATCCAAATTCATCAATGGAACCGTAATTTTCTTCATGAAATTTTCGCACCCTATTTTTTTCTAAGTACATATTTCGCGGATACCAAGCACTCCCAAATGCAGGCACACTATAAGGTCCCCAATGAAAATAAATTCCAAATTTTGCATCTTCAAACCACTCTGGAGCAGCTTTGTGATTCAATACAGACTCCCAGGTAGGTGCGTAGTGAAATTCTGCTGTTTTTGACTGCGATAGACCTGAAAAATAAGAAAACAGCGAAACAACAATTAAGTTGATGAAGCATACGTTTTGTTTGGTATTAAATTTCATACGTCAAAATTGAAAGGTTAAATCAAAAACAATAGGATCGTCATCATTACCAAAATAATTTTCAGGATTACCTTGAGGCCCCATAGTCTCAGGTTTTTGAAATTTTGTTCCAATGGGAGGAATGTTTTTCAAAAATGAAATATCTCCTTGTGGAAAATTGATATTGACATTTTCCTTGGGATCTTTTTTTGGATTTTCAGGAGTTAGCATTCGCAAAAACACAAATGGATTATGGCAATATACCGTAAAGCCGTTATTGTTTTTTCCTTTGATTTTAGCCCAATATAAATTTGAAAAGAATCCTTTAAATTCTGGATACTTAAATTCAGACTCGCCTGTTATGGTATTGTTGTAGTCGTTTTCCCAAACATTGAACGCAGTTCCTTTCATTCTGTTTCGCCACACGCGATAGGGACCATCGCCTAACCACTTCATCCCCGATACTTGGGCTTCGGGAAAGGAAAAGCTAATTCCTTTATAGCCCTTCACAATTTTTTTCCCTTTAATTTCCACATGCATGTCAACAAATCCATTGTTATAGATGGTCCATTTTATGATGTCGGAGCTTTTGACTACATGTGAATGCCACCCTTTAAATTTGTCTGTTAATTTATACGTGGCTGTTATTATTACCCGATTTTTTTCTTCTTTAACAACGACACTTTCTATAGGATCTTTATGTGCCAAAATAACAGGACCGTTTGTAAGCGGAATGGTCTTCCCATTTTTGTGAACATGCTTTAATTTCCCATTTGATTTTGAAAATGTATATGCAAAGTTTTTCGATGTTACTTTAATTTCATCATTGAGTTGTGTAACCTTTAATGGATCATTGTTAGCATTGGCATTTTGATTTGCAATTACACTAGTATTGAGGCCTTTAGGTGATTTTACGGGATAACTCCAAGTAAAAATATGCGCTCCCATATGGTCATGGGCTTCTAAGATTAGGGCATCGGCATTGGCCCATTTTTCAGGAAGTTCAACTGAAAACGCTCCCTTTTGATTGGGGTTTAATGCTGGTAATTGAACGTTTTGCTGATGCAAAACCCGAGTTTTTTCATTTGTGTTAGGATCGTTAAAGCGCACCCACGAAGCACTCATTTTGCACGCATCTAAAGAAGTAAAATGAAAGCGATTTTCGACTTGGAATATCCCATTAAAATCAGGTCTAATAAATCTTTTTTCAATATGTATTGGAGACCATATTTCTTTGATGGTATAGTAGCTTGCTTCTTTTTCACCATAAGGCCCTAAAATTCCATCACTTGCATGATTGCCATCTGTATCTATGATGCCGTTTTTATCAGTACGCACAATTCCTTCGTCTGCAAACACCCATAAGAAACCACCTGCTGAAAGCGGCATGTGCCACATTTTATTCCAATAATCTTCTAGTCCAGCGCCATGACCACCATCATAAAGCCCATGTAAAAATTCGGTTGGGAAAAAAACTTTATCCGTTGCTGGGCCGTCTGTTGTTAATCCATGGTATCTGGTGTAGTGTAGCGTATTTGTTTTTCGGAAAATATTCCATGGATGAATGACTTCACGCTGCTGAATGTCCCATTTTTTATAATCATCGTCTAAGTCTGTGTTCCATCCCGATTCATTTCCATTTGCCCACAATAAAATTGAGGGATGATTAACATCCCGGACAACAGTTTCCCTTACGATTTTACGTCCAACAACCGTGTCTAGTGATGGGCTATGCCATGTGCACACCTCATCAATGACAAATAATCCTAGAGAATCACAAACTTCTAAAAAATGCTTGTCGGGGGGGTAATGCGACATGCGTACTGCGTTCATGTTCATGTCTTTCATCATTTTGACATGCTCAATACTAAGTGCCTTTGACGTTGTTCTTCCAGAATCAGGATAAAAACTATGCCTGTTTACGCCTTTAAACTTTATGCGTTGCCCATTCACGTAAATTCCGTCTGACTCTCGAATTTCAACTGTTCTAAATCCAATGCGTTGGCTGGTGGTATGTAACGTATTTCCTTTTTTATCTAAAATAGAAACATGCAATACATAAAGGGATGGATGCTCTGCATTCCAAGGTTTAATGTTTGAGGCATTTGCTTCAATCCTCCACTTGCCTTTAAACGTCTTTTTGGCAGCAATAGACATCTCGTTTTGCACCCTACCATCAACTTCCGTTAGATTAAGTTCTACGTCTGTGCATTTTGGTGCATTGATATAGACATCAGCGATAAGTTTACCATTCGATTTACTGTCAATGGCTAACCTATCAATGTAGTTTTTGGGTAAAACCTCTAAATAAACAGGTCTGAAAATACCTCCAAAAACCCAATAATCAGCTTTTCTTTCGGCATGATTGATGGACTCATTAGACGAAACTTTATCGACTCTTACTTCCAATAGATTTCGTTTTCCATAAATCAAGTATTTACTTATATCATATTTGAATTCGTAAAAAGCGCCTTGATGTTTTTCACCGACTTGCTTGCCATTAATTTTTACGGTGGCGTCTGTCATTACTCCTTCAAAAACAATTCGAATTTGTTTGTTTTCCCATGATTTAGGAACGGCAAAGTCGTGTTTATATAGTCCGTACTCATCGTGTCTATTGTCAATGGGATCTTGCCCATAATTGTAGTTTCCGAATCCTTGCTGTTCCCAACAAGATGGAACAGCAATTGAGGTCCATTGCTTACTGTTATTCCCTTTGGAGCAATAAAAATCCCACAATACGGTATTATCTTTTCCTTTACCTGATAAATACACAATTTCTGTACTATTTTGTTGAGCAGCAACAGGGATCGACAATAAAAAGCAATGGAGAAAAACGAAAAGTTTAAACGTATATCTCATGATATTAGTTTTTGGTTTTGTAACGGCCTTCTGGGTGGTAGTTAAGCGATCCCATTCCTTGGGCAAAATAAACCTCGGGTTTGTGATAGACGCCTGTTTTTTTGAACGCAGGACGGTTTATATTTAAACTTAAATCACAATCAAAGCGTGCAATAATTGAATGTTGTTTTCCTTTAGCCCCCGCATTAATAAAATGGCTTAGCCCCCACGATATTCCTTGACCATAAGTTGTATTTGTAAAAGCATCAGGAGTAAAGGGCGCAGCAGCTTTTGGGGTAAGCGAAACACTGGAAGCGATTTCAAAATTAACGCCATCTTTGGCATACTGAATTGTTTGTCTTTCGTTTCCATCTTTGTTTGCTAAAGTAGCTACACCTTCTCTAAAAGGGAAGTATGTGGTTTCATGACCAGATTGCATCACTGGGTTTAAGGGGTGTTTTTCAAAAGGGCCAAGCGGGTGTTTAGCAATGGCAAGTCCATGCCCAACAGCATATGAATCGCGTTTTTCAGGCCATTTGTTATACGCTGCTTTGTAGTATAAATAAATCTTTCCGTCACGAATAATGGGTTGTGGGTCGTGCGTGGCTTTACTGTCCCATTCACCTTCTTTGCCAAAAGGGACTACACTATCTCCACCGTGAATCCAAGGGCCATCAGGAGATGCTGCATATGATACCGAAACAGGACACAAATCACCACGAAGCCCACTGGGTTCTGAAAATGCTTGGTAGTATAAATAGTATTTGCCTTCCCAAATTAATATATCGGGAGTAGCTACAGAACGCCAACCTGATTTTGGTTTTTCCGGGCGTTTTATGGCAACTCCTTTTTCTTCCCATGTTATCCCGTCCTTACTTGTGGCATACCAAATTTCAGCCAAATCCCAGTCGGTTGAGGGAATTTCATCTGTAGCTTCTTTTGCTCTATTCCAGCCAATTGGCGGCACTATCGTGTGGCGTTTTGTATACCAAACGTAATATGTACCATCAACCAGAATTGGTCTAGAAGCATCTCTTCTTGAAATGGTTCCATCGCCGTCATTGTAATCAAATCCTTTGAGGCGGGTGTATTTAAACTGTGAAAAAAGCTCGTTGTCTTGAGCACGTGGCGCATCATATGTAAACATGCGTTCAGATGCCGCACTTAGCGGTATGTTTGGCTTTTCAGTAGGCATTGTGTAAGGAAAAGCTCCCACAGTTTCTTTTGGGGTGCTGCTATCTAAATTACAACTGGTCAGTATAACAACTAATGCAGCAAAAGATAAAAGAATGGTATGGTTTTTCATTGTTTTATTATTTAGGATATTCCTTCGAGATTTGTAATGGTATTTGAACATTAAACGACTGCCTTACATTGTTTTCATCATAAGTATCTGCTGCACAAATTAAGGCGATAGGTGTTCCGTTTTCAAACAATACTTGTGGTCTTTCTAAGTGGTCCAATTTTTGAGCAGTTCCATCATCCCAAGTAATGGTTCTATCGGAAATATGATAATTTTTTGCTTTATCCCATATAATTCCGTCAGCCGAGTCGTAGTGAACCAAAGAAAAGACTCTTTTTTTGTTCACGTCTTTTATGTGTTTTACAATCGCCCTGTACTTTCCGTCCTGATACCATATATACGGGTCTTCTGCAGGGAAACGCACACCTTCTTCCGTAAAGACCGGATCTGGATATTTTGTAAACGGACCTGTTGGCGAATCTGCAATAGCTACCATGTGAACAACGGGGCCTCCATATGGTAAAGGATATTTTTTACCAACAGCTTTGTACACCATTAAAATTTTACCGTCTTTCATTTGACATACCGACGGATTTGATGTCATAAGTGCGTCGTGAGCCAATGAATCGTTATGGGTAATGTCCAATACTGGGGTGTCAAATCTTTTCCAGGGGCCATTTGGACTGTCAGACACTGCCACTCCAATGCGTTGATTGTTTCGGTGCATCCAGTTTAATTTTGCTTTACCTGGGAAACTTACAATCTTTTTGTCGCCAAAATTCCCCATATAGTAGAGGTAGTATTTTCCATCAATCTTGTGAATTGTGGGATTGTGAGTACAAGAACCATCCCAATAGGGAGCTCCTCTTTCCTCTAAGGCAACTCCTGTATGTTTATATGGTCCAAAAGGAGATACAGAAACCGCATGTGCAATTTCCGAATAGGTGACCCATTCCCAACCAATATTTTTTGGCCAACGTGAGTAAAGCATATGAAAAAGACCATCATCTCCTTTAACTACTGACCCCCCCCAATGACTAAGCGAATCCCCTCCATCAAAAACAGATTTTTTGGAAACCTTACCTAGGGTTATTTTGTAATCTGGAGCAACGGAAACTTTAGGAGAACACCCTCCAATGATAAAGCATATTAATCCAACTATTATATGGTATTTATTCATAAATTCTAAATTTAGATGTTTGAGCTTTTACAATATTTGACCACTGACTATCAGTAGTATTTGTGGTTCTTTTGATTTGGAAATAGATCTCTTTTTCATTTTGAAGTGGAATGGTTGTCATCCCTTTTGTTTTGGTTGAGAAAGATTTTACTAGTTCATTTTCACTCGTTCCATATTGAACAGTGTAGCTTTGGTCTTCCCACTCTCCAGAATACCCTACAATGAGGGTATTATCTTCAATAAAACCATCCCAAATAATGGGGGCTAAAGGTTTACCTTTACATGTAATATTTAATGACTTTGATGGAGGACTATCTCCTTTTGAATTTACGGCAATGAGTTGAATTTGAATATTGTCATTGGAAGAGATATTTTCCAAATCTATGTAGTTTGCGATGGTTTTTTCACTACTATATTTTTTAGTATTTGACGTGTATGTAACGTAATATTCTTGTGCGTCTGGAGTTTTATTAAAATACACTCTTATTTTATTATCACTAGCTCTTAGGGTATTAATTTTTGGTGCTTTGGGAACATCAAAAAATAAAGATTCCTCTCTACGTGTATAGCCATTGGGTGTAACGAGTTCCACCAATAGTTTATAAGGGTTACGTTTAAGTTCTTTCCAAGAAATTGTTCCATCCCAGCGCCCCATTTTTGGGTTTAACAGGGGAAGCTTTTGTTCGTTTCGGTAAATGGGGGTGTTTTCTTTAGTATAGAATGTGTAGCGAAGCCTATAATCCTTCATGGTATAACTCGGGAAATCTTCAGGTGTTCGAATTGTTATGGATACCGCTGCGGACTTTTTCCTAAGGTTTACGGTATTTATAAGTAATGCTTTTGCCGGGCTATTTTCATTTTGGTGTGTTTTAAAATAGCGTCTTTTGGTGCGCCATGCATTAACCATACCCCAAGCCCTATTTTCTGAGGCGAGTGTTTGTGTGTAGGCACTTCGGTAATCATTGTATGACCAAATTGATGCGCCTGTGATATACGGGCGTTGATTTCTAAAATGGTGATACCAATTTGTTAAACCTTTAAAGGAATTATCCAAACTAGGTGTAGTAAATCTTGATTCAACAGCATAGCCAAATTCGGAAATAAACATCGCTTTATTGGGCCAACGATTTCTAATGGTATCCATTACCGCAGGGGGGCTAACTTGATAGATATTTTGGAAAATCATATCTCCAAAATTTAACGGATTATTAGTGGCATTTTCCCCTTTTCTATATCCTTTATTGCTAACATGAAGCGCCATTCTATTGGGGTCTAATGCTTTTGCATAGGTGTACATTTCTTTTACATAGTCGTAATGATCATCCAATTCATTTCCTACACTCCAACCTACAATACTCGGATGATTGCTATCTCGCATAATCATTTCACGAACCCACTGCTTGGCAAAACCATAATCAGGCAAGGTAAACTCAGGATTTCTAATATCCCGTATGTTTGCTTCCTCAAAGAGAAGAATTCCCTTTTCGTCGCATAGTTCTATGAGTTTTTTATTTTGCGTACCGTGCATAATTCGCATAAAATTTGCGCCAGCTGTTTTCATCAAGTCAACATCTAGGGCAAGTAGTTTTTCGGGTTCTGACGAGCCCCAATAACGATGATCACTTATCCTATTAAAACCTACTAAACGAACAGGTTCTCCATTGAGAAACATTTGGGATTCGTTAGCTTCGAATTTTCGAATACCAAAACGGTCTGTTTTTTTGTGTAAGACAATATCATTTTCTTTTAGTGCGGTTTCTAGCCGATACAATTCGGGTTTATCAAAGTGCCAAAGGGAAACATGCTCAGCAGGTAGTTTTCCACGGAGTAGTATTTCTTTAGTGCTTTTTGGCGCTATTTCTATTGATGCGATAGCATCATCCAAGAGGGTATCTTTATAAATGGAGGACGTTAAAGAGAGGGACTTTTTCTTGGCGCTATTGTTCTCTACATGTACTTTAATTTCATAAGTAGCATTTCCTCTTTTCAAATCAGGTGTAGCGTGAATATATTGCCATTTAATTCGAGTATCCTTGTTTTTAATAAGTGTCACATCTCTAATAATCCCACCCCAATTCCATGTAGCGCCAACAGTGATTTTATTATCTGCCTCTACAACAAGAACGTTCTTTTTATCATGGGTAATGATGTTGGTAACATCAAATTCAAAAGGGGTAAAACCACCTTGATGCCTTCCCAAGAATATGCCATTAAGAAACACACGTCCTATGTGATACACACCATCAAACTTAATTCGGATACGTTCGTTGGGATTGTGACTCCAACGGTCAGGGATTTCAAAACGATTTCTATACCATGCTTTTCCGTGATAATTGGAATACTGGTTTAACATACCAAAATGGCCAGGCACTTTTAAGGTATGCCAATGACGGTCATCGTACTCTGGTTTAACAAGTGCTAGCTTTTCTTTTTGTAAAGCCTTGTATTTTTCCTCGGAAATAGGGCGTAACATCACCACATCTGCGGCAACCATCCCTTTTGTATAAGACGTAAACTCAATAAAACTCGTTTTGTCTATTTTAAAAATGCCCAAGCTTAACCATGTGCTTGTTCGGTTTCTTTGACTAAATGGATGGGAGTAAATACCGTTGGCATGAGTTACATTTACAATTGTTGCACTATGGTGCCCCCAAGGGAAAAATATAAAATGTTCGTAGTAGCCGGGAGGTAAATTACCTGTTTTAAAACGGAAAAATCCGTCATCTTTTTCAGTGGAAAAATATTTGCTGTAATAATTTTTACCCCACATTTTTGAACTTCTTTGCGGCTCTTCAGCTAATTTCCAATTTCCCGAAAACTCAATGTTAGTGGCATCCGAATTATCAATAATTATATCCGTTTCGGTAGGATAAACATCTAAACTATTGGCGCCATCACCCAAAATAGAATTGAATTTCCAATATCCATTTAGACTCATCCGCTGCTCTTGTGCATTGCCAGATAGCCCCAAAACCAAAAGTGTAAGAATTATAAAAGTTGATTTCATTGAATTATAATTTCAAAAATTGCAGCGGGAGTATCTGCTGAGGGGTGTTCGACTTCAATGCAAAACCCTTTTGTCTCTACAGGGGTTTCAAAAACCACCACATTGCGCGTTTGGTAATTTCCAGAGATGGTTTTTAAATGGACTCCTTCAATTGTTTTTATGCTGTAATTACGTACACAAAAGGGGATGATATCCTCGGGGTGACCAAACTGTACCGTTTCCATAGCATGGTCATAATCGGTATCAAAAAATAAAATCATTTGAGAACATACTTTAGGAGTATCCCAACCAATAGTGAGCGTTGGTTTGGGGTCGTTAAAATCTGCTACCCAAGCATTCGCTGATTTCCATGGTCTTACAAACCCATTTGTGACATTCAATGTTTCATAAGCAACAACAGGCGGATCGATGGACAATGCAAGATTTTTTCCATTTGGACGGCGGTGTGGCGTCCAAAATTCAAACGTATCAATTCCTAACCCTGAAGGAGGTGTTTGTTTGCCATTGTTTGAAACACGCTCATTTACACCATTATAGACCGTTACTAAACCAGTGATTCGTTTATTACTTTGTCGTAAAAACACATGCTCATTGGTCAAAAACGTTACAAACCCGTAAGTGTCATCTTTTGATGTGGCATCAAAAGAAAAAGAAATGGTTTGCTCTCCTTTTGTTACTGCAATTTTTTTGGCTTCAAGAATTATTTCTGGGGTATAATTGGAAGATTTTGCAGCCCTTCTTAATTGCACCTCAAGCGTTGTTTTTGTTGTTGATTTGACATCAATTGAGAATGTGTATTTTTTATCTGATGTTATTGGAAGAAGTTGTGCCGCAGATAAATCAAGTTTTAACCAACTATCGTCACTAGGGATTTCTTGGAGCACAAGTTCGGAGGAGGCACTAATTTTTGCATCGTGAAGTAGGCTTGAATGGGGAGTTATAGGAATACCAGGGATACTCTGCCCAGTTAAATTTAGTTCGTTTTGTAAGTGCTTAATCCTATCCTTTTCAAGGATTTGTGCAGGGAGAAGTTTTTCAGCCGTACATAATGCTGCTGCCATACCTACTGCTTGAGCACCAAAGCCACAGGTTACCATTACTCTTGAAGACCCAAAAGCTACATGGGAAGCACTAATGATTCTTCCAGCGATAAATAAATTATCAATGTCTTTACTAAAAAAACACCTGTAAGGAAGTTCATATATTCCTTTACTATGCCATTGTGTACATCCGTCCAGTTCGCTATACACGCCGTCTGCGGGATGCAAATCTAAGGCCCACCCTCCAAAGGCGACCGCATCATCAAAAGAATTTTGTTGAATTACATCTTTTTGATTGAGCATGTACAATCCTTCAAATCGCCTGCTTTCTCTTTTTCCTGGCACGTTAGCAACCCACTCCAAATCTAAATTTTCAACACCCTCAAAAGCGCCAGAGTTTTTGATATAATCCCAAACCCCATAAATTACTTTTGAAAGTTCCCATTTGATTTCTTCAGTATCGTGAATGGTATCGAGTCTTCCACCATATTCAAACCACCAGAAATTACAACCCGTTTGATCTTTTCTAATCAATTTATGTCTTGGAATTTTGCTAATATCTTTTAAAGCATATGATGGAGCAACATATTTTACGGGACGATCGCTAGGCTTACTGTAAAAAAACATGGAATGTCCCAATAAGTGCCCATAAGCTTTGTTAGGCGCCATATTCTCTTCAAATTCTTCTCTTGCTTCAGCCCCAATTCTGTAGCTAGCTCCTGCTTGGTAGGCTACAATTCCGTCCCCCGAGGCATCGCAAAACAAAGGGGCAGCAATGGTGTACTGGGTTGCGTTTTGACTATTAAAAGCAACAACACTTTTTATATTTTTTTTGTTGGCTTTTTCAATGGCTGAAACAGCGGTGTTTAGCAATAGGGTGATGTTTTTTTCGTCTATTACTTTTTCCAATAATATGGTATCAAATATAATTGGATTGCCTTCTTTATTTCGGAACACATTTTCAACCATTAGCTCATCAATCACCCCGCCCTCACGGCTCCACCGGTTGTTATTTCCCATATGTGATGTGGCACCTAATGCCCACAACCGGACTTCGGATGAAGCATTTCCACCTAATACGGGCCTGTCTTGAATCAAAATCGTTTTTGTTCCTTTTCTTGCAGCTGTAATTGCAGCACAAACTCCTGCCAAACCCCCGCCGATAACGACAAAATCTGCAGTCATGCTTAGCTGTTTATTCTGCCTAGTTGTGGATGTAAATTGTTCTTTAATCATTATTTGGCTTTAGCTTTTAGAATAATCATTCCTCCTAAAAAAACAACAATACCTCCCATAACTGCAACTAACACTTTTCCATGAGTTGCAAGTACTGCTAATGCGAGTAGCAATAGCCCAGTTAGCGTTACACCAATGCCTATGACCCTCGCTCCTTTAGCATTTCCCTCCGATACAGTCTCCATAGCGGGGCGATTACTCACAAGATTACGATAGGTATTGAATTGTATTGGTTCGGTTTTATTCGCCCAATGTATAATTTCTACGACGAGTAGCAATAGAATTGGAATTCCAACACCGACCATCATTTCTGTTGCCCTACTTAGTTGAACATCAATTACATTTGGCGCAAAAAACTTAAAAAATCCATTAATTACTAACGAAATAATGGTAACTGTTACAGCGGAAAAGCCGTTTAATTTTTTTGAAAACAAAGCCCAAATAGGAGGCAAAAACATTGCCGCTCCTGTGAGTGCAGCAATACTCATAACGACCTCCACAATCCCCCCAAGACGTGGGACTAAAAGTGCAATTATAATTGTCAATATTCCAAGTGCTACGGTAGCTCCTTTTCCCACACGGACCAACTTTTTATCCGAGGCAGATGGAAAAAGTTTATTGTAAATATCATTCGCAATTACCCCAGCCGAAATATTAAGGGTTGTATTTACGGAGCTAGATGTTGCAAATACCATCCCGCCCAGCATTAAGCCAAGTATTCCAACAGGAAGAACCTCCTTACACATTAACAAATAAGCACCTTCATCAGCTAATCCAGTTAAGTCGGGGTTCATGACCCTGTAGAGCATTGGCGGCAACATCCAAATAATTGGGCTAATCGCGTAAAGCGCACTAAAAAGCCACCCTACTTTTTTAGCATCTTTTGGTGTAGCCACACTCGTATAACGCTGCACATATGCCCAGTTGCCTGCAATAAAAAATAAATTATAAAGTCCAAAAGCAATTAAAAAACTTAGGGAATACTCCTCATTTACAAAACTGAAAAAGTTCTCAGGTGCCTTTTGAATAAATGCAGCCACACCCCCAACTTTTTGAAACGACAGAGGTACAACAATAAGCACTGCTGCTGAAAGCACTACAAATTGAAGAACGTCTGTAACAATTACAGCCCAAAGCCCCCCTATTGCCGTATAAATCAAAATCAATACCCCTAAAAATATGATGCTGGCATTAATGGGAATTCCGGTGGAAACTTCGACTATTTTAGCAACGGGATATAAAAACGCAGCTGTTGTAAACAGCGAAATAAACAGAAACAAATAGGTATATATCTTTTGGGATTTTGCACCTAATCGTTCAGAAATAAATTGTGCTGCTGTTAAGGCGTGGGTTTTTTGCCATTTAGGTGCAATTACGAACCCTATAACCAGTCCAGCAATACACATAGTCCACTGTATTGCAACGGCAACCCAACCGCTTGCGTAAGCTATAGAGCCCCAAACAACAAAAGTTCCTGCAGAAAAAAAACTCATAAAGAGCGAAAGGCCACTCATCCACCAGGGCAATGCACCTCCTGCGGCAAAAAATGATTTCATGTTTTTCCCGCTTTTAGAAAAACTAAGGCCACTGAAAAAAACTACAGCAGTAAAAATTAGTAGTACGGTTAAATCTAAAACACCCATAAGACGGTAAATTTACAGTTGTAGTACTGTGTATTTTACCAAATATGATTAAAAACACGCAATAAATGCGTTAAAAATACTGCTTTAACGTCTTAAGCGAAGAGTGATAACCTACGATTAATGGGATTTTTATAATAATTCAATAGCAACGGAAGCTCTGAAATACTCCCACCCTAAGTACAGGGCTGCGTTTTTATCATTTTCAGTGAAAGCTATTGAAAAGGCATCTAAAGACGTAGCTGCTTTTGTTCGGGGAACGGTAATACGGACAATATCATTTTCTTGCTTATACGAGTACGCGCCCCATGAATTTATAGC
>CBFICG010000001.1:0-58306 GCA_965661025.1 Flavobacteriaceae bacterium | reverse complement strand
TAATTCAGCCACCTCACTAACACAATTTGTATCTGTATTGGTTACGCGATAATAAATAGTTTGCGGATTTGATGTATTGGCGTATGCGTCGGGCGTAAGAATTTTTGCCGCAGAAACTTCATTTTCAGCGCCACCAGGAGTCGTATAATACGCAACGATATGATTTGTATCACTTTGACTTCCAAGAATGGTTTCCTCTACAAGGGTTAAGTCAAAATCACCTATTAAATCTGCCAATGCAATGGCACCATTATTATTATCAACGCAAATTTCAATTGGATTTGTAACGGCATTGGCAGTTGGTAACGGAATAATTGATATGGTAAATGGCTCGGAGTCACAAACGACACTGTTGGTGGTGACGCGCACAAAGAATTCGGTTGTTTCTGTTAAGCTTACCTCTAATTGGCTGCTATTTGTAGCTCCCGCTATGGGTGTGGAAACCCCATTTTTTAGTGTAAACCATTCAATTTGAGTTTGGGCCTTGTATTCAAATAGCGGGTAAGATTGTCCTTCAGCTGTAGTAAGGCTCATATCATTCCAGAATTTACCGTTATTACCAAATTCAAATTGACCGTAGTCTTCTTCTCCATTGTTTGAATCTGAAGGATAATCATTTGGCTCTCCACTCCACCAGTTTTTGTAGTCAAGTGGAGTGCCATCTACCCAATACCAACCCCCGTCAGGTTCACTATAATCACTTGCGCTTTGGTCTTGAAACAATCCCAACCAAAATGCAATACTATCACTTCCTGTAAGCCCCATTTGCTGAAGCCCTTGATATACAGCTTCTTCCTCTGTAGTATCATTAATGATATACATTGTAGCTCCAACGATTGATTCTCCAAGCGCTTTAGCTTCAGGCCATGTAATGGGTTGCACACCACTTTTTATCCCTTGTTGGGTGTAGTAATACCCGTTGTCGTATTGCACAGGACCCTGAGCATTTTCTATGTAAACTAAATTATTGATACGAGCAAAATCGTCTGGCGAGGGTAAAATTTTGTTTGTATCTATCGAAAGTGTGATGGATTCCTGCGCGCAGAAAGTAGTATTTCCAGAAACGGTACTTACTATAGGGTCATTGACCACTACTTTGGTTTCGCTACGTAACTCGCCAACACATCCGTTTACTACAGAAGCTGCAAAATAGGGGGTGTTGTGTGCTAACACAGTATTGTCTGCAAGTGGACTTCCACCCGTAGCGGCGGCATACCATACAACATTTGGGACATTTAAGTCCCCTACAGTAGCCCCATAACATACAACGGTAAGTGGTTCTAAGTTTGGTTTTGTTGTATTGTCATTAACAGTAAGCGTAAACAGGTCAGTATCTGTAGTACAGGCATAGGTGTTTTTACTAAGGCGGGCACGGAAAACAGCTTGGTCTAGCGCGGTTGTAACATTATCAATCTTAAATTCATAAACCTCCCCGTTATCACTAATTGTTCCTAGTGGGGCTGCAGGCTCAAAGATACCGTCGGCATCAGTATCTACCTCCCAAAGTACCGAATCACTATCGGTAGTTTCTAGTGTTAAAGTAAGCGATTCTCCTTCGCAGCGCACCGCACTAGTAGTGGCAAAGTTTTTAGAAAGAGTAGCAGGTGTGCCTGCCTCTTGGAAATCGAAAATACTATTGTTGTCGTTGTCTAAGGGAATTTGTAAATAAGTATAGTCATTAAAAACAAAGCGCCCGCGTATGTCAATATTAGCATCTGGATTGTTTGAGTCATAAAATGCATTTACAACTTCTGTAAGTTGGCCATGACCTGCCTCAATCATATCACTACAATTGTCATCATCGCTGTCGTTATCATATGCATCAATATCTCCGTCCCCGTCAGTATCGAGACGGTAATCAATAATATCTATTTGGAGATTAAGAAGCGCATTTTTTGTTGCGGAAGCACTTAGCTCATGAAAAAGTTCAACACCTGTAATGTTAACGCCTAAAATTTCATAAGGGCGGCTAGCGTCTAAAGGGGTTGAATTATAAATAAATTTAATTTGGTTTCCTGAAACCCCACCACTGGGAACTCTCTTAAAACCTCCTCCATTATCAACAAGAAGTCTTTCTCCCGGATCTATAAGTGTTATGTTCTCTGTAGCTGGAGACACAGTAAGGGTGATGGTTTCAAACTCGTTATCTACAACCCCTCCCACTTCACGGATTCGAATATTAAAGGGTTCGTTAGAAGGGATAATAGAATTTAGGGTGTAGGTGGTTTTTTCATCTATACCTGTAAATTGTATTTCGGAAGAAAATTCTCCTGTAGGACTTCCATAAATGGATGCTCCTGTAGGGGTTATAACAGCACTACTTTCGATACTGTTACTGGGATTGTTAGGTAGCGAAATAAGGGGCTTTAGCGGATCACTAAGATCAATAGTTCCATTACCTAACGACTCAAATGAATTTAGTATGCCGTCATTGTCAGTATCCAAATCTATGGTATCTGGTATGCCGTCACTGTCAAAATCACTTGGACATAAACTTACTGTAATGTAGTCCGAAACATATTGTTTATCAGGAAAACAGTTTAATGTACCAATTAACCTATATTTCCCAGGACTTGTGGGCTCAAAGTCTTTAGCGTTAGATTCTACATTGTGGCTATCAGTAGTTTCATCAACTAATTTTTCCCATGTGTAGCTATCAAAACCAGAAGTTGTGGTTAGTAATGAGTTAGACGTCCCATCTTCATTAACACATGTTCCTAATAGCGATGCGGTTATGTCGCTTTGAATAAGAGGCTCAGTAACAAAACCTGAAAAAAAACTTCCCGATGAAGCTGCACCGCTGTAGCTATAATAAGATACATATAATTCATCATCACTTTGAACACTATATGTACTATCTGATAAATTATCAATTACATATGTAGAATACTCATTATTTGCTTGCACAGGCGTTCCTCCACTCATAAGGGTGCTATTGACGTAAACTTGAGAACCTGTTTTTGCCACAATGGAGATTTTGCCATACCATCCCCCTGTACCGATTTCATCAATAAGTGGAATATTGTCTACATCTCCACGACTCGAACAGCTAAGAGGAGGTACATAAAACATCCCTTGATTTGGCTCATACCCAAATTGCGCTCCAATGCTTTGATAAGCAACAATTGGCTTGTCACTTTTAACATACATACTTTGCCCAATATATTTATCCCCTTCAATGATGTAATAAGAGTTAGTTATAGGAATCGCAGCATTGTTGTTAATTTCAATTGAAGTTCCTGATTCTGTTGGTATAAGCATTACATTTTCCCACGCATCACTACCGTCTCCACGCACAAAAATGTATTCTTCACCAGCAAAGCGCGTATCTAGGATTTGGTCTATGCCGAAGTCCCTACCTCCACCGAAAGAGTTAGTACCGGAAGCACTTCCCGTATTTACAACAATGGGTTTGTTTGATGTAATTTTTGCTCCCAATAAACCATCTTTATTTCCAGCAAGTGAACTAACATCTAAAAACCCAACATACGAGGCATTTTTGTTTAGCTTTACCTCAACGGGATAGCTTCCGGAATGGTTTTCTAAAGAGACTGTTTTTGGAAACGTTATGGTAATGTCTGTATCGTCTTCGGTAGCTAAGAATGAGAAGAAATTAGCTAAACCATTTGAATTACTCACATTGTTGTCAAATGACCCCAACAAAAATTCTTGTCCTAAGCCATTTTCACCCTTGCTCACTAATGCTCCGGCTTGAGCAGAACTTGCTAATCGCACAGAAACATAAATGGGCTGTTCTGCCTCAATTAAAAACCCTTTGTCGTATAAAGCAACGCCAGTTTCTCCTATTGAACCACCAATGTTGCTGCTAACTATGAGTTGGCTGTCATAACCACTTCCGCCTGAAGCAAAAGACAATACATCATGCTTCATGGGTCTAGTGTTTGATACTACAAAATCAGCGGATGTACTACCAATAGGTGTAATGGTGTATGAAACACTGGACTTACTTGGAGTTGAAATATAAATCCACTGCTCTTGAGGCGTGTTATTCCCTACTTCTTGAGAGATAGAAATCGGCGGAATGTAATGCACCTTACTTAATTGCCCATAAACAGCGTTTGTAGCCCATGTTGAGAGAACAAAAACTAAGATAAATTTTATGGCATTCAAGCGCATTTTAATAGGTTTGCGTAACTTGGGCGAATATATGAAATCTTGGCATGTGCATTAAGTCGCTACCAAACCCTTTTTTTTTGTGCTTGTTTATGCTGTGTTTTTTTGCAACGAAAGCACAGTATCGCATGCCGATTTACAACGACTATCTTACCGATAATTACTACGTTTTGCATCCTGCTATGGCTGGCGCGCACTATGAGGGCTTAAAAGTCCGAACCGCTTACAGAACACAATGGCTTGGGATTGCTAACGCACCTGCCGTACAAACCTTAAACGCGCATGCTAGAGTAGGAGACAGATCGGGAGTGGGAGGATTGTTTTTTCACGATAAAAATGGATTTCAATCACAGCTTGGGTTTCAAGGAACCTATGCGCATCACATCAATTTTTACAGAAGCCGAGCAGATGTAAATCAACTTTCTTTTGGTCTTTCAGCCGGGGGCTCTTTCCACCGCCATGATCAATCTTCTTTTAAACCCACAACCGATCCCCTAATTGGAGGCGCTAATGTGAATAGCTCAAGTATATTTGTTGATGTAGGACTTTCTTATAATTTTATGTCACTCTATGGGCATTTAACCATTCAAAACCTGTTGTTTGTAGGAAAAAACATCACCGATCAGGTGGTACTAAATAACCCGATACGGATGTTAGCCTCTATAGGAAACTTTTTTGAAATTCAACCCGACTGGGCACTTGAGCCCTCTGTTTTGGTAGATTATATTCAATATGTAGATAGACCAAATGTTGATATTAATTTAAAATCGCATCACAGTATTCGCGATACACAGCTCTGGGTGGGCGCTTCGTACCGAAAAGGACTCACAAATACACTTACCAATAACAATACTACCCCTTATAGCGAGCCTTTTACGCAACTTTCAGCTATTTTAGGTATTCGGCATAATAGGTGGTCGTTTTCGTATACCTATACGGTTGGTATGGGAAACATAAAAATCAACACTTCGGGATTTCATCAATTCACTCTTGGCATCGATATTCTAAGCGATGAGTACCGTCCAACCACTATTCGTGGGATTTTATAATTTATATGAATCGAGTACAATGCTTTCTGTTTTTTATAGTCCTTTTCTCTCAGCTAGCTTTTGCTGAAGATTGGGGTAAAACAGGACACCGCGTTATTGGACAAGTAGCGCAAGAACACCTTACACCAAAAACAGCTGCAGCTGTAGATACACTTCTGGGTGGTATGTCATTGGCTTTTGTATCTACATATGCTGACGAAATTCGCTCTGACAGCCGATACGACTATCTCGCACCATGGCATTATGTCAATATGGATAAGGATGTGCGTTATCCAGAAGCGGAAAAAAACCCGAATGGCGATATCATTACGGCAATAGAACACTGCATAGAAGTTCTTAAATCTCAAGAGAGCACTATGGCAGACAAAGCATTTTACCTTAAACTACTGGTACATTTTATTGGCGATATTCATCAACCTATGCACGTAGGAAGAAAAGCGGACCGCGGAGGGAATAACTTCAAACTTACATGGTTTGGTGAGCCTACCAATTTGCATCGCTTGTGGGATACGGATTTGATTGATCATTACAACATGAGTTATACAGAGCTTGCTGCACACCTACCCAAACGCTCAGAGCAAGAAAAAGAAAATTGCATGAAGGCACCATTACTGGACTGGGCTCATGAATCGCAAGATTTGGCAAATATGATTTATGCCAATTCAGCTGAGCATGCAGCTTTGGGATATGTATATCACTATCAGCACTTTGATACGGTTCGGACTCGGTTATTAGAGGGAGGACTTCGGTTGGCAGCTACTCTCAACACCATTTTTGATTCCGCTGATGCTTCCTAAAGCCTCCTTGCTTCCAAAAGCGGCGAAAAATTGTTGATAAGAGCATCCCTCTTTTTTTATAATTTATTCAATATCAATTGTTTATATACATTTAGCATCGTTTAAAACTGTTAATCACTAAACAATTCGTTAACAATATGTTGTGCTTTTTTTAAAGCACCATAAATAAAATTGTATAAATGCAAAAAGTATGAAGCGCATAGATCTAGAACATTATAAAATATGCTTGATAAACAACCATTTGTTGCAAGACCAAATAGATAAGCTCATAAAGGATTCATTTGAAAGCTACTGCACCAATAAGAATATTTCATATAACGATGCAGATGTGCAAATGGATGACTACCGTGAAGCCTATTCTATTTCCTTAAATTATTTGTTTAAGGAAGTTAACGAATGGTAGGCCATTGCGTTCAATTTTGTACTTTGGCTAAAAGCTAAAATGGTAGAAATTGAACGTAAGTTTTTAATCAGCAACCTACAAGCGTGCCTTGACATAGCAACGGCGTCTTACACCATGTATCAAGGTTATATTTCCGTAGATCCTTCCCGAACGGTTCGTTTGCGCATTCAAAATGACCGCGCCTTTTTGACTGTTAAAGGAGCTTCCTCAGCTGATGGGACCACTCGCGTGGAGTGGGAAAAAAAACTTTCACTAAATGATGCAAACACCTTACTTCCGCTTTGTCTTGCTGGAGGCATTGAAAAAACCCGCTATCACGTTCCCTTTCTGGATTACCTATTTGAGGTAGACGTTTTTGAGGGGGCATTATCGGGGCTAGCACTTGCTGAAATCGAACTCGAAAGCCCAAATCAAAAAATTCAATTACCAGATTGGATTGGAACGGAAGTCACGGGAGATAAGCGGTATTATAACAGTCAATTAGCAATACACGGCGATCCATTAAAATCCTAAATCACTTAGGTCTTCGTCTTCAAAAAAGGATTTTTGTTGACGGGAAACAGATAACGAATCACAATCTAGGGGAATGGAAACATAATCGGGTGCTTCAAACGCATCTTTTGAAACCACTAAAGTAGAATCTGCATAGCAAGACTTCATATAATTCGCCCAAATGGGAAGCGCCATGGTAGCGCCCTGACCATATGCAATGGTTTCAAAGTGTATAGATCTGTCTTCTCCACCTACCCAAACACCAGTAGCCAAATTAGGCACCATACCAATAAACCAACCGTCACTTTGGTTTTGAGTAGTTCCAGTTTTACCAGCAATTGGATTGTCAAACTCATAGGGATATCCCGTCACAATATCTCTAAAAATTGGATTGGTTTTATCTGCACCTCGGTGCCGCAAACGCACACCAGAACCCGATGCTGTAACCCCTTCAAGTAGTTTTAAGGTTACGTAGGCAGACTCCTCACTCAATACATCCTTAGTTTCAGGGGCCGCTTGATAAATAACCGTTCCGTTCTTGTCTTCGATTCGCGTTACTAGAACAGGCTTCACATAAATCCCTTTATTTGCAAAAGATGCATACGCACCAACCATTTCATACACACTCAAATCAGCGGAGCCCAATGCAATGGCTGGGACATTAGGAATAGGGGAACTCACACCCAAATTTCGAACCAAGTTTACAACAGGCCTTGTACCCACCTTATCAATCAATCGTGCACTTATAGTATTTACAGAATTGGCAAGGGCATTTTTTAGGGTGCGTTTTCCAATATAACGATCTCCCGAATTTTTCGGACACCAGGCATCGTGCGCACCAAACTTGGCGGGCTCCACGCAGTAGTAGCCGTCAGGTAATGAGTCACAGGGAGAAACTTTTAGTTGATCAATAGCAGAAGCATAGACAAAAGGCTTGAATGTTGACCCAATTTGCCGTTTGCCTTGCATCACGTGATCAAATTGAAAATGACGGTAATTAATGCCTCCAACCCAAGCCTTTACGTGACCTGTTTGTGGCTCCATAGACATCATGCCCGCATGTAAAAAATGCTTGTAATATCTGATGGAGTCGGTAGGGGTCATTACAGTATCAATATCTCCGCTCCAGCTAAACACTTCCATTTGTGTGGGGTGTTCAAAACTGGCTAAAATGGTTTCTTCATCATGCCCTTGTATTTTCATTTTGCGCCAACGTTCAGACCTGCGTTTCGCTTGATTCATGATGTTTTCAATCTCACGATTTTCTACATCTAAAAACGGCGCTTTTTCATTGTATTGAGGTGCGTTTTGTCTAAAAAATTCGCGGTGTAAGTTGGGCATATGCTTCGCTACAGCAGCCTCGGCATAAGTTTGTAATCTAGAGTCTATTGTAGTGTAAATACTAAGCCCGTCTAAGTATAAGTTGTAATAGGTACCATCTTCTTTGGGGTTTTTGGCAATCCAATCCCGCATGAATTGTTGTAAATAAGCTCTAAAATATGTGGCAATACCTTCACGATGTGATTGTGGGTTAAAGTCAAGTGCAATGGGAAGCGCAGCTAGTGAATCACGTTCTTTTTCGTTTAGGAGCTTATTGCGTAACATTTGTTGATACACAATATTCCGCCTCTCGCGTACCATCTCTGGTCTTCTAAGGGGGTTGTATAAGGATGAATTTTTTAACATTCCCACCAGCATTGCGGATTCGCTTAAATCCAATTCACTTGGCTTTTTTGAAAAGTATATAGAACTCGCCGAACGCAGCCCATCAGCATTATAGTTAAAATCATAAATGTTGAGATACATAGCGATGATTTCGTTTTTGGTATAGCGACGCTCTAAACGAATAGCAATAACCCATTCTTTGATTTTTTGGGTAATTGCTTGAAAAGTATTACGCGAGCGCACTCCGACAAAAAGCTGTCTTGCAAGTTGTTGTGTAATGGTGCTAGCCCCCCCTTTTTTACCCAAATAAAATAAGGCGCGAGCTGTACCACGAAAATCTATTCCTGAGTGTGTATAAAAACGTTCATCTTCTGTAGCAACAAGTGCTTCAATCATTTCTTTTGGAATTTCATCAAATGAAATAGGCGTGCGATTATCGTTAAAATAAAACTTGCCCAAAACGGTATCATCAGCAGAAATAATTTGCGTTGCCAAGTTTGTTTTTGGGTTTTCCAACTGACGGAAATCGGGCATAGGCCCTAGGAGCCCTAACGATGCAGCACCAAAAATGGAAACAATACCCATTACAATACCTCCAAGGGCAATCCATATTAGCCGTATAAATTTTCCGTATCCTTTTTTTCTATTCATTTAATATGGGGTTTATAGCAAGTCCAATTTGATGGATTCCAGGTAATATACTATCGGCAACCAACATGTCGGTAGCACGCACTGCGGGGCGGATGCGAAACTGGTATATTCCAGGCGCATTGAACAAAAAGCGTTCCGAAAAAGGCAAAAGATGTTCTTTAATATAAAGCCCTTTACCCAACCATTTGCCGTTGGGCTGCGCCAACATATAGCTAAGTGTGTCGGTTCCCTCAATACCTTTTGGGCTGTGCCAATTTACAATTAAATGAATATTTGAAAAGGGGTAATCATCGTCGTGGCGTAATATCCAATCTAGAGAAACCTCTTTTTCGGGCAGGCGGTGCGTATGGCTAAATGTTACCCATTGGTCTTGCGCCCATCCCTTTTTTGGAAGGGTTTCAAACAGCAGGTCTGACGGGCTGGAACAACTCACCAATAGAAATATTGAGGCAATAAGAAAAACTATTTTTGTCACGACTGATGAACCGTCTTTAAGTGATGGGCGCGTCCCTTTTTAAAGATTTTGTTGCTGTTGTGTTTGCCTTTACGCAATGCTTTCTGCTCGGCTTCGGGCAATGCAATAATTTCGGCACAAGCATCGGAGCAGCAGTGGTTAAATTTTTCCGCACAAGATGGACATTGAATAAACAACAAATGACAGGCTTCGTTGGCACAATTGACGTGCGTGTCGCACGGCGTACCACATTGATGACAAGTAGCAATTACATCTTCCGAAATGGTTTCGCTACGGCGATCGTCAAACACAAAATTCTTTCCAATAAATTTGTTTTCCAGACCTTGATTGTTAACCTGCCGGGTATACTCAATGATGCCGCCCTCAAGCTGATAGACTTTTTTAAAGCCTTTGTGTTTAAAGTAGGCGCTAGCTTTTTCACAACGAATACCACCAGTGCAATACATCACGAGGTTTTTATCTTCTTTATGTTCAGAAAGATCTTGTTCTATGATGGGTAAGGAGTCGCGGAAGGTATCCACATCGGGTGTTATGGCACCTTCAAAATGACCAATTTCACTTTCGTAATGATTGCGCATATCCACCACTATGGTATCGTTCTGACTGGTAAGGGCATTAAACTCGGCAGCACTCAAATGAACACCTTTATTGGTTACATCAAAAGTATCGTCATTCAAACCATCTGCAACAATTTTATTGCGCACTTTAACTTTGAGTTTTAAGAAAGATTTATTGTCTTGCTCAACAGCAATATTAAGCCGAATACCATTTAAAAAAGCAATGCTGTCCAAATGTGTTTTAAAAGCATCAAATTTAGGTGCCGGCACCGAAAGCTGTGCATTTATACCTTCGTGTGCAACATAAATACGCCCCAAGACGTCTAATGCATTCCACGCAATAAAAAGATGATCCCGTAGCACTTGCGGATTACCAACGTGTGCGTAGGCATAAAAAGACAAGGTCAAGCGGTCTTCACCTGCCGCGTCTATCAAGGCAGCGCGTTCTTGTGCGCTTAATGTATTGTACAGTTGCATGCTATACAGGATTAAGATTACCCCGCAAAGGTATCAAATTAAAAACGTGCACAAAAAAGGCAGAGCAATAGAAAAATTGTACTTTAGCAGGACGCTAAAAAAAGAAGTATGAGTAACGAAAAAAATGCAAAACTAAAAGCACTTCAGTTAACCTTAGATAAATTGGACAAGGCCTATGGTAAAGGGGCTGTCATGAAAATGGGCGATAATGTCATCGAACAGGTTGAGGTCATCTCTTCTGGTTCTTTAGGTTTAGATGTAGCTTTGGGTGTTGGAGGGTATCCTCGTGGAAGAGTTGTTGAAATTTATGGCCCAGAGTCCTCGGGGAAAACAACGCTAACATTACATGCCATTGCAGAGTGTCAAAAAGCAGGAGGCATTGCTGCATTTATTGACGCAGAACATGCGTTTGACCGCTACTATGCCAAAAGTTTGGGCGTGGAAATTGATGATCTTATCATTTCACAACCCGATCATGGTGAACAAGCATTAGAAATTGCTGATAATCTTATTCGTTCAGGCGCAGTGGACATTGTGGTAGTAGATTCGGTTGCGGCACTTACACCAAAAAGTGAAATTGAAGGCGAAATGGGCGACTCCAAAATGGGATTACACGCCCGATTGATGTCGCAAGCCTTACGTAAACTCACCGCATCGATTAGCAAAACAAATTGCACGGTAATTTTTATCAACCAGTTACGTGAAAAAATTGGCGTCATGTTTGGGAACCCTGAAACCACTACGGGCGGAAACGCACTAAAATTTTACGCTTCGGTGCGTTTAGACATTAGGCGATCAACACAAATCAAAGACACAAACGGAGCTGTGTTGGGCAATAAAACCCGTGTGAAAGTTGTAAAAAACAAAGTAGCACCGCCATTTAAAACAGTAGAGTTTGATATCATGTACGGCAAAGGAATTTCGCGTATTGGCGAATTGTTAGATATTGGCGTTGAGGCTGAAATTATTAAAAAAAGCGGTTCGTGGTTTAGCTACGGCGACACCAAATTGGGACAAGGCAGAGATGCCGTAAAAACACTTTTGGACGACAACCCAGAACTTGCCGAGGAAATAGAAGCCAAAATTAAAGACATTATTGCATCGGCAGAATAGCTGCTATTGATATCCTTCTTTTTTGAGCATTTCGCTCATAAATTGATGTACCTTCTCCTTAAGTGCAGGCATATCTTTTTGGGTTAGCCCTTTGGTGCTGATAGGGGCATGAACGTTGGCACGAACAATACCGGGCTTTCCAACCCAATACTTATACGAGAATTGAAACGGAAAACGTTTTTTACAATCTGGTAGTGTAATGGGAACTATGGGGATTTGATGTTCAATAGCAATACTAAACGCACCATTCTTAAAAGGCGCTAGAAACACATCGGGTTCAGGCACCAATCCTTCGGGGTAAATCATCATATTAAACCCCAACGCTAACTTGCGCTTTGCTTGTACGTACACATTTTTTCTACTTGCAGCACTATCGCGATTGACTAAAATCGCGCCACGTTTATAGATTGTTGCAAATAGCGGAATGCGGTCCAATTCCATTTTTCCCACAAAAACAGCCGGTTTGCGAATGGTCATAAACGTCATCATAATGTCAATCATACTTAAATGATTTGCCACAAACATATACTGTTTGTTGTAGTCTAACTTGACGTTGTGCTTTATAACAGGAATAAACCCCATGCCAAACAGAATAAGCGGTGACCAAAAATAGCGGCCAGCATAAAAAATACCGGAATACCATTTTTCTCTAGTCAGGCACAACAGTAAAAATGGAAAGAAAAGTGCTAAACCAACTCCTGATAAAATATAAAACCAAATGTTCCAAAGGCCTAATAGCAACTTGCGGAGGTAAACCATAGGGTCAAAAATAGCGATTGATACGTGAAATCCGTTATTTTTGTGCAGATACAATTTCTATGGCACGCATCTTAACGGGAATTCAAAGTACAGGCACGCCGCATTTGGGCAATTTATTGGGCGCAATACTTCCTGCAATTGACATGGCAAAACAGAGTAGTGAAGAAGCGTTTTTGTTTATTGCCGATATGCATTCTCTTACGCAAATCAAAGACGCCAAACAACTTAGAGCCAATACGCAAGCCACGGCAGCAGCGTGGTTAGCTTGCGGGTTAGACCCCGAAAAAGCGTGTTTTTACCGTCAGTCCGACGTGCCTGAAGTAACCGAATTGGCGTGGTACTTAAATTGTAGCTTTCCATTTAGCCGATTGTCGCTAGCACACTCTTTTAAAGACAAAGCAGACCGATTAGAAGATATAAATGCTGGATTGTTTACGTATCCCATGCTTATGGCAGCAGATATTTTGCTGTATGATGCCCATTGGGTTCCAGTTGGAAAAGATCAATTGCAACATATAGAAATGGCCCGTGATGTAGCCAGCCGTTTTCACGCCAATTATGGCGATACTTTTGTACTTCCAGAAGCAAAACTCCAAACCGATACGCAGTATGTATTGGGAACAGACGGTACCAAAATGAGTAAATCCAAAGACAATACGATTGACATTTTTTTGCCAGAAAAAAAATTACTCAAGCAAGTGATGTCAATTGCAACAGATAGCACCCCACTAGAAGCCCCCAAAAACCCAGCGAGCTGTACGGTATTTTCGTTGTACTCGCTTATTGCCAGCAGTAGTGATATTGCCGCAATGCGTACTAATTATGAAGCCGGAGGTTTTGGGTATGGCCATGCTAAGCAAGCATTGTTTGAAGCTATTTTGGAACGCTTTGCTTCACCCAGAGAACAATTTGAGACCTACATGAAACAACCCGAAATACTTGAGCGCCAACTTCAAAAAGGTGCTATAAAAGCACGAATGGTTGCACAAGAAGTGTTGCAGCGTGTGCGTAACAACATGGGGTTTTCAACTACATCGTTTTAAACTGTTTTCCCGCTTGTGCCACCACGGCTCCTTTCATTTCCAATTGAAACAATATACTTGCTATTTCACTTACTCTTAGTTTAGTATCCAGGGCAATAAGATCAATGTGTTTTGGTATACTGCTCATATGGCTTAACACCCATTTTTCCTTTTTATTGAGCTCAATAAAAAGAGTTGGTTGTAGAGTTGGTTTGTGTTGCTGTTTCCACCCCAAAGCCGGAGCAACGTCTTCACCGCATGTAATGCATTCGGCTTGTCGGGTTTTGATAAGTTCCAAACAACCATTCGCAGTAGCGTCGTTTGGCCTGCCAGGCGTAGCAAATACATCGCGTTGATAGTTCAGCGCATATTTTGCGGTAGCCATTGCACCTCCTTTTTCCCTCGACTCAACGATTATGGTGGCTTGTGCCAAACCAGCAATAATGCGATTACGCTGCAAAAAATGTGCTCGTTGAAAAGGCTCATTTACCCAAATTTCAGATAAAAAACCACCTGTTTCTTCTTCGCGTTTTCGGTATTAGCATGCTGTTTTGGATAGCACCCTAAAATACTGTGACCAAAACAACGACAAGTAATTAGCCCATTGTCGAGCGCAGCAAGCTGTGCTTCAATATCAATACCGTAGGCAAACCCTGAAACTACAATAGGCTGATAGGGGGAAAGTTCTTCCACCAATTGTGACACAAAAGCCTTGCCGTGTGTACTCGGTTGCCTTGTTCCAACAATGCTCACTATTCGTGTGGTTTTTGGAAAGGACTGACCAGAATAAAACAACACAAGTGGGGCATCACCACATTGGTTTAGGGAAGCAGGAAAATCAACATCGGAGTAGGCAATCCAATTTATGTGGTGTTTTTCCATAAGCGCAACTTCTTTTTCTGCATTGGCTATTATGTGGTGTTTTTCTGTACCCCGAAACACATTGGCAACGGCTTGAAACTGCGATTCCCTTGCTTGTACGATATTTTCAAAAACGGCAGAGGCATTTCCAAAATGGCGAATAAGTTTTCGGGCGGTAGTATACCCAATTCGAGGCATTTTTGGTAGTGCAAGTGTAGCAATTAGTTCTGTTTTTTTCATAAGACTAGGGTATGTAAAAATACGAAAACAGAACTTTTTCGATTTCCTTAAAAAATGTACATTTGTAATATGGAGCTTTCAGCACATATACATTATCTATTGTTTCGACACGATTGTGTTACTGTACCCGGTTTTGGGGCATTTTTAGTAGAGCAAAAAGCTGCGTACTACGATGCAGAGAAGCAACGTTATTTTCCTCCAGTAAAGGAGCTGTCCTTTAACGAGCAATTACAATCAAATGATGGTATTTTGGCATCGCATTTGGCCAAATCTTATGGGTTAAGCTATGAGCGTGCGGGAATGGACATGCACCAGCAAATTATTGCTTGGAAAGAGGCTGTACAAAAGGGGACCTTGAACGTTCCAACATTGGGGGTGTTTACGCTAAATAGCGAAGGAAAAATGGTTTTTACACCCGAAAGCGGATTAAACTTTTTGGCAGCAAGTTATGCACTTCCCAGTGTTGCTGCTCAACCGATTTCTAGAACCATTGTAGATCAACCTACCAAACCGCCTGTTTACTTTGAACTTGAGCAAACAAAATCAAGGCGTGTGGTTGGATATGCTCTTGTAGCGGCAAGCGTTTTAGCGTTGTTTGCTGTTGGTTCTAACAGCTATTTAAATCAACAAGCCGACGCACAATGGCAAACCGAGCAATCACTGCGTAAAGTGGCACGCGAGCAAGCAGCTCTTTCGGTTTATGATTTAGGTGAATTACCGACCTTAAAAATCGAATTACCCAAAGAAGAGCAAGTTGCAGGTTTTCATGTTATTGCAGGCTCATTTAGAAGTGAAGCAAATGCACAACGATTAGCTTCAACTTTACAACGAAAAGGCTATTACGGTGCAAAAAAATTAGCACAAACGTCACAAGGCTTTTTTCAAGTTTCCTTTGCCTCTTTCCCCACAAAACGGGAAGCGTATAACGCCATGGCAGACATTAAGCGCAATAAGTACCCAGATGCGTGGGTATTGAAAAAATAATCCCATGAAACCAAAGCACCCAAAAGAATCCAAGACGGTCATGACCGACTTGGTACTACCTTCTGATACGAACCCAATAAATAACCTTTTTGGCGGCGAACTGCTAGCACGAATGGACCGCGCTGCCTGTATTGCTGCCCAGCGTCATTCGAAGCAAATTGTAGTTACTGCCTCTGTTAATCATGTACACTTTAGAAAGCCCGTACCACTTGGGAGTGTACTTACCCTTGAAGCAAAAGTATCCCGTGCGTTTGGGACTTCTATGGAGGTATTTATTGACGTATGGATAGAGGTGCATGATGGTACTTCTCGAGAAAAGGTGAACGAGGCGATTTATACGTTTGTTGCTGTGAGCAAAGCAGGCACTCCTGTAGAAGTACCTGCTGTAATTCCCGAAACAGAATTGGAACAAAAACGCTTTGACGGCGCCCTGCGCCGCAGACAACTTAGTTTGATTCTGGCGGGAAAACTTACGCCAGACAAGGCAACGGAGCTAAAAGCACTTTTTAGCTAAAGGCTTGTTTGGCACTTAGGGAAGAAATTATTGCACCTCTCGAATGAAATAGGAATACACCGCAAAATGGTCACTATAGCCACCCAAAAAACGCCCGCCCGCAAAACTTCGAAATGGATAGCCTTTATAGCGGCCTTCTTTATTTATCAAGTAGGGCTTGTTGTAAATCCCGGCTTTCCAAAATTGCCAGTTGTTTCTTTTGGATTTGAGCAATCCTCCGGAAACATGAATTTGATCCAATACATTCCAATTATCTCGGTAACATGCTGTTCCTATTCCTTTTGCATAAAATTCTATCATGGGGTTGTAAAGCACCTTGTTTTTAAACACATGTCTTTTTATGTCAGTAGCCTGTAGTACTTTGGCTAAACTTATGTTTACAGGATCGTCGTTAAAGTCGCCCATATTTATAATTTTTGCTTTAGGATTTTTATGTAAAATGGAATCTACCAGTTTTTTGTTAAGCTTGGCAGCGTTTATGCGAAATGGCTCACTGCGCTTTTGTCCGCCACTGCGTGAAGGCCAGTGATGAACCATAAAGTATATGGGTTCTTTTGCCAGCATGCCATACACCAATAGTTGGTCTCGGGTGTAGTCACGTGTGCCATCTTTTTCATAAATCTGCAACTCATGATTTTCAAAAGCGATGGGTAAAAAGTGTTTTTTTTGATAGATAAGTGCCACGTCAATGCCGCGTTCGTCAGGTGAATCGACATGCACTATGCCATAGTTAAAGGGCTTGAGCAATGGGTCGTTTAATACATCTACAATCACTTGCCTGTTTTCAACTTCGCACAGTCCAATTACTACAGGCGGTTGGTTGGTGGTATCGCGTCCTATTTCTGCCAATACTTTTGCAGTATTTTTCACTTTTTTGGCATAAATATCTTCTGTCCATCGGTCACGACCTTCCGGTGTGCGGTCGTCATCACGGGTTTTAGGGTCATTAACCGTATCAAATAGATTTTCAACATTGTAAAAGGCCACTGTTATAACCTCGTAGTTTTTGTTGCTTTGCCCAAAACTAATTGACGTAACAAAAAGTAAAAGCAACCAAAAAGGGAATGTCCTGTTCAAAACAAAAGCAGTTAAAAAATTTATGCTAAATTTAAAACAATAATATCCAAATCATGAACGCGAGAAACCTACTTTTTGCCGTGTTATTTTCTGGCTATATATGGGCACAAAACGCTATTGTGGGAAATGTCCGAGTTACCCCCTCAGAGCAGGGCAAGCCCTATGTTGACCCTAAAGATTATTACGATACCCAACGTACCCTGGAAGCCTGTGAGGACAATTCGACAACTACATTTTTGTTAGAGACAAGTGCCTTTGCCCTATTTAAAGATTTGCCCTTACCCACAGGCGCGGGAACCATTAAAGGGATTGTAAGTAAAACCTATAACGGGAGTGATTTTGTGCTTACTCTAAACAATGCTGCTGATGCAACACTTTTGGGCGCTTGGTGTGAGGATTAATTTTTGGTTAAGCCTAAAAAGCAACTTTTAAAGATTGTAAATTGCCCAATGAAAATTATAAATCGGACTTAGTGAATAACCATTATTTTATGCTTCTCATTTTAGTGTTGCTTTTAAGCTGCACACCAGAAGGTGTTGCAGAGCAAACTTCCGAAGGACCTACAAAGCCAAACTACGGTGGGCCAGGGTTGAGCATTGAGGCGTATTATTCACCAGCACGAAACGCATCTGGAGAAAAACTCAAAGCCTTAATTCACGAAATTATAGACGACCATAAAGAATTTCCATACAGTTCTTCAAATACAGACACGTGGGATATTTTAATCCAATCAGATAAAGACCCAAATAATTCAAGTAATGTGTTGTTAATTTACACGCAAGAATCGGTAAACGGCGCACAAGAATATAACAACGGTTCTGGCTGGAATAGAGAGCACGTCTGGGCAAGATCACGCGGCGATTTTGGCAATGCCACAGGAATGGGGACCGATGTACATAACCTTAGAGCAAGTAATATCCAAGTCAATTCAGACCGTTCCAATCACAGTTTTGATGCTTGTATGGCGGATTGTGAAACTACGTTTGGAAACAAATACAAAGAGGTAAACGACCACGGCATTTTTGAACCCAGAGACGATGATAAAGGTGATGTGGCGCGCATACTGTTTTATATGGCTGTTCGTTACGAAGGCGACACAGCTGGTGAGCGTGATTTAGAATTGCTTGACAACACCCAACCGTGGCAAAGTAAAGACCCTTATCATGGCGTTAAACGAACCTTATTGGAGTGGCATGAGCAAGACCCAGTAGATGATTTTGAGCGTCATAGAAACAATACGATTTATCAGTTTCAACAGAACCGAAATCCTTTTATCGACCACCCAGAGTTGGTGGAATACTTTTGGGGAGACAAGCAGCAAGCGATTTGGCAATAAAGAAGCACATAAAACACTCCCCACTACTTTTGTACCTTTGTACTTTAACAACGCGATATGATATTTTCCATGACAGGCTACGGTAAGGCGGAGCACAACACTCAAGGCAAAAAGCTACGCATTGAAATCAAATCGCTAAACAGCAAATCGTTAGACCTTAATTTTCGGGTGCCCTCTAAATATCGTGGATTGGAACTTTTGGCAAGAAAAGAATTAGCATCGCAGTTGCATCGTGGAAAATTGGAAGTCAACGTTTTTGAAGAATGGGTAGATGCACAAGAAGCAGCACAGCTAAATACCGCTGTAGTAAAAAACTATCTGAAGCAGTTAAAGGGCATGCAATCATCATTATCAGACGACACGCTATTGCCTTTGGCCATGCGCCTTCCAAATGTATTGGCGTCTACAAACGATGAACTTTCGGAAGAAGAGCAAGAAGTTTTTTTGAATACGCTTACCGATGCCGCCACAAAATTAGTTGCTTACCGCCAGCAAGAAGGAATATCGTTGGCGCAAGACCTCAACGCACAGTTAGGTCAAATCGATATCCAACTAAAACATATTGCCGAAGAGGCACTCTTAAGAATAGAGGAACGCCGTCAGAAATTGGAGGATAACTTACAACAAATCGCCGTAGAATACGACCAAGAACGCTTGGAGCAAGAGCTGGTATATTACCTTGAAAAATGGGACATCAACGAAGAATTGGTGCGGTTGCAACACCATTTGGAATACTTTCACGCTACCTTAGCCGAAGACGTACCAACTAAAGGCAAAAAATTAGGATTTATTGCGCAAGAATTGGGACGTGAAATAAACACCATAGGCTCAAAGGCCAACGATGCAGGATTGCAAAAACGCGTGGTAATGATGAAAGATGCGCTTGAACGCATCAAAGAACAAGTCCTAAATGTACTGTAATGCAACAAGGAAAATGTATCGTTTTTTCTGCACCATCGGGGAGTGGTAAAACCACTTTAGCAAAACACTTGCTGGATCAACAAGAATTTAAATTATCGTTTTCTATTTCTGCCACGACTAGACTACCTCGTGGTAATGAACAACACGGCAAAGACTATTATTTTTTGTCTGAAAAAGAGTTTAAAGCCAAAATTGAGGCAGGTGATTTTGCGGAATACGAGGAGGTTTATCCGGGCATGTATTATGGCACCTTAAAATCGGAGCTTGAGCGTATTTGGGCATCTGGAAAAAATGTGTTGTTTGATATTGATGTGGAGGGTGGAATAAACATCAAAAAATTGTATCCTGAAAATGCCCTTGCTATTTTTATAAAGACCCCAAGCCTTGAAGCGTTAGCGGAGCGCCTTCGCCTTCGCCAAACCGATACGGAAGAAAAAATTGCCATGCGCCTTGCCAAAGCCCAAACCGAGCTAGAGCGTGCTGCCGACTTTGACCATATTGTCCTCAACGACGATCTAGAAACCGCTAAAAACAAAGTCCAGGGATTGGTGCTTAATTTTCTAAACTCATGAAAAGGGTTGCGCTTTTTTTTGGCAGTTTTAACCCCATTCATATGGGGCATATTTATATTGCAAAAGAAGTGATAAAACAGCAAAAAGCAGATGAAATCCATTTTGTATTAAGCCCACATAATCCACATAAGACCACAGCCGATTTGCTCCCCGAAACGCACCGCTGGAACATGTTAAAGCTAGCCTTAGAACAGCAGCAAAATATGATTCCAGATGATATAGAATTGCATATGCCAAAACCGAGCTACACCGCTGAAACCTTAAAAAAACTCACGCAAGAAAATCCGAATTGCACCTTTATAGTATTGCTTGGCGCAGATAGCGAAGCAACGCTTTCACGTTGGAAAAACCCAGACTACATAATGCAATTTCCGCGCATAATTTATCCTCGAAAGGGAACGGTTTTGGAAAATATTTCTTCGGAAATGGTTCTTCAAAACGTATCCTTGCAAGACATTTCTGCCACGCAGATTCGTGCACAGAAGGATTTGCACACCCTCAAAACATGGCTTCCCGAAGCTGTTTTTGCCTATATTCAGGAGCATCAGCTGTTTAGTGATATTTAATTTTACGTAAAACCCGAAGCGTATCCTTAAGACTTTGGTAGGCACCCTCACCTTGCTTTTTCATCATCTCAGAAAGTCCTTGCAGTTTGTCTTTTGCTTCTTCAAATCCGTTCAGATAGCATAACATATAGGTAGGCGCTATATTGATGATATCGGCTTTTTCGTTTTTGGAAAGGCTAGTGTTGTTGTGCAATTTTTCACAAAGTGCATTGTTGGCGTTATAAATGTGATGGATTAATTTCTTTTCAAATTTGGGAGGAGTAAACAAAAACTCGGAGTCAATTTGGTACGAGCCTTTATCGTCAAACAAAAATGACATCCGCTCTAGCGGATAGTATTTATAACGGTCATTAAACCCCAAACGGACATATTCAATCAAACTAAACGAATGTGCACTAACCTCAATTTCCACTTCATCGTGTGCCGAATAAAACAGCTTAACATGTTCGTTGATTAGCTCTACATCTACGCGTGAGAAATAGCTTTTTTCTTTCACTCTTTTTTCCAATCCTGCCCAACACACCACAAAAGATTCTTTAAACACTTTGTACTGCGGGTGTAAACTGCTGTCATAACGGTGTACAAAGTCAATAACTCCATCGAGAGTTAGTTCGATGTTGTTATGTGCATGCTTTTCAATTTCGGCAACCACTTCCGAATTGACATCCTTAAGTTGCAAATCAAAAATCTTAGACATCGAAATACTACCATCTCTAAAAAACACCGAACCGCCATAATATTTCCAGATATTTTTTCGTAGTGCAGTCATTTTATTAGTTGGTCTGATGGTGACTAACCCAACTACTTTTCCTTGAGGTAAGTGTGGAAAATGAATGTTTTCATAGAGGACTAATGGTGGATTTTCTAAATAGGCATTGATAAGGTTTTGCAGTTTGGCATCGTCAAAAAAATCTACCCCAACAATTTCATTGTCTTCGTCGTGTACGCCCACCACAATGTAGGAATTGTTTTTAGGATTGGAGTTTGAAAGCGCACAAATGTGTTTCAGAAACTTGGCTTTACCTTCTTTAGTGCCCAAGTTCAGCTGTCTTTTTTTATCGTAAAAACTGTTCTCATCGTTGTGTGCCAATAGGTTTTTGATGAGCAGTCTTTTGTTAATCATGACATTGATTTCTTACAAAGGTAAAAACCTTTGTAATCTATTTTTGTAAAGAAGAAGGGAAACCCTATTTTTAACCTATTATTAACAACCCTGCTGCACATTTTTTTTGATTTTGCGGCAAAAACTGTAAACAACTAAACAATGAGCGATACCGCTGTAGACATCAAAGCGCTGAATGAGCGCATAGAAAAAGAAAGTGCTTTCGTTGACATTCTTACCTTAGAAATAAATAAGGTTATTGTAGGACAACAACACATGGTAGAACGCCTTTTGATCGGGCTGTTGGGGCAAGGGCATATTTTATTAGAGGGCGTTCCAGGGTTAGCAAAAACACTCGCTATCAATACCCTTAGCAAAGCTGTAAAAGGGAGCTTTAGCCGTATTCAGTTTACCCCTGATTTACTCCCTGCAGACGTGATTGGTACGATGATTTACAACACCAAAGAAAATGATTTTAGCATCAAAAAAGGACCTGTTTTTGCCAACTTTGTTTTAGCGGATGAAATCAATCGTGCCCCTGCCAAAGTGCAGTCTGCCCTGCTTGAAGCCATGCAAGAAAAGCAAGTTACCATTGGGGAAGAAACGTTTAAGCTAAAGTTACCGTTTTTGGTAATGGCAACCCAAAACCCTGTAGAACAAGAAGGAACCTACCCGCTCCCTGAAGCACAAGTTGACCGTTTTATGCTTAAAGTAATTATTGATTATCCTAAGCTTGCAGACGAACAGCAAATTGTCCGTGCCAATCTTAATGACTCTTTTGGCACAATTAAACCGGTCATTTCAACGGCTCAAATAAGCAAAGCACAAAAAGCAGTTCGTGAAGTGTATATGGACGAAAAAATTGAGAAATATATTTTGGATTTGATTTTTGCCACGCGCTATCCCGAGCAGTACAAATTACAATCACTAAAGCCACTCATTAGTTTTGGTGCATCACCAAGGGGAAGTATCAATTTGGCAATGGCAGCCAAATGCTATGCTTTTATCAAGCGCAGAGGCTATGTAATTCCTGAAGATGTACGCGCTGTAATTTTTGATGTATTGCGTCACCGTATTGGAATTACCTATGAGGCAGAAGCCGAAAACATCAGTTCAGAAGAGATCATTCAACGCATTGTAAATGCGGTAGAAGTACCCTAGACCAACGTCACTTTTTTGCTTATGGATACAAAGGAGCTTTTAAAGAAAGTTCGGAAAATCGAGATTAAAACCCGCCGATTAAGCAACCATATTTTTGGTGGCGAATACCACAGTACCTTTAAAGGTCGTGGGATGACCTTTAGCGAGGTGCGTCAGTACCAATATGGAGATGATGTAAGGGCTATAGACTGGAATGTTACCGCACGTTATCAAGAGCCTTATGTCAAGGTTTTTGAAGAAGAACGCGAGCTTACACTAATGCTACTGGTAGATGTTAGTGGCTCTGCGAATTTTGGAACTCAACAACAGCTAAAGCGTGATACCATTACAGAAATTGCTGCAACGCTTGCCTTTTCTGCTTTGCAAAACAACGACAAAGTGGGGCTACTCCTCTTTTCTGATGAGGTGGAGCTTTTTATAGCACCCAAAAAAGGGAAGTCGCATGTGCTACGTATTATTAGAGAACTGTTAGAACAGAAGCCAAAAAGCCCAAAAACCGATATATCGACTGCGCTAGAATTTATGAGTCGCATTCTAAAAAAGCGCGCAATTGTATTTGTTCTTTCTGATTTTTTAGATTCCGATTACGATCAAGCGGTACAGTTAGCTGCACGTAAACACGACCTTACGGGCATTCGCCTTTTTGACCCAATGGAAGCTAAACTTCCTGCTGCGGGATTGCTCTACATGCGCGATGCCGAAACAGGCAACCACCAATGGGTGAATAGCTCTTCTAGAAGTGTCCGTTCTGCCTATGCGCTTGCGCATCGCAAAACTGCGGACTATTTCACTACCCAATTTACTCGGCACGGCGCGGGTGCGCTTTCATGCGCAACAAACGAAAGCTATGTCAAAAAATTACTAACGTATTTTAAAAACCGTGGATAGATTGTTTCGTTTTTTAGTGTTTATTTTGGGTTCTGTATGGGCAATGGCACAAACCCAAGTAAGCCTTAGTGCAGATACATTAAACGTGAAACTCGCTGAGCAAATCAATGTGAAAATCACAGTTTCCTCAGAAAAAGATGCGCTAGTAAAGTTTCCTCCATTACAAGCATTTCGCCCTTTTGAAGTGATAGATACCACAGCTGTTGACACACTGGTTTCAAATAAAATTTTAACCTTTTCCAAAACATATGCTGTCATCCAATTTGATACCGGACAATTTACACTGCCTGCCCAAAAAGTAGTGGTTGGAGGCAATTTATTTACTACAGATTCGCTACAAATTCACGTTTATGATGTTGAGGTAGACACCTTACAGCAACCGCTGTTTCCAATCAAAACCATTTTGCCTATGGCAAAAAACACCACAGGCTGGTGGAAACCCTACGCATATGGCTTTTTGATTTGCCTACTCCTTGCACTAGCGTATATGTTTATAGCTAGAACACAACAACGCATTCGTGACAGTCGTAGGCAATTGCCTCCTTTTGAGCGTGCTATTCAAGCCCTGCAAGCCCTCGAAAACAAACAGTTAAGCAAACAAGAAGAATACAAAGGCTACTACTCTGAAATGACGGATATTGTTAAAAGTTACTTAGAGGATGAAGCGCATATCGATGCCTTAGAAAGTACCTCAGACGAACTGTTGGCAAAATTAGAATTACTTCGCGATACGGGAAATTTGGATTTAACTTCCGAAACTATCGATCACCTTAAAGAGGTCTTGCTCACAGCTGATTTGGTAAAATTTGCTCGGGCAATGCCCGAAGAACGTTTGGCACGTGTTGACAGAACTAAAATTGAGGCAGTTGTAAAACAGACCCAAGAAGCACTTCCCGAACCCACAGAAGAAGAACGCCTTAAAAACGAAGCCTATGCTTTAATGCGGCGCAAAGAACAGCAACGGAAACGCCTTAAAATTGCAGGATTTTCTCTTTTCGGAGTTCTGGTAGTTGCTTCTGTTGTTATGATTTTTAACTATGGCGCAGTGCAAGCCAAAGATCGTGTTTTTGGACACCCAACCTTGGCGTGGCTAGAACAAGATTGGATTACAAGCAGCTACGGTATTTCCCAAATGGTTCTTGAATCGCCGGATGTATTGGGGCGAAAGGCGTTACAAAATCGATTGAATCAACAGTTTGTACTGGGCAGTTTGGACGATGCTTTTTTGATTGTGCTGTATATGGAACACACAAAATCAAAAGAAGAACAAACGATTGACTTACAGCAAAAGGTAGATAAAGTGATTGGCTATTTTGACAGTATGGGTGCAACAAATATCTTTCAAAAACAAAACGATTATTCCACCACCTCAGGCATAGAAGGGATTCTTGCTTCAGGGTCGTTTGATTGGACTAAAAAAAAACGGCAAGTCCCAACGAAAAACATACGAAGTATATCACTTTACTGAGAATAAGGGCTTTCAGCAACTACAATTGGTTTACGATCGCGACGACCGTTACGCCAAAGATCTCATAGCACGTATTTTAGGCAGTATTCAATTTAAACCCGAAACCCCATGATGGAATACACTTTCGCTAATCCTGAGTTTTTCTGGGGACTTCTACTTATTCCACTTCTTGTTGGGTGGCATGTTTTCTCACGCAAAAAGCACGTGGCACATGTTCTTAATCCAAGTGTTAAAGCCTTTACAAAAACGGGGAGATTACCCAAATGGCAACCCCTTTTGGTTGTGTTGCGCATGTTGGCAATTGCGCTTATTGTAGTGGCTTTGGCACGCCCACAAACGCAAGATGTAAGCACACAAACCAAAACAAACAAAGGGATTGACATTGTGATGGCAATCGATGTTTCATCAAGTATGCTTGCCCGAGATTTAAAGCCAAACCGCTTATCGGCATTAAAAAAAGTAGCCGCAGATTTTATTGCCAAACGCACTTCAGACCGCATTGGTTTGGTGGTGTATGCAGGAGAAAGTTATACCAAAGCACCAATTACTTCTGACAAAGCTCTTGTGGTAGATGTACTTGGTAAAGTAAGTTATGATGGCGTGATTAACGATGGAACAGCTATCGGTATGGGGCTTGCTACGTCAGTGAATAGATTACGCGATAGCAAAGCCAAAAGCAAAGTCATTATATTGCTGACAGACGGGGTGAACAATACGGGTTTTGTGGATCCAAAAACCGCGGCTGGATTGGCGAGTTCATTTGGAATAAAAACCTATACCATTGGGTTGGGAAGCAATGGCAGCGCACCTGCACCAGTGGCACTTAGACCAGATGGCTCTTTTGTATATCAACTTACTAAAGTTGAAATCGATGAAGCGTTACTCAAATCTATTGCCGTTGAAACGGGTGGCAGTTACTATCGCGCTACGGACAACAAAAAATTAGAAGCCATCTACAAGGAAATTGACAAATTGGAGCGTACAGAGGTGGAGGAAATTCGCTACACAAAATACCACGAACAGTTTCGTTGGTTTGTTTTATGGGCAATTGCTGCGCTCTTGCTGGAATGGATATTACGTCACACTCTATTTAAATCGGCAATGGCATGATACAGTACGAGCAAACAACCTATTTTTATTTGCTATTTCTTATTCCGGTTTTAGCATTTGGATACGCACTATTTACCCTCTGGAAAAAACGTGTTCAACAATCGTTTGCTTCAGTTGAGATGTTGGCGCATATTGCACCCGAGCGTTCGTTTTTTAAAGGGTGGTTAAAGCAAGTAATTTTGTGGCTGGGATTGGTGTTTATTTGTTTGGGATTGGTTAACCCTCAAATTGGTACGGAGCTAGAAACAGTAAAGCGCGAAGGGGTCGATTTGGTGTTTGCGATAGATGTATCTAAAAGCATGTTGGCAGAAGATATTGCGCCAAACCGATTGGAAAAAGCCAAGCGATTGGCAAGCGAGCTAATCAACCAATTGGTTAGCGATCGCGTGGGTATTATTGCCTATGCCTCGTCGGCGATTCCGCATTTGCCCATCACTACTGACTACGCTGCTGCACGTATGTTTTTATCGTCTTTAGACACCAACATGGTTTCCTCGCAGGGAACAGCGATTTCTGCAGCAACTCGATTGGCAGAAACGTATTTTGACGATGAAAATCAAACCAACCGAGTGGTTTGTATCATCTCTGATGGGGAAGATCATGGCGAAGACGCATTGGTAGCCGCCAAACAAGCTGCTGCGCAAGGGATTCGCTTTTTTACAGTTGTTGTTGGTACGGAAAAAGGTTCTGTCATCCCGGTTAAACAGGGGAATTCCATATCCTATAAAAAAGATGCTAACGGTGAGGTGGTAATTACAAAAAGCGACTTTGATCAGATGAAATCCATAGCCGAAGAAACGGACGGCCTATTTTTAGATGGCAGTAACACCGATGCCGTAGTAACAGCCATCATAGACCGCTTAAAAGAAATGGACAAACAAGAATTTGAAGCCAAACAATTTGTTAAATTCAAGGACCAATTTCAATGGTTTTTGGGAATTGGCTTATTTTTGATAGTGCTTGATGGCTTTTTATTTTTACGAAAAACGCAATGGTTAAAAAGATTAAATCTATTTCATGATGCGTAAGTTATTTTGTATTGTTTTTTGGCTTCCGCTACTGGTTGCAGCGCAAGATGAAACGCGTATACAGCAAGCAGAGAATTTTATTTTTGATGGCAACGAAGCCTTTGATGCGCTGAATGGCGTTGAGGCAGAAAAAAATTACCGTCGTGCTGTGGCAACAGGCACAAAAACCGATATCGCCCGCTATAATATGGGCGCTACTCTGCAGCAAGACAATTATGTTGACGAGGCGTTGCGTGCCTATGCCGAAGTAACAAACACCACCAAAGAACGCCCAAACAAACACCGTACCTTTCATAATATTGGCAATGCCTTGATGCAAGCTAAAGACTATAAAGGCGCTGTAGAAGCCTATAAAAATGCGCTGCGGAATAACCCTTCCGACGACGAAACACGCTATAATTATGCCTTAGCTAAGAAAATGTTGGAAGATGAAAACCAAAATCAAGACCAACAAGATCAAGAAGACAAGCAGGATAATCAAGACCAGCAAAACGATCAAAATCAAGATAAAAAAGATAAAGACAAAGAACAAGAAGGCGAAAACCAGGAAGAAAACAAAGATCAGTCTGACGAAGAGGGCGACAATGAAAAGGACGAAAAAGAATCGGACAAAAATGACTCTCAAGATCAACAAGGTGACAATGAGAAAGAGCAACAGCAACAGCAGCCACAAACACGCCCGGAGCAATTATCGCCACAACAGGTTCAGAATTTGTTGGAAGCCATGAACAATGAGGAGAAAAAAGTACAAGACAAAGTGAATGCCAAAAAAGCAAAAGCAGTTGGCACAAAAAATAAAAAAGATTGGTAATGAACAAAAAAGGAATTTGGTGTTTGTTGCTTGTCTTGGCGGTTACGCCAAGGCTTTTTGGGCAGGTTACGTTTGAAGCTACCGTTAGCAAAAACGAACTAGGCATTAACGAGCGTCTTCGAGTGGAGTTTTCCATGAATACGGATGGCGACAATTTTCAACCGCCTTCTTTCGATGGCTTTCGTATTGTTGCAGGACCAAACCAATCGGTAAGCAATATGTTTGTCAACGGAAAGCGATCGTTCTCTAAAAGTTATACCTATTTTTTGACACCGCTAAAAAAAGGTACCACAACCATTGGTCAAGCATCTATAGAAATTGACGGGAATGTATATAAAACCACCCCTATAAAAGTGGCAGTTAAAGATGCAGTGGAATTGCCAAAAAACCCCAATGACCCAAACTATATTGCCTCACAGAATGTGCATTTGGTTGCAGAATTGTCTAAGACTAAAGTGTATATAAATGAGCCCGTAACGGTAGTGTATAAACTCTATTTTGGAGGCAAGGTAAGACCGTCCGATGTAATCCCCATCGATATGCCCGAATACAAAGATTTTTGGTCACAAGATATTCCGTCACGTCGTAACATAGACAGAGAAATGTATAACGGTAAATTGTACAATTTTGTGGCGTGGCAACAAACCGTTTTATATCCACAGCGCGCAGGGAAACTCCCCATTGCACCACTTACGCTAGATGTGCAGCTTGACGTTCCCACGAATCGTCGCGACTTTTTTGGGAATGAAATTTACACCCAAGTGTCCCGCACCATAACTGCAGGAAAACGCACCCTTTCCGTATTGCCATTTCCAGATGAAGGAAAACCGGACACCTTTAACGGAGCTGTAGGGTCATTTGAATTAGAGGTCAACACCTCAAAAAATGCGCTTAATGCTTCGGAATCGTTACAAGCCACGGTACTGGTCAAAGGAAAAGGAAACTTGAAGCTGTTTTCACTTCCCGAATTGGTTACGCCAGGGGCTCTAGAACGCTACGATCCAGAGCACAAAGAACAAGTCAATACTACATTAGGGGGGATGCGCGGAAATATCGAAGACACCTATACCTTAGTGCCGCAGTTTCAAGGGAAATATCCTATTCCGCCAGTTCGGTTTTCATACTTTGACCCAAGTAGTAAATCCTACAAAACGTTAACTTCTAAAGAAGTTGTCATTGATGTGATCGAAGGACCAAAATCTAATAGCACAGTAGCTTCAAACACTTCTACAGCTAAGGTAGCAGAAGCCCCTGCCATCTCCAATGCATTTCAATTCATAGCACAACGCGCAAGTTTTAAATCCATAGCACAATCTCCTTTTCTTGGAAGCATGTTGTTTTATGTATTATTGCTTTTGCCAATTTTACTGTTGACAATTTATCTATTGTTGCGCAAACGCACACCTGATGCCACTTTAATGGCGCAACGTCATAAAGCGAAACTTGTAAAAAAATACTTAGGCAAAGCAAAACGAAATATGTCAGATCCTATAGATTTTTATGTGGCATTAGAAGCTGCTCTTCACAATTATGTTAAAGCCCGATTGCATATTCAAACAGCCGATTTTAGTAAGGAAAAAATGGAACGTTTACTTTCCGGAAAAGGGGTGGATAACCAAACCATTACATTATTTATACGGGTGCTAACCAATTGTGAATTTGCCCGATATACCCCTAGCTCCAAAAGTAGTATGGAACAAGATTACGCCACCGCCGTAGAAGCGATAACCCAAATGGACAAACAATTTTAATCATGAGGACAATTTCACTTTTTGTACTTCTTTCGTGTTTTGTGTGTATTGGGCAAGCCCCCGAGGATTTGTTTCGCGAAGGGAACAACGCCTATAACCAAGGCGATTACCAACGCGCTGTAATTTATTATGACTCTATTAGCTCTTTGGGAGTACATGCTTCTGAGTTGTATTTTAATTTGGGAAATGCCTACTACAAACTAAACGCTATTGCTCCGAGTATTTTAAATTACGAAAAAGCACTATTGTTAGACGCTGATAATGCGCAAGTACGGCACAATTTGGCCTTTGCCCAAAACATGACATTAGATCGTTTTTCGTCATTGCCCGAAAGCGACCTGAAAAAGGCCACAGATCGCTTGTTGTTTTTAACCTCAGTTCGCGGTTGGAGTCTTGTCGTTGTGGCGTGTATTTGGATAGCAGTATTGTTATTTTTCTTGTATGTTAAATCTGTTAGAAGCGGTGCAAAAAGATTGTTTTTTAGTGGATTTGTTCTTGTAGCATTTGGCGCACTTTTAGCATTGGTTTTTGCATTGCAGCAAAAAAGTATCGTGCAAAATACACACCCTGCAATTGTTTTTGCTACAGCGGAATCCTTCAGGGCCGAACCCAATCTAAGATCAGAAGTATTGCTTACCATTCATGAGGGGGCAAAGGTTTTTATACAAGAGCAGATTGAAGATTGGGTAAAAGTTAAGTTAAAAAATGGCGCTATTGGTTGGATACCGCAAAGCAGCATTCAGCACATTAGCTTTGAAGTAAAATAGGTTGGATTTCGTCTAAGGGATTTTTTTCTGTATTAATTTGTTCAAACAAATAAGCGCCCAAGTGTTGAAGCGGTTCAAAGAACAAAGAACCTTTGGTGGTGTCTTCTGGTAAAAAGGGGACAAATACGTTAATTTGACCCAAAATCCATATCAATACTCCACAAATTACCAACCACTTACACGCTCCAAAAAGGGCGCCCAATAATCGGTTTAGAAAGCCGAGCAGAATCACTTTTGCAAGTTTTGTGAGTAGCTTTCCAATCCAAGCTACACCAATTATAATTCCAACAAACGTAAGTGCAAATGCCAATAGCGGTAGGTATTCCCACTCCAAATATTTTGCTAATATATCAGCGGTAAAACTCGAAAAATGGAGCGCGCCAAAAACACCCAATACAAGCGCTAACAGCGAGGCGATTTCTACAAAAAAACCGCGAAATGCACCACGGAAAAGTCCGTAGAAGAGTAAACACACCACAGCAAGATCAATATAGTTTAGCGGCATAGCACAAATGTACGCATTGATTTGTTGCCGATTGCGGAACTACGAACGGAATGTGTATTTTTGCCACTATGATAGATAGCATCAAAGCACATATTGTCGACGTAGCTGCTTTTACTGCGGCTTCTCCCGAAGAGGTGGAACAGTTTCGCATTGCGTATTTGGGTAAAAAGGGACACATCACTAAGCTTTTTGCCGATTTTAGAAACGTCCCCAATGACCAAAAAAAGGAGTATGGCCAACAGCTAAATCAACTAAAAGCTGCAGCCCAAGAAAAGGTAAATGCTTTGCAAGAAACCCTTGGCGGAAAAGACAAAGCTAAAGGTGCTTTAAACGATATTACACGCCCTGGGCAACCTATTCCCTTAGGGGCACGTCACCCTATTAGTATTGTTCGTGATAAGGTTATAGATGTGTTTAATCGTATTGGTTATGGGCTTTCTTCAGGGCCAGAAGTTGAAGACGATTGGCATAATTTTACAGCACTTAATTTACCCGAGCATCACCCTGCACGTGATATGCAAGACACCTTTTTTGTACAAACGAATCCAGATGTGATGTTGCGGACACATACCTCTTCGGTGCAAGTGCGTCACATGGAGAGCAACCAGCCGCCTATTCGGATTTTATCCCCCGGGCGGGTGTTTCGAAACGAAGCCATTTCGGCCCGATCCCACTGTGTTTTTCATCAAGTAGAAGGATTGTATATTGACAAAAACGTTTCTTTTGCCGATTTAAAGCAAACGCTATTGTATTTCACGAAAGCTATTTTTGGCACGGCTGAGATTCGTCTTCGCCCATCTTATTTTCCATTTACCGAACCAAGTGCGGAGGTTGATATTTACTGGGGACTAGAAACGGAAGCAGACTATCGCATAACCAAGGGGACTGGTTGGCTGGAAATAATGGGTTGTGGTATGGTCGATCCCAACGTACTTACCAATTGCGGTATTGATTCAGAAGAATTTTCGGGATTTGCGTTTGGTATGGGGTTAGAACGCATGGCAATGCTTCTATACCAAATTGAAGACATTCGTATGTTTTACGAAAACGATGTGCGCTTCTTAAAACAATTTACTTCGGTCAGTTAAGCACCATACTCAGAGCCTTCATTTTTTTCTTGGCAGATGCCTTTTCGTATAGCACCTCATAGACACAATGCATTATGGGATATTTCCCGCTAAAAGCGTTGCTTAACTCATATACGGTTTTGGCTCCGTAATACCCTTCGGCAATCATGGTCATTTCCACAAGCGCAGCCTTTACCGTATACCCTTTGCCTATCATGTTTCCAAGCATTCTATTTCGACTAAAAATGGAGTAGGCAGTTACCAACAAATCGCCCAAATACGCTGATTTGTTGATATTCCTTTTTTTGCTGTCAACGTGTTTTATAAAGCGTTTCATCTCTCGCATAGCACTGCTAATAAGCACGCTAATAAAATTATCGCCATAGCCCAATCCGTGCGCCATTCCCACAGCAATAGCATATACATTTTTGAGTGTTGCAGCATATTCTGTTCCCACAACATCGTCGGAAGTTGCTGTGCGAATGTAATTGCAGTTAAGTTTGGACTTCATCTGCTTTGACAACAAAATATTAGTACTTGCCACAGTAAGATAGGAAAGTCGCTCAAGTGCTACTTCCTCGGCATGACAAGGCCCGGTAATAACACCCAAATGTGTCTCGGGCACATTAAATTTTTCTGTCAGATACCGCCCAACCAGCATTTTGCGTTCAGGGACAATCCCTTTGACAGCTGAAAAAATAATTTTATTCTCGATGGATGTTGTCAGCGTTTCTAACGAACTATCCAAATAAAAAGAGGGGATGGCAATAACAAAAACATCGTATTCTCGCACAATATCATTCAAATGCGTGTACAGGCTCAAACGCAAGGAGTCAAATTCTACACTACTCAAATAGTTGGGGTTGTGTCCCTCTCGCAGCAGATGCTCATAAATGGTTTCGTTACGCACATACCAACCTACATTGGCGTTGTTCTCGCATAAAATTTTAACCAGTGCGGTTGCCCAACTCCCGCTACCAAGCACAGCAATTTTAGAAAAGTCGGCCATTTTAAGAGTTTTTTAGCATTAAATACTTTAACAAATGTTTCACAACTAGGAGCTCAAAGGCGTCTTAACTTGCAAGTGTAAACGTGAAGCAAAAAATTGCTTAATAGTTTTTCATAGTTTAATATGGTTGGTTATTGGAGAGCACCTTTTTTAGGTGCTTTCTTAATTTTATAACCATTGTTCCCATGGAATCCTGCTTAAAAGTAATAGCGTTCCCAAACCATAGAAAGTGGCAATTCTAAAGAACTTCTTTCTGTTGTTAGTTGCTTTTTTATGCAACGACCACCCCACGGTAATCAGCACTATAGCCAAGATATTTGTTGTAGGATGCTCTACCAAAAACAGACGCAGTGTGGGGTCTTTCATCACAGCACTCATGCCACCTTCCCATGCCGAAAAATAGGGGGAAACAAAATATACTACAAGACCCAAGAGCAATTGAATATGTGAAAAAATAAGTCCAAAAAGAGAGAGGCGAAGGTCTCTTGTGCTAAAACTGCGGTTGCCAAACACGCCCCAAAATGCGTTTAAAACCGCCAATACCAATACAATAAGTACTATATAGGCAAGGCGTGAATGTAAAGAAAGAATACTGTCCATAGTTAAAATATTACTACAAAAATACATAATTCAAAACGGTTCGCTGATTTAAGAGACAAAAACGATTTCGGCTTCATCCAGTGGCGGTTGTAGGGTTAGTTTTAAATAGACTTTCGTTAAGGTTACCACATCTTTTTCGCAATAGCGTACAATACACGGCAAGTCATTTTTCTGATAATACACATGTGCTACATCTGAGCCATCCATATCGTCTTTGGGGGAAGGAATATCAAAGAAATGCGCCAATAGCTTTAAAGAAGTATAATGTTTATAGTCGCCAAATTTCCAAAGCTCTAAGGTGTCAAGATGTGGTACTTCCCAGGGCTTTTTGCCCATAAGTCGCAATAAAGGTGGCAATGCCAACTGGTGCTTAAGCATACGCCTTGCCAAAAACGGAAAGTCAAATTCTTTTCCGTTATGCGCACAAAGTCTATGATACTCTGCTGAAAAATGCGTATCCAATAATGCTTTAAATTCCTTAAGGAGCTGGAATTCTCCACCCGAAAAACTACGTACTCTAAATTGCCTTCCATCAGTTGTATGGGTTAGATACCCTACAGAAACACACACAATTTTACCAAATTCTGCCCAAATACCAGCTTGCTCGTAATACGCTGATGCGGTTAGTCCGTCCGCTATGCGTTTGTAAGTAGTTTTAGCATCAAAAAGTTCTTGGGCCTCTGGCGGTAGTAGGTCAAAATGAGATTGTTCAGGAACGGTCTCAATGTCCAAAAAGAGGATATGTTCAAGATTTGGAGGGGTTGTCATAGGCTAACATTGCAAAGGCTTCTTCCATATAGCCCAAATAGTCTGCAGAATGGCTTACGCCAGGAAGGTCTCGAAGTTGTTCGTGACCCAAACGCACCACAATAACATCGTCTTCGGGAAATACAATAGCGTATTGACCATTGTGTCCACGCATACTAAAGTAGCGTTTGCCCATATGCGAACCCAACCACCATCCATAGCCGTAATTTTCGCCATTTTCAAATTGTGGTGTGAGAGATTTTTCCACATATTCAGGGCTAATCAGTTGTGTGCCGTTCCAAACCCCACCATTTTTAAACAAGGCGGCAAAACGGGCATAGTCTCGCGCATTGGAATTAAAACAACAATAGGATTTCTCTACTCCTTTCTTTGCTGAATCCAACCGCCAGTTTGCATTGGCCTGTGCGCCCAAAGGATTCCAAAAGTAACGACGTACCAAGGCGGAAATGGTTTCACCAGTAGCTTGAGTTAACACCAACGAGAGCAGTTGCGTACTGCCACTTTGATAGACAAACCGTTTTCCGGGTTCTTCATTTATGGGAATGGTTTTCATCACTCGCGTAATATCTCGTGTAATGTAGGTACGAGGGGTAATAGTAAGTAAGTTGTCATAATCTTCTTTCCAGTCTAATCCTGAAGACATGGTCGCCAAATTCCCAACAGTCATTTCATCAGCATATTCCCCTTTAAGCCAAGGCAAAAAGTCTTTTGTTTTTTGATCAAAACTCTTAATATGACCCTCTTCAATGGCCTTTGCCAAAGAAGCTGCCACAATCGTTTTTACCATTGAAAACGAGTTGGTTTTACTGTCTTTGCCAAACCCATCAAAATATTGTTCGTGCCAAATGGAGTCGTTTTTAATGATTAGAAATGCTACTGATTTGTGTGCTTTGTGTAGTTTTTTTAAATTTTCTGTAGCAGGAACGTTATTGTAATTTGAATGAAGTGCCCAGGCCTGTGGGGTATCACTTTTGGGAATTTCACGCACATCAAAATGAACGTAATCTTCAAGCCCAGCGGTAGTTCTTCCTATTTCAATCGCTTTTGCGCCTAACTCAAAAAGATAACCATAACCAGACACAAATAGCCCTGCAACAAAGACGACTAGCCCAAGGGCAATATTTTTTAATGAAGATGATCGCTTTTTCATTGAGGAGTTTATTGGCAATGTACAAAATTTTAAAAAGGAAAAATTATGAAAGCAGCCTTATGGCATCTGGTGCATGGTACGAAACAATAAGCGACGCCCCTGCACGCTTACATGCCACTAGTTGTTCCATCATCACCGCATCGTGGTCTAACCACCCTTTTTCAGCAGCAGCTTTCAGCATCGCATATTCACCGCTTACTTGATAAACAGCAATAGGCACTTGGACCTGATTTGCCAAATCACGAACAATATCCAAGTATGCCATACCAGGTTTTACCATGACAATATCGGCACCTTCTTCAATATCACGAAGGGTTTCTACTACTGCTTCTTTGCGATTTGCAACATCCATTTGATAAGTCTTTTTATCCCCAAAGCCAGGTGTAGAATCTAGGGCTTCACGAAATGGGCCATAAAATGCAGAGGCGTATTTGGCACTGTAGCTCATAACGCCTGTATGAACATAACCAGCCGTTTCAAGTGTGTTACGTATGGCTAAAATGCGACCGTCCATCATATCGCTTGGTGCCACAATATCTGCTCCGCTTTCGGCATGACTCAGCGCCATTTGTGCCAAAACATCAACAGTAGTATCGTTTATAATCTTGCTGTCTTGAACAATACCGTCGTGACCATAAGTAGAATATGGGTCTAGTGCAACATCGGTGCACACTACCAATTCGGGCACAGCAGCTTTAATGGCACGAATGCTGCGCTGCATAAGCCCTTCTGCGTTTAGGGCAGCTACCCCAGTGTTGTCTTTTTCTTCATCCGATACTTTAACAAAGAGCAATACCCCACGCACACCCAAATTGTAAAGCCGTTTTGCTTCTGTAACCGCGAGGTCTAAGCTAAACCTAAAATAGTTTGGCATTGACGGAATTTCAGTTTTTGTTTTCGTGCCTTCTACAATGAAGAGCGGAACTAAAAAGTCGCTTGCCGAAAGTGAAGTTTCACGAACCAAATCGCGCATAGCCGCACTGTTACGTAGTCGTCGGTTTCTGTTTAGTGGATACATATATTACACCCAATTTTTAGGATTTTTTAAAACGGTTAATAATTTTGCTTCATCAGAGCCTTCTTCTGGCTGAGCATTATATGCCCATTGAACAGTTGGCGGCAAACTCATCAAAATGCTTTCAATACGCCCCTTAGTTTTAAGCCCAAAAAGCGTCCCTTTGTCGTGTACCAAATTAAATTCTACGTAACGTCCACGTCTTAGCTCTTGCCATTGGCGTTGCTCAGCATTGTAAGATAGTGTTTTTCGTTTTTGTACGATAGGGAGATAGGCATCGAGAAATCTGTTCCCCATTTCAGCAACAAAGGCATACCAAGACGCCAAACTGTGCGTTTGATTTGGCCGGCAATAGTCAAAAAACAATCCCCCTATACCACGAGCTTCATCCCGATGATGATTCCAGAAATAGGCATCACATTTCTTTTTGTAGTCGGAGTAAAACGCATCATCATGTGCATCGCAAACGGCTTTGCAAACACGATGAAAATGCACAGCATCTTCTTCAAATAAGTAATAAGGCGTAAGGTCTAACCCCCCCCCAAACCATTGATCTACAACGTTTTTGTTTTCATCATATAATTCAAAATACCTGAAATTGGCATGTACTGTTGGCACCATTGGATTTTTGGGATGAATGACCAAGCTGATGCCGCAAGCAAAAAAATCGGGATGAGATACGTTTAACTGCTGTTGCATTGATTTGGGTAGTTTACCAAAAACTTCAGAAATATTTACACCTCCTTTTTCAAAAACACTTCCGTTTTCAATCACTCTAGTTCTGCCACCACCACCACCAGGGCGTTGCCATTTGTCCTCACGGAACTGTGCCAAGCCGTCTTCTCGTTCTAACGAAGAAGTGATGCGATTTTGAAGACCCTTAATATATGTTGTGAATTGGCTTTTCATGGCCTAGGCATTGTAAGACTTTATGGCATTTACAAAAGCTTTCGCGTGATCTACAGGAACGTTTGGTAAAATACCATGTCCGAGGTTGGCAATGTAATGTTGTGTCCCAAATGCATCCACCATATTTTTAGCCATTTTCTCAATTTGGGGTATAGGAGACAGTAATCTTGAAGGATCAAAATTGCCCTGTAATGTAATTTGCCCCCCTGATAAATACCGTGCGTTTCGGGCCGAACAGGTCCAGTCAACTCCTAAAGCGTGTGCCCCAGAACGCGCCATGGCAGGTAGTGCAAACCAACAGCCCTTGGCAAAAGCAATAACTTTAGTTTCGTCTTTAAGGGCGCTTATAATTTTTTGCATATACTGCCACGAAAACGATTGATAATCTTCTTCGCCAAGCATTCCCCCCCACGAGTCAAATAGTTGTACAGCATCAACGCCTGCACGGACCTTTGCTTTGAGGTAGGCTATGGTGGTATCGGTAATTTTTTGAAGCAATTGATGTGCTGCTTCGGGTTGTGAAAAGCAAAATCCTTTTGCCAAATCAAAGTTTTTTGATCCCTGTCCTTGCACCGCATAACATAAAATCGTCCAAGGAGAGCCAGCAAACCCAATTAAGGGAACACGATTGTCTAGGGCTGTTTTTGTTAATTTTACAGCTTCCATTACGTAATGCAAACGATCTTCAACATCTGGAACAGCTACATTATCTACGTCTTTGGCATTCCGAATCGGATTTGGTAACCAAGGCCCAACCCCATCTTTCATTTCCACAGTAATGTCCATAGCTTGTGGTACTACTAAAATATCTGAAAATAAAATTGCGGCATCTGTTTCTATTTGATCAATAGGCATGACCGTGATTTCAGTGGCTAGTTCGGGGGTACGACAACGTGTAAAAAAGTCATATTTTTCTTTTAACTTCATAAAATCAGGCAGGTATCTTCCGGCTTGACGCATCATCCAAACGGGTGGTCTGGACATGGATTCTCCGTTAAGCGCACGAAGCAATAAATCGTTTTTAAGCATGTTTTGAACCTTTAAAATAGTGGATTGCTTTAGCCACGAGTTGTTCCGTATTCGGTTTTTCCATGATGTGAACAGACTTTGGCGTTTGCTTTAGCGCAGTTGCTGTAGTGTTCCCAATGCAAAAGCAGTGTGTGTTTGTTATATCGTTATGTTTTTCGTGACTTTCAACACCACTTGGACTAAAGAAAAGCAGAGCGTTTGGAGTTGTTTCAATTTTTGAATTAGTAAGTTCGGTTTTGTAGACCATAATCTCTTCAAAATTACATTCCCATTCAGCCATTTTTTTGGCCAAAAGTGGCAACCTTCGATTTCCACAAAAATGCAAAAAACGATCATTTTTGTCTAAATTTTCAATAAAATCAATCAATAATGACATGTTTTCGGTTGTTTTTAGGGGTTTTATCTGATTTTCTAAAAGTAGTCTTTCAGACTGTTTCCCTACGCAAAGTACAATGCTTTGATGTAACGAATGTGCTTTTTTCAACACGGTATTTGTGGCGTTTTGACTACTAAAAATCACAACATCTGCCGCTGGAGGTATTTCAAATGGTATAGGTGAAATACGAATGGCATCGTATTCTATATATGCCAATCCGTTTTGCACGATGCGCTCCTTTAGCGGTGGAGGTAGAATTTTGGTAGACATGAGTAATGGCTTATGCATCTAACAACTTTTTTGCTCCTTTTTCGAGAAGTTGTTCGGCAGCGGTTTGCCCAATGTTTGATGCGTCTAATGCGAATACTTCATCAAAAACCAGTTGCTTTAGACCATCTTTTTGCGTAATACACCCTTTAAAATGTATTTTATTTCCAAGCACTTGCGCATGAGCGCCAATGGGAGCAGTACATCCACCTTCGAGGGTTCGTAAAAAAAGACGCTCTTCTTGGACACAACGTACAGTCTCTTTGTGATTTAATTTTTTAAGAGTAGACAACAGCTTTTTATTTTCCGCTAATCCAGTAACCATAATTGCCCCCTGAGCCGGCGCAGAAATCATCCAATCCAAAACCAGACTATTTTTAGGAAGCATTTCTAGTCGAAGGAGCCCCGCCATTGCCATGATGGTTCCACTATGATTAGATTCACTAAGTTTCTTTAGTCGTGTGGGTACGTTCCCGCGAATGTCGGTTATCTTGTGCGATGGATACTTGTGTAGCCACTGTGCAGCACGCCGTAAACTACTGGTTGCCACAACACTATTATCTGCCGCCCACTGGTTAGTATTTGGAATAAATACATCTTGCCATGCACCGCGTTTGGGAACAAAGGCGGCTACGATTCCTTCGGGTAACTGCGTTGGCACATCTTTCATGCTATGTACGGCAATATGCACATCTCCTGCAAGCAAGGCAATATCAAGTTCTTTTGTGAAAATACCCTGTACGCCCAATTCATATAATGGTTTATGTTGTTGTTGATCCCCGCTAGACGGTATGGGGACTAATTCGCTCTTTAACCCAATAGATGTTAATATGGTTTGCACCCAACGCGCTTGCCATAGAGCAAGTGCGCTGCCACGAGTTCCAATGCGAATGAGATTACTCATCTGTCACAACATTAAAAAGCGATTCTAATGCCTTAATGCTTTGGTCGGTATTGGCACTTTCGCGCAAGTGATTTGCCATACGATTTGTCAGTTTCTGAATAACACGTTCAGAAACGGCTACAGCCTGCACGGTATCTAGCGATGGGTTTTTTTTACGTTGCACTTCTAATTCTTGTTCTTGCATTTTGTGCATTAACTTTTTAACCGCAACTAAGGTAGGAGCAAATTTCCGTGTTTCTACCCATTCATTAAATTCCTCCAATACTTCAGTAATAATTTGCTTGGCTTGTGGCACAAATTTTTTACGTGTAAGAAGTGTCTCATCAGACATTTTGGAAAGCTCGTCCAAGTGTAGCAACGTAACATTTGGCAATTCTTGCACGTTTGGATTTACGTTTTTGGGCATCGATAAATCCAAAATGAGCAGTGGCTTATCTGTGTGAATAATCGATTTGGCAATGGTAGGCTTTTCAGCTCCGGTGGCAACAACAAGCACATCGGCTTTGCGAATTTCTACAGGAAGCGCAGCGTAATCTTTTACCTCAATAGAAAACTTCCCCCCCAATTCTTCGGCGCGTTCACGTGTTCTGTTGATTAGGGTAATGTGATTGTTTTTGGTGTGTTTGATAAGATTTTCGCAGGTATTTCGTCCAATTTTCCCAATACCAAAAAGCAGTATATTTTTGTTGTTCAAATGGGGGACTGTATCTAGAATATAACGAACCGAAACGTATGAAATTGAAGTTGCTCCAGAAGATAATTCGGTTTCGGTTTTGATGCGTTTACTTGCCTGAATTACCATATTAAACATGCGCTCCATAAACGAACTCAACATGTGATTTTGTTTAGACAGCTTAAAACTTTGTTTGAGTTGTGCGATAATTTCAAAATCACCCAAAATTTGACTATCCAATCCTGTTCCAACACGAAACAAATGCAAAATAGCGCGTTGCCCATTATATACAAAACCAACTTTTTCAAAAGCTTGTTTTGTTCCATCAGAGTGTTTGAATAACAACGCTTTTAGCACCGCTACATCATCTACTTGGGCGTAAAGCTCTGTTCTGTTACATGTAGAACTAACGACTAAAGAGGTAATCCCCTGTGCACGAGCATCCTCAAAGAGTAAAGGAAGAACATTTGCGGGGAGACTGAATTTCCCTCGCAATGACGCATCTGCTTTTTTGTAGCTAACACCTACACAGTAAAAAATATCCGTTGCCGGCATTTTTGGTTTTTTGTTGCGTAGCAAAAATAATGCACATCAAAGACAAAAAATAACGCTAAAAGTACTTTTTGTGCCGTTATTAGAACCGAAATAGCATCGGTAAAAATTCCATTTTTTCATTGTATATTTGTTAATATTGCCTAAAACAAAGCCATATTATGTTGTCTGAAAATAACGTATTAAGTCCTGAAGTAGATCAACTTATTGAGGAAGGTTTTTGTGTGTTGACCTACGAAAACAATAGGGATACTTCCCAACCCATTGTTCGTCATGTTGATGCCAGTTTGATTCAATTTCATTTTTGTTTTCGCGGTAGTGCAACCTTTCATTTTAATCAACGGACCTATAGTCTTCCATTATTAGACGAACATGTGTTACTGCTGTATAATCCGCAACGGGACCTTCCCATGGAATTGGACGTAACTCCTAATTCGCAATTGGTTACGGTGCTTATTTCTATAAAAAAATTCCACAGCTTGTTTTCACAAGAAGCAAATCAGATTCCCTTTTTGTCAGATGAAAACAGCAATAAAAAATATTACAAGGATCATATTATAACGCCCTCTATGGCAGTAGCTCTGAGTCAAATTTTGCAACATCAACCCAATGCACTAATGAGCCGATTGTACTTAAAGGGGAAAGTATATGAATTATTGAGTTTGTATTTCAACCCTGCTGAGGCAACTGATATTGCAGAATGTCCGTTTTTGGTAGACGAAGAAAATGTTAGAAAAATCAGAAACGCCAAGAAAATTATGCTCGATCATATGACAAATCCGCCAAGTTTGCAGGAATTAGCAGATGAAATTGGGCTAAGCCTAAAAAAATTGAAAGAAGGGTTTAAACAGCTTTATGGAAGTACGGTATATCAGTTTGTATTGGATCATAAAATGAATCATGCGCGCCAACTTTTAGGCGCGGGTTCTTATAACGTAAACGAGGTTGCCTTGCAACTTGGCTACAGTCATTCTAGTCACTTTATCGAAGCCTTCAACAAGAAGTTTGGCACAACGCCAAAAAAATACATTTTGTCTGTATCTTCGTAGCGAAAAAGTAAGCTATGAAAGGAGTACTCTTGGTGAACCTGGGTTCGCCGCTAAGTCCTACTGCCAAGGACGTTAAACCCTATTTGGAAGAATTTTTATTGGATGAGCGCGTTATTGATGTTCCAAAATGGTTTCGTTCTTTTTTGGTTAAGGGAATTATTTTAAAAACACGGCCAAAACGATCGGCAAAAGCCTACAAAAAAATATGGTGGGATGAAGGCTCTCCGCTTATCGTCCTCTCTGAGCGCCTGCAGCAAAAAGTAGCTGCAAAAACTTCTTTACCTATTGCATTAGCAATGCGGTATGGACAACCTTCAATTGCTTCGGGGCTAAAAGAATTGCACCAAAAAGGGGTTGACCATGTGCTCCTTGTTCCGCTATATCCACAACATGCCATGGCAACTACCGAAACCATTTTGGTTTTGGCTGAAGAGATTCGAGCAAAGCAGTATCCAAACATGACCTTTACGCACTTACCTGCTTTTTACAATCATCCGGATTATATTCGTGTACTGTCGCACTCCATTCAAGAATACTTACAAGACAAGCCATGGGAACATTTATTATTTTCGTATCATGGGGTTCCAGAACGGCATATTCGTAAATCGGATGTGACCAAAGCACATTGTAAAATTGACGGAGCATGTTGCCAAACCAAGTCTGAAGCGCATGCGTATTGCTATCGTCACCAGTGCTACGAAACCACACGACAGGTTGCTGAATACTTGGAATTGCGTCCAGGAACCTTTTCTACATCGTTTCAATCGAGGTTAGCTGGCGACAAATGGTTGCGCCCATACACCGACAAAACTGTAGAAGGGTTTGCTAAAAACGGAACCAAACAAATGGCTGTAGTTACGCCAGCATTTATATCGGATTGCTTGGAAACGCTAGAGGAAATAGGGATGGAAGCCAAAGAGGATTTTGAAGAAAAAGGAGGTGAGGAAATGCACGTTGTCCCTTGTATCAACGACCGCGATGATTGGGTAAATGTCCTAAGTCGTTGGATTGATGAATGGGCAGCCGCCTCATAGTTATAAAAAATGTACCTTTAGGTCAATTGTTTGCACGTGGAAGCCTATAACTACATAAAAGCCCTTCACTTGATTTTTGTAATCACCTACTTCGCGGGGTTGTTCTATATCCCTAGACTAATGGTATACCAAGTAGAAGCCGCAGCCCGACCTAAAAATGAAGCTGATATTTTGTTGCCGCAATTGCAATTGATGATGCGTAGGTTGTGGGTGATAATCACCGTTCCTTCGGGCATTTTGGCAACGCTTTTTGCAGTTTGGTTATTGGCGTTAATGCCTGTTTGGCTTGCCCAACCGTGGATGTGGGTAAAGCTTGTTTTTGTAGGATTATTATTCTTGTATCATGCCAAAACCCATACGCTTTACAAAGAATTCTTACGCGGCGAACATCGTTATGGCGCTACGTTTTTTCGCTTTTGGAACGAAGGCGCTACGCTGATTTTGTTTGCGGTGGTGTTCCTTGCCATTCTTAAAAACAGTGTGCACTGGATTTTTGGACTCATTGGTTTGGTGGGTTTAGCGGTCCTATTAATGCTTGGAATCCGCCTCTACAAACGCTACCGAACCCCAAAATTGTAGCTTTATGCGTTTGCTATCTCTTCGCGCACGTATTTTTATTGCTCTTATTTTTTTGGTGGTTGTTGCCTCGTTGCTTATCGCTGGCGTTACCATTTTTCAGTATCGTGAGCAATCAAACGCCTATCACGAACAACGCTTAGAACGGAAAGAAAAACAGTTGAAAAAGCGCATCGCGTATTTGCTTGAAGACACTCCTATAGAAGTTGCCCCCGCTAACGCAAGTGCTATTTTTGAGCCATACATGCAACAAACGGCCGACGTATTAAACATTAATTTTAGGATATATAGCCTTTCAGGAGTGTTGATGTCGTCCACACAACTTATGGAAGTTCCGCCTGTACAAGTGCTTCCAAAAAGGCTGTTGGCACAATTGCGATCTAATCCTTCAGAACGCCTTATTGACGTAAGCACTAGTGATGGTACTCGAATGCGTTCGTCCTATTTTTTTATTTTTGATAATGCGGCTTTGCCTATTGCCATTTTAAATGTGCCATATTTCGATGACGACTCGCTAAGTTCGTTAGAGCTTAACGCTTTTTTACTTCGCTTGGTACAGGTTTATGTCATTATGCTTATTATAGCCATCATTTTGGCATTTATTGTTTCGTCCTACATTACGCAATCACTAGAGACAATTAGCATCAAACTCAACCAAACAAAGCTTGCCAAATCAAATACAAAAATTGAATTGACCAAAGCAAGCAAAGAAATTTCGGCGTTGGTGGACGCTTATAATCACATGGTAGATGAGTTGGAGCAAAGCGCTGTAAAACTTGCTAAATCGCAACGCGAGGCAGCATGGCGCGAGATGGCAAAACAGGTTGCACACGAAATCAAAAACCCCCTAACCCCCATGCGATTGAGCATTCAACATTTTGAACAACAGGTAGCCAAAGGCTCCTCGGAGTGGAAAACGCAAGTGCATGAGTTTAGCCAAACGCTGATTCAGCAAATTGACACAATGAGTGCCATTGCCTCAGCATTTTCACAGTTTGCAGCAATGCCTACAGGTCAAACAGAGCGATTAAATATAACGGCAACTGTTCAGCGCGCAATGGAATTGTATAAAGATACGCCCATTGCTTTGGAGGTTGATGACAAGTATTACGCGCAACTCGACGCCACCCAATTGGTTCGGATTGTTAATAACCTTATGAGCAATGCTTTAGACGCATGTGCAGAGGCGCGTAAACCAAGCATACTTGTACGCCTTGTTGGAGATGAAAAATGGATTTATTTGTCTGTAGAAGACAATGGGAAAGGGGTTCCTGAAGCACATCATGAGCGCATTTTTGAACCCACGTTTACTACCAAAACAAGCGGAATGGGACTTGGATTGAGTATGGTAAAATCGATTGCGGAAACCTATGGTGGGGAGGTAAAGTTTTCGTCAAATCCAAATCAAGCTACACGATTTGAAGTTCGCTTTCCACGTATAGATTAATTCAGCACCGAAGCTTTTATTTTTTCTTCTAACTGACGTAGTGTGTCTGCAATATCATCTTTTGGTATGGCAATAGGAGGATGTACTTTTAGTATCATTTTTGTACCAATACCCATGGGGAATGATCCGTATCGAGTAATTTTCCAAGAATGGCTTATAGAAACCCCTAACAGTTTTGCATTTGGCATAACCTCGGCGAGTTGCATCAAGCCAGCGTATCGAAATGGGCGTGGCTCATGGTTTCTGCTTCGGGTTCCTTCGGGGAAAATTACAGCACTGCGATGCGTTGTGGCAAGTCGTTCTCCAAAGGCTTTAATATGTTTTAATGCCTGTTTGGGGTTTTTTCTATCGATGAGTACCGAGCCGCCATGTTTTAGGTTAAAAGATATGCTTGGAATCCCTTTTCCGAGTTCTTTTTTGCCCACAAATTTGGGGTGAACTTTCCTAAAAAACCAAATCAAAGGAGGGATATCGTAAGTACTTTGGTGGTTGGCAACAATAATATAGGACTGATCTTTTTCCAACCCAAAGGGCATATCAAAAACAATCCTCGTACCTAGCAGATTTAGTCCGCGTAACAAAAAGAAATTGAGTACATCAACACTATTTTTATGCGCCTGATAACCAAACAGATAGCACAAACGCTGAATACCGTCGAATAGAATTAAAATAAATCCAAAAACCAGGTAATAAAGCACGCTAAGCAGATAAGAAATGAGCTTAGCCATAAAAACAACTTAGCAGTGTGCGTTATACGCTTCTTTAAGGTTTTCCGCAATAAGCTCTGCAGGACGCCCCTCAATGTGATGGCGCTCTAACATATGCACCAATTCGCCGTCTTTAAAAAGCGCGATGCTTGGAGAAGATGGTGGAAAAGGAACCATTTGGCTTCGTGCTTCGGCAGTAGCTTCTTGATCTACACCTGCAAAAACAGTAATGAGTTGTTCAGGGGATTTATCATTAGCTAGTGACATACGTGCCCCCGGACGGGCATTAGCAGCAGCACAACCACAAACCGAATTAACCACCAGAAGTGTGGTGCCGCTTTTTTTTAGCGCCGAAATAACGCTATCGGCAGTGGTACATTGAGTAAAGCCAACGGCAGTTAGCTCGTCGCGCATGGGTTGAACAATTTCAGCAGGATACATAGCATTAATTTTAGATTACAAAGATAGGGAAGCCTGTGGATTTATGCACGTTCGCAATACACCATATAATAGCGGGGCGTGATGTAGCGTAATAGTGGGCGAATACCAATTTTTTTAAAATCAGGAGATGTCCAAAGCATACTGTCTTTTATTTCCCAACCACTTTTCTCAAGTAGAAAATCAAATTGTTTTTGCTCAAATTCGTGATAATGCTTATCCCAATCGTCTTTGGTATTCCAATAGGCAGGGGCAAACCATAATTTTAGTGGCACAGAAGCTATCAGTTTTTCACAATTTATTTGACTAAGAATATTAAAAGGCGCCAACATGTGTTCAAAAATCTCAAAGGCAGTAACGCAATCTGCATCGGTATTGAGATAGTTATGGTAATCGGTATCCAAATTTTCTCCTTTGGTGTTTTGAACCTTAAAACCAGCAGTTTCTAAAAAGGCTGAAAGGGCATTAGGTGTTCCTAAGTCAAGCAAAGAAGCGTTTTTAGGTAAGTGCTTTTGTGCAAAGTCACGTGTTCTGTTAAATCTTCGGTTTTCGGGAGTGGACATGCTAGACTAAAAATTTATGCTAATGTAAATTAAATCCCCCTAAAATCCTTCGTACTTTTGCGCAATGCGATGGTTATTGGCTTTTATAGGGTATATGGTGTTTCGGTTTACAGGGGCACTAATGGGCTTTTTTTTGGGAACGCTTTTAGAAGCGGGTAGTAGCGGACGAATCAGAACCTCGTTTCAAACCACACGGGTATCTGCTCAGGAATTTGAACTTCGTTTGTTAGCCCTGGCAGGCATCGTTATTAAAGCTGATGGTAAAGCCACACAGTCCGAGTTGGATTATGTTCGGACCCAATTTGTGCAGTTTTTTGGGAAAGACCGTGCAAACGAAATATTTAGGATTTACAACGCCGAGTTTAAAAAATCGGGAATTACGGCAATGGAAATAGGGCAGTTTTTAGTAACACGAACTCGTTACGAGGCGCGTTTACAAATGCTTGATTTTTTGTTTCGCATTGCTAAAGCCGATGGAAAGGTATCCGCAGTAGAGGTTGAAAAGCTTAGCGAAATTGCAGGCTATATGCGCATTAGCGCAGCAGATTTTAATAGCATCAAAGCCATGTTTATTGCTCAAACCGATAGTGCATACACCATTTTGGAAGTATCAAAGGCTTCTACAGATGCCCAAATAAAGAAAGCGTATCGGGATTTGGTCAAAAAACACCATCCCGATAGAGTTCGTAACTTAGGCCCTGCTGCCGAAAAGGCAGCCAAAGAAAAGTTTCAGCGTATACAACAAGCGTATGAAGCCATAAAAAACGAACGTGGATTTTAATACTTATGGACGACTTTCTTTTTTACACTAAACTTGGGTTAAACCACATTTTGGATCCCAATGCCTACGACCACCTCCTGTTTTTGGTGGTACTTACCTTACCTTATTTATACAAACAATTACGTCAATTGGTGCTTTTGGTCACTGTTTTTACTATAGGGCATACAGTTTCTCTTTGGGCGGCATCGGCGGGCATTGTGCGGATTACCCCCTCGTGGATTGAGTTCCTCATTCCCATTACCATTCTGCTTACCGCCATGCATGTGTTGTATTGGAACAATGCCATTACCGCAAAATCGTCAACGCCATTTTTGTTACTGGCTGTATTTTTTGGCATCATTCACGGATTGGGATTTTCCAATTATTTCTCAATGGTCTTTTCCGCTAAAGGCATCGGCTTTCCATTGTTATACTTTACCCTTGGTATTGAAGCGGCTCAAATAATAGCCGTAATTGTGGTTGTTTTTCTCAATACGGTATTGAGTCATTTAGGTGTTTCAAAGCGTGATCGCTTGCTTGTGGGGAGTAGTATAATTATCGGTATTTTAGCGCCGATTCTGATATCATCTGCTAGCGCATTATGACAAAAGCCGCAAAAAAACAACTTCGATACGATACCGCCTATATGCGTATGGCAATGGAATGGGCGCAACTTTCGCATTGTGAGCGCAAAAAAGTGGGTGCTTTAATTGTAAAAGACCGTATGATTATTTCAGACGGGTATAATGGTACACCAACGGGCTTTGAAAACGAATGCGAGGACGAAGACCATTATACCAAATGGTATGTGCTTCACGCGGAGGCAAATGCCATTATGAAGGTAGCGTCTTCGACGCAGTCTTGTGCCGGCGCAACGCTTTATATTACGCTATCCCCGTGTAAAGAATGCAGCAAACTTATATATCAAGCAGGGATAAAACGCGTAGTTTATGCCACTGCCTACAAAGATTCTTCTGGATTAGATTTTTTGGAACGAGCAGGGGTGGAGTTAGTACAGCTACCTCAGGATTGATTCTTGATTTTCTTTTGAATTTTTAGGGCGATTTTTAAAATCACAAGTAATATAATGGCACACAAACTTGCACCAACCCCTACAACAGCGGCAAAACTGTCGCCTTCCAAGGGTGCTCCAAAATCAATATGAAATACATTAAAAATAAGCAGTCCAGCGGCGAGTGCCAAAAAAACATAAATCAGAATTTTCATAAGGGTATTTTAAGTAAGTTAGGAATGCAAGCAATATTTTAAACAAATATAGCTAAGAGTGTATCATAATTGCTAGTAGACATTTAGTTTAGGATAGAAATATAATTTACTTAATAGGTTATAAATCTAAATAATTGTTGTAATCTTGCCTGAATTATATTTTTATTTTTATGCAAGGTACTGTTAAATTTTTCAACGAGTCAAAAGGATTTGGCTTTATAACCTCTGACTCAGGGGAGGATGTTTTTGTACATATTAGCGCGTTAGATGGCCTTTCAATCAACGAAGGTGATAGCGTGACATTTGAAATTGTTGATGGAAAAAGAGGTAAAGCGGCAAGCGACGTAAAACTTGCTTAACGCTCCTCACAAAATTTTTTCAGTATTAGAGTTTCTTTTTCGGCTAGTGAAATAATTGCTGCAGATTTTCAGCAAATAGCTTAACGGCTATTGCCATAAGCACGACACCAAAAACTTTACGGATAACATTTATCCCCGATTGTCCTATAACACGTTCAATCTGTTGGGATGATTTTAATACGATGTAAACAATTACGATGTTGATTACAATGGCAGGGATGATGTTAGCAACATCATACGCTGCGCGAAGGGATAGCAAGGAGGTGAGCGTTCCCGCACCTGCAATCAGCGGAAAAGCAATCGGAACGATAGATGCCGTTTCGGACGATTCATCTTTGTATAGCTGAATACCTAAAATCATTTCGAGTGCTAAAAAGAAAATAATTAGTGCTCCCGCAACCGCAAAGGAATTTACATCAATTCCGATAAGCTTTAGAATGCTTTCGCCCAAAAACAAGAATCCAATCATAATGATTCCAGCCACAAACGAGGCTTTTTCAGATTGTATGTGCCCAATTTTTTGACGTAGTCCAATAATTATGGGTATACTGCCAATAATATCAATTACGGCAAACAATACCATGGTACAGGTTACTATTTCTTTCAAACTAAACATAAATTAAAGGTACTGTTTTTGTGCTATCAAAATTGTAGTTTAGCATCATGTTCCAATTAGGTAAAACCTTGGTTTCTGAAGCCCTTTTTGAGCAAGCTTTTACGTGTGATGTGTCTGCCTGCAAAGGCGCATGTTGTGTTGAAGGCGAAGCAGGTGCGCCGTTAGAAATAGAAGAAATCGAGCAACTAAAAGCACAGTGGCACGACCTAAAACCGTTTTTGACAAAAGATGGTATAGATGCCTTGGAGGCACAAGGAGTTGCTACCCAAAACGCTTTTAAAGAGTGGGAAACACCACTTATAGATGGCAAGGCATGTGTTTACATCAATTACGACGATAAAGGAGTAGCTCAATGTGGAATTGAACAAGCCCATCAAAACGGAAAAACAGCGTTACAAAAACCCATCTCTTGCCATTTATATCCTGTTCGTGTAAAAAACTACAGTGCATTTGTAGCTGTTAATTATCATGAATGGTCTATTTGTGGTTCGGGTTGTGATTTAGGTACAGCATTAAAGCGTCCCTTGTATCAATTTGTGAAACATGCGTTGGTGCGAAAGTTTGGAGAAGCGTGGTATAATGCATTGCACGCGGCGGCTCAAGAATTTGCTGTCCAACTAAAACAATAAAAAGCAGGCTTCTCATAAGGCGAATTATTAAAGTGCTTAAATTCAGCATATTAGGTTTAAAATTTTCTGTTGATTTTTGTAAGATAAACCTTAGTTTTTGTTAAAAACTAAAAGGCATTGTGGAAAAGTATGCCTTTTATTTGTGCTTAATTTTTGGAACATTTGTAAAGCAATAAGCATCCCATTTAACTTTTAAAAAAAAATTATGTCAGTTTCTGTAGAGCCCATTTTGTCTGAAAACAAGAACCGTTTTGTTATTTTCCCTATTGAGCACCATGATATTTGGGAGTGGTACAAAAAGCAGGAAGCGTGTTTTTGGACAGCAGAGGAAATTGACCTACACCAAGACCTCACCGATTGGACAGCCAAGTTAAACGATGATGAGCGCTATTTCATCAAACATATTTTGGCATTTTTTGCAGCTTCGGACGGCATTGTGAATGAAAACCTGGCAGAGAATTTTGTGAATGAAGTACAATACAGCGAAGCTAAATTTTTCTATGGCTTTCAAATAATGATGGAAAACATCCACTCGGAAACCTATTCGCTGCTCATTGATACTTATGTAAAAGACGAAACAGAAAAGAACAGCCTCTTTCAAGCTATTGAGGTATTCCCTGCCATTAAGAAAAAGGCAGACTGGGCACTTCGTTGGGTTGATTCAGATTCTTTTGCAGAGCGACTTATTGCCTTTGCAGCAGTAGAGGGTATTTTCTTTTCAGGGGCATTTTGTTCTATTTTCTGGCTGAAAAAGCGCGGCTTAATGCCTGGGCTAACATTTTCAAACGAATTAATTTCGCGTGACGAAGGCATGCATTGTGATTTTGCGGTACACTTACACAACACCCACTTGGTGAATAAGGTTCCGCCAGCTCGTATTCGCGAAATTATCATCGATGCGCTAAACATTGAACGGGAGTTTATTACCGAATCGCTCCCTGTAAGTCTTATTGGGATGAATGCCAAACTGATGACGCAGTATTTGGAGTTTGTTACCGATCGCTTGCTTGTAGAACTTAACTTGGAAAAAGAGTTCAACGTGTCTAACCCATTTGACTTTATGGATATGATTTCGCTTCAAGGAAAAACAAATTTCTTCGAAAAGCGGGTGTCAGAATACCAAAAAGCGGGTGTGATGAACCAAGAAAAAGAGGAAACAGAAAAGTACTCATTTGGAGACGACTTTTAGTCTACACCCCAATGATGTACAGGTGTCGTTCGTCCATTTGACTTGCGATGTATTAACCAATAAAAAACCTTAAAAACGATGTATGTAGTAAAGAGAGATGGGCGAAAAGAACCCATCATGTTTGATAAAATTACGGCGCGGGTAAGGAAGCTGTGCTATGGACTTAATGAGCTTGTGGACCCTGTAAAAGTTGCCATGAAAGTGATTGAAGGTTTATACGATGGTGTAACCACGTCCGAACTTGATAGTCTTGCTGCAGAAACAGCAGCCTCCATGACCACAGTGCACCCTGATTATGCACAATTGGCAGCACGTGTTTCGGTATCAAACCTACATAAAAATACCAAAAAATCGTTTTCCGAAACCATGACTGATCTTTACGAGTACGTGAATCCACGTACCGAGAAAAAGTCACCGTTACTTTCAGATGAGGTTTACAATGTAATACAAGAAAACGCTGATTTACTGGACTCTACCATTATTTACAACCGTGATTTTGGTTATGATTATTTTGGATTTAAAACTCTTGAGCGGTCTTATCTGCTCAAAATAAACGGGAATATTGCCGAGCGCCCACAGCACATGTTAATGCGTGTTTCAGTGGGAATTCACCCTACGGACTTAGATGCTGCTATTGAGACGTATCACTTGATGTCTAAGCGTTATTTTACGCATGCAACACCAACGCTTTTTAATTCTGGAACACCAAAGCCACAGATGTCTTCGTGTTTTTTGCTTTCTATGAGAGATGATAGTATTGACGGAATATATGATACGTTAAAACAAACGGCAAAAATCTCACAGTCTGCAGGTGGTATAGGTTTGTCTATCCACAATGTACGCGCCACAGGATCTTATATTGCTGGAACCAACGGTACGTCAAATGGTATCGTACCCATGCTCCGTGTGTATAACGATACAGCGCGCTATGTGGATCAAGGTGGTGGCAAGCGCAAAGGATCTTTTGCGATTTATGTGGAACCATGGCATGCCGATATTTTTGACTTTTTAGATTTGAAGAAAAACCACGGTAAAGAAGAAATGCGTGCACGTGATTTATTCTATGCCATGTGGATTCCGGATTTGTTCATGAAACGCGTGGAGGAAAACACCGAGTGGACGCTAATGTGCCCGAATGAGTGCCCTGGACTTTACGACTGTCATAGCGAAGAATTTGAAGCGTTATACTTAAAGTACGAATCTGAAAACAGAGGACGCAAAACGATAAAGGCACGTGAGCTTTGGGAGAAAATTTTAGAATCCCAAATAGAAACGGGTACACCCTATATGCTGTACAAAGATGCAGCGAATCGCAAGTCTAATCAGAAGAATTTGGGGACTATTCGTTCGTCCAATTTATGTACCGAAATTATGGAGTATACCTCAAAAGATGAGGTAGCGGTATGTAACTTGGCATCGATTGCACTACCAATGTTTGTAAAGGATGGGGTATTTGATCATCAAGAGCTCTATGAGGTAACGATACGGGTAACCAAAAATTTAAATCAGGTTATTGACCGCAATTATTACCCAGTCCCAGAAGCGGAAAATTCGAATATGCGCCACCGTCCGGTGGGCTTAGGGGTACAAGGTCTTGCCGATACATTTATCAAATTGCGGTTACCGTTTACCAGTGAAGAGGCAAAAACCCTTAATCAAGAAATTTTTGAGACGATCTATTTTGCGTCGCTTACAGCCTCAAAAGAAATGGCAAAAGTAGAAGGCCCTTATCAATCCTACAAAGGATCTCCCATTTCGAAAGGGGAATTTCAACACAATATGTGGGGCATTAAAGACGACGAACTTAGTGGTCGTTGGGACTGGGCCGGATTACGCAAGGAAATCAAGAAGCACGGGGTGCGCAATTCGCTATTGATGGCACCTATGCCTACCGCATCTACCTCACAAATTTTGGGGAATAATGAGTGTTTTGAGCCCTACACATCAAATATTTATACCCGACGTGTGCTTTCTGGGGAGTTTATAGTGGTAAACAAACACCTGTTAGAAGACCTTGTGAATCTTGGTCTTTGGGATGAGGAGATGAAGCAAGAATTGATGCGTGCTAATGGGTCAATTCAACACATAGAAACCATTCCCGAGGAAATCAGAGCGTTGTACAAAACAGTTTGGGAGATGAGTATGAAAGACATTATTGATATGTCTCGTCACCGCGGATATTTCATCGACCAGTCGCAGTCGTTGAATTTGTTTATGGAGGGCGCAACGATGTCAAAGCTTACGTCAATGCACTTCTACGCCTGGAAATCGGGCTTAAAAACAGGGATGTATTATTTGCGCACAAAGTCCGCCGTGGATGCGATTAAGTTCACCGTTAAGAAAAAGACCGAAGCGGTTCCAGTAGCAGAAGTTGCTACTACGCCCAAAGCAAAAGCGTCTGTTGCCGTGGAGCCACTAACCCCTACCGAGCTCAAAGAAATGCTTTCAAAATCTAAAGAAAGTGAAGACGACGACTGCCTTATGTGTGGTTCGTAACGAAGAAGTACTACACAATAAAAAAGCGCTACGCAAGTAGCGCTTTTTTATTAGCGGTCTTTTTGTCCTTCGCTAACTTTTCGCGGAGCTACTTTTGGATCGAATTTAAGGTAGTAAAGTTCAATTAAGTTAAAAGTAGCTACAATTAAATCTTTTGTTTCGATCATTAAACTAAAGAAAAGCGTGGTGTTTTTGGGACTCTTTTCCTCTTTGCTTCGCGTTCTAAGTACCTGTTGATTTATTTTTTCATCTATGTTTTTAAACAGCATTTCCTTTTTGGGAAGGATGGTACTAACAGCCTCAAAATCAGTCAAATCAAAGGCAAAACGGATTTCAGCAAACAATTCATCTAAATCCAATTGTGTTTCTTTTAATTCCTTAATCTGAGAATACTTTAACTGGCGGTGATTGTTATTTACGTGCTTGTGTGACGCCTTGGTAATGTATTCCAACGATTGCGCCATATCTTCTAAAATACTAATTAAGTTGATGTAAAAGTGACTTACCCCCACACTTTCTTCATCCATTTCTTGGATAAAATAAAACAGCTCGTTACGGAGTTTTTCTATTTCTTTCCCAAGACGAATAACCTCTCGTTTGGTAGCTCTAAGTGCTTCGGTGTTTTGTTTAGCCAAACCATTAACAGAAGCAAGATAAATGTCATTACACTTGTTCACCATCATTGATACATTGTAAGCACTTTCTACAATAAGTCCTTGTACAGACGAGCTTTCAATCATTTGTAAATCACGCTCACGATTGGATTCCGTTACATTTTTTTTGTGCTTACGATAGTTAGTGATAAGCAGAAAAACGGTAACAGCAAGTAACGCAAGAAGAGCAGGGAGTTTTCCAATGTAAAGAATTGCTGCCACAATACCACAAGCTGTAAATGCTGTTAGTGCCGTGAGAAACCAGCCCGCAATAACGTTAAGTACTCCAGCAACACGGTAAACGGCACTATCTGACCCCCAAGCACGATCGGCGAGTGAAGTTCCCATAGCCACCATAAACGTTACATAAGTGGTTGATAATGGTAATTTGTAAGATGTTGCAATAGATATAAGTACTGCGGCTACTGTGAGGTTAATCGACGCTCTGATATTATCAAATGCAGGTGCATCTTCTGGTTTTGCGTAGCGTTTCACTTTGGCAGGGGTAAAACGCCTCTTGATTTTTTCAATAAGTATTGCTGGTGTTATAGCTTCCACAACTCGTACCGAACCAACAAAAGCATAAACCAAATTACGTGAAAAAGCATTGGAGTCAAAGCGTTCGTTTGTACGTTCTTGACGTGATAATTCAATGGAAGTTTTGAGTACTTCTTGAGCTTTTGACGATAACCATAATGTAATCACCATAACTAATCCGGCAATAATCAATAGCACCGTGGGCGTTGCCACTTTCGCAGATAAGAAAGACATGTTAAAAAGCTCTGCACTAACGCCAGATATTTTCCACGCTTCGTAAGATTGCCATGCGGCGATAGGTACACCAATAAAGTTTACCAAGTCGTTACCTGCAAATGCCAATGCTAACGAAAATGTACCAACGACAATAATTACCTTATAAATATCAGTTCTAAACAGATAGGCAACCACGAGTGAAAACGCTGTCCATACTCCCCAGCTTACAAAAAGTACACGGTATGCCTGGGTGGCCACAAAATCTTTTAGTGATATTCCTCCAAGAAAGGCATACGTGTTGTCGGCAAAAGGGGTTCCTTTGATTCCCTTAGCTAAAATAAAATAGGTTATCGCAGTCATGGCAATACCACCAAAAATCGCACCCATCCATTTGGGATTTTTTTCAAAATGAAAGGTTAATATAAGTCTGCTTACGTATTGAACCACTGCACCCACAGTAAAGGCAATAAATACCGAGAGCAAAATGCCCATGATGATTTGTGTAGCTTTACTCACATTGATAAATTCCAACAACGATTCCGTTGCTCCGCCCATATAAATCTTGATGAGCGAAATGGCCACAGCAGCACCTAATAATTCAAACACAATAGATACCGTCGTTGAGGTAGGCATTCCGAGGGTGTTGAAAAAATCCAATAATAAAATATCGGTGAGCATCACTGCCATAAAAATGACCATGATTTCATCAAAGTAAAACAAGTCAGGATTAAAGATTCCCTTTCGTGCCACTTCCATAAGTCCACTCGAGAAAATGGCACCAGCAGCTACCCCCAAACTAGCAATAATCATCACGGTTCTAAAGCTAATGGCTTTAGAACCAATAGCCGAATTAAGGAAGTTAACCGCATCGTTGCTAACACCCACAACCAAGTCTGCGGTGGCAAGTACCGCAAGGGCAATGATAATGATGAGGTAAAAATCCATTTGGCAATAATATAAAAAAGCCCCCATAAAAATGGAGGCTTTTTGATTATCAATTTGTTAAATAAGGATATGTGTCTTATTTAAACCAAGTCCAAGAAGAAATGTCAAGAGCAGTGGCGTTATAAGTAGCCGAAGTACTTGCATCATTTCCTTCAATTTTTACATTAGCCAATGGTCCGCTGTCTTTCATGTCAATGTTTTTGGCATAACCTGAAAGGTGTAATCCTGTGATTGTAGCACCAGATTGCTTTTTAAACTGAAGCGCAGTACCATTAACAGTGGATACAGCAGTGAAGTTAACAATTTTAGGATTGTTGTTTGTTCCATCTGCTTCTACTGCAGTAGAGAAACCAGCTACAGTATGGCTCACATATGTATTTGTGATTGTACCATTCCAACCTTCTGTCCAATCCACAGAGTCATCAGAGTTGTTTTCAAAGTATAAATTTGTAGCAGAAACGGTTCCACCAAAGAATTCAACACCATCATCATCACCATCAATTACTGCAACATTTGAAATTGTTGTACCTGATCCAACTGCGTATAATGTTAAACCATTATATTGAGACTCAGAGTTAATTTGTGCACCAGCATTTTTGATAACAAGGTACTCTATAGTTCCAGAGTGGTCATCATCATCATCACCACCATACACAAGTCCAGCAACCTCAGCAACAGCGTCTACACCCTCAGTTGTTGTAGCATCACCACATACAAGTAATCCTCCCCAGTCACCAGGAGCAGGAGTAGTTGCGTTAGAATCCATTACTACAGGATGATCGTTTGTACCTGTAAGGTTGATTATTCCACCAACTTCAACAGCAAGGAAGTTCCCTGTACCCACATTTGATTTGATAGTTGTTCCAGCAGGGATAGTTAATGTAGCACCACTTTTTACTCGAACACCACCGTCAATTAAATATGTTTTTGTGGAGTTTAACACTCTATTTGAACTAATAGATCCAGAAAGTGTTGTGCTTTCAGTTGGAATAGAAGTGTTGTTAGTTGCCCATGCAAAATCTGCAATATCAACAGTTGCCGCTCCGTCATATCCAAGTGATGGATGACCAGCTTCCCCTTCAATTACAACATTGGATAAATCTCCGTCGTCTTTCATATCAATTCTTGTAGCGTAACCCATAAGTGATAGACCAGTGATAGTAGCACCAGATTGCTTTTTAAACTGAAGCGCAGTACCAGCAACAGAAGAAAATGCAGTAAGGTTTACAATTTTAGGATTGTTGTTTTTTCCATCTGCTTCTACAACAGTTGAGAAACCAGCAATAGTAT